>JAUNTL010000056.1 GCA_030538705.1 Paracoccus sp. (in: a-proteobacteria) | reverse complement strand
CGCGAGATGCCCCAGTCGCGCAGGCGGAATTTGGTGACGCCCTCGCCCCAGCCCTGCGCCTCGGCGAAACCGATGGCGGCGGCGACGGCGTCATCGCCGGTCTGATCGGCGCTACCTGCAAAGCCGCGCACATAACTCACGGTTTCGGATTTCAGCGGCACATAGGGCGCGGCCGCCACCAGTTCGTCGGCCGCCGCAAGGTCCATCCCCGGCTGGCCAAAACTCGCGCGAATCGGCAGGCCGTATTTTGTCGCAAATTCATGGTCACGCTCATCATGCGCGGGCGATCCAAAAATCGCGCCGGTGCCGTAATCCATCAGCACGAAATTGGCGATCCAGATCGGCAATTCCCATGCCGGGTCCAGCGGATGGCGCACGCGCAGCCCGGTGTCGAAACCCAGCTTGGGCGCGGTTTCGATCGCCTCTTCTGTCGTGCCGATCTTGCGGCATTCCTCGACAAAGGCGGCGATGTCGGGGCGGTCCATCAGCGATTTGACCAGCGGGTGATCGGGCGACAGCGCCACGAAGGACGCGCCCATCAACGTGTCGGGGCGGGTGGTGTAAACCTCGATCTGCGGGAAATCGGGCAGGTCCACCGTGTCGAACCGGAATTGCAGCCCGCGCGATTTGCCGATCCAGTTGGCCTGCATGGTGCGGACCTTTTCCGGCCAGCCGGTCAGCCCGTCCAGGGCCGTCAACAGCTCGTCCGAGTAATCCGAGATACGGAAAAACCACTGCGTCAGCTCGCGCCGCTCGACCTGCGCGCCCGACCGCCAGCCTTTGCCGTCGATCACCTGCTCATTGGCCAGAACGGTCATATCGACCGGATCCCAGTTGACCTGAGCCGATTTGCGCGTGATCAGCCCGGCGTCCAGCATATCAAGGAACATCGCCTGCTGCTGGTGGACATAATCATCGTCGCAGGTGGCGAACTCGCGGCTCCAGTCAATCGACAGACCCAGCGGGCGCAGCTGATCGCGCATGGTGGCGATATTGGCATAGGTCCAGTCACGCGGATGGCCGCCCTGTTCCATCGCGGCGTTTTCGGCCGGCATGCCGAACGCGTCCCAGCCCATCGGGTGCAGCACCGAAAACCCCTGTGCGCGTTTGTAGCGCGCGACGACATCGCCAAGGGTATAGTTGCGGACATGCCCGATATGAATGCGCCCCGAAGGATAGGGGAACATCTCCAGCACATAGAATTTCGGCCGGGAATCGCGGGTGGCGGCAAAGCTGCCGGCACCGGCCCAGGCCGATTGCCAATGCGCTTCGCTGGTGGCGGGGGAATAGGGCATGCGGACTCCGGGCATTGATGTTGCCCGCAGGGTTTATACGCAGCGCATAGGCAGGTCCAGCACCCCGCGCGCCCAGAGCGCGCACCCCCCCCGGGGTGTTACAGGTTTCCGTCGGCCACCCGCAGCTGGCGGGCGCGGGTCATGATCGCATCCTCGACCGCGCGCACCGTATCGGGCGAGACGGCAGCCCCGCCCTGCCCCTGAAGCGACAGCCGAAGCGACCGCGCGTCCAGGGCCGGGTCCGTGACCTGGATGGTCGCACGATAGGCGCGCCCGCCGCCCGGCGGCGTGCCATATCCGGTGACGATCACACCGGTGAACGGGTCGATCGACTGGATGGGCAGAAAGTTCAGCACATCGAGGCTGGCATTCCACAGGTATTTATTGACCGCCACGACCTTGTTCGGATCCTGCCGGTTCGAGAACAGATCCCAGATCGTCGACTGGCGCCGCTGTGCCTCGGGCCGGGTCTGCTGGGCCTGCGAGCCGCCGGTGCCGAATATCCCGCCACCGCCGCAGCCGGCGACAGAAAGGCCCAGCACAAGAATCGCGGTGGCGCGAAGCGCGAAACGGGTCATGGCACTGTCCTCATATATATACGGCCGAAGCTATTGGCGCTCATTAGCGCGGATCGGGCATTGCGGACAAGCATTTCCCGAAACAGCGGTCCCGCGCCGGGCGTGGCAGGCAGATCGCGAATGTGTGACCAATAAGCACCACAAACCGGGCAATGCCGTCAAAGGCCGGGCGATTCGATTGCAAAGCCCCGGTGAAAGCGCCACACATTGCCCATACCCAACAGGCAGGTTTTGGCCAGTCGGGGTTCACTGAGAGACAAGAGGGAACACCATGAAAAAGGTTCTGTTTGCGACCACCGCGCTCGTCATGACCGCTGGCGTCGCCGCCGCTGAAGTCGCCGTGTCGGGCGACGCCCGCATGGGTCTGCGTTACGAGAGCGACACCGGTTACACCGGCGACAGCTCGTGGAACGTCGTTAACCGTATGCGCGTCCACTTCACCATGACCGGCGAATCGCAGTCGGGCATCTCGTTCGGCGCCAAGATCCGTTCGGACCAGCACTCGAATTCGGGCGGCAACGCTTCGGCTACCGCCGGCACCGTCTGGGTTTCGGGCGAATACGGCAAGCTGACCGTCGGTGACATCGACTCCGCTCTGGAAAAAGCCGTCGGCGACCTGCCGGAAGTCGGCCTGACCGGTCTGGATTTCGGCAACGAGTTCGCTTACGCCGGTTCGGAAGAAGGCGCGTTCGGTGACGCTGGCATCCTGTACGAATATGCCATCGGCAACGCCAACCTGTACGTCTCGCTGCATGACAAATACAGCGGCAACTCCGACACCGAGCGTGACACCACCTCGTGGTCGATCGGTGTTGGCTACGACCTGGGTGATTACACCTTCGGTCTGGGCTATGACCGCGCTGACTACACCCTGAACCCGTTCATCGTCGACATCGACGGCGGCGGCGCCTTCACCCCCGTCGGTTCGCTGGGCTATGCTGCCAAGTCGGCCACCTGGGGCGTCTCGGGCGGCACCTCGATCAACGGCATCACCTTCAAGGCTGCTTACCTGAAAACCAACTCGGACATTGATGCGCTTGACTATGCGCAGTACGGTCTGGGCGCTGCCTACGACATGTCGAACGGCGTTGGTGTCTCGGGCTTCTGGCGCAAGAACGACTTCAAGAACATTGATGTCGACGGTGACAGCTTCGGTCTGGGCGCGTCCTACGACCTGGGCGGCGGCGCGACCGTTAAAGGCGGTATCGCTCGTCACACCATCAACATTGATGACGTCCGCACCCGCAACACCATGGCCGACTTCGGTCTGGAGTTCAAATTCTGATCTGACGATCGGATGAATGCAGGAAAGAGCGGGCCTTGCGCCCGCTCTTTTCATTTGGAAATCATGTGTCATGGGACTGGATGATATCACGGGCCGCATCCTCGCGGCCGAACGCAGGGCCGGCCGGCCGCAGGGATCGGTCCGCCTGATCGCCGTCAGCAAGCTGCAACCGCCCGACCGGGTCGAGGCCGTGCTGGCACAGGGCCATCGCCTGTTTGGCGAAAACTATGTGCAGGAGGCTCAGGGCAAATGGCCCGGCTGGCGCGCGCGTTTCGCCGGGGTCGGGCTGCATATGATCGGGCCGCTGCAATCGAACAAGGCGCGCGCCGCGGTCGCGCTGTTTGATGCGATCCACTCGCTTGACCGGATGTCGCTGGCGCGCAAGCTGGCGGCAGCGCTGCAAGATGCACCGCAGGCGCCCGAGATATTCGTTCAGGTCAATACCGGGGATGAGCCGCAAAAGGCCGGGATCCTGCCTGACGAGCTGTCAGGCTTTGTCGGTCAGGTCCGGGCGTTGGGGCTGCGTCCTGCCGGGCTGATGTGCATTCCGCCCGAAACCAAAGACCCGCGCCCGCATTTCCGTATGCTGCGTGAGCTTGCCACGGCCGAGGGGCTGGAGGGGCTGTCCATGGGCATGAGCGCCGATTTCGAGGATGCCATCGCCGAGGGCGCGACGCATATCCGCGTGGGCAGCGCGATTTTTGGTGATCGCGCGGCGCGCTGACCTGCGCATAGCCGGGTCGTGCCTGCCCCGGCGCGGGCAAGGTGTGGACCGCGGCCTGCGATGATCCTGATCGCGGGTGCCCTTACCCGGATCACGCGGGCGGGGATGGCGGGTCATCTGTTGCGCCTAGCCGGTCCCGCGAGGGCGGTGTTCAGGCCGGGGGTCACGGCTGCGCCGCCCCGCCGCAGGGCTGTATCCCCGTCTGTGTTTCGGGTCGCGCCGCCGGACGGGGGCGCTGCCCCCGCACCCCCGAGGTATTTGGACACCAGAGACGGGGCGCGCCCGGGAATTTGGCGGTCATGTCAGATGCGGGTCTGCGGCGCGCTGCGGCGGGGCTGGCCATAGCGCGGGATCGCGGGCGGCACGATCAGCCTTGTGCCGGGCCAGACATGCGCCGCCAGCCAGATCAGATCCGCGCGCGCCATTGCGATGCAGCCGGCGGTGGCATAGCCGGGCCGGCGCCACTGATGCAGAAAGATCGCCGAGCCGGCGCCGGGTCGCGCATCAGGCCAGTTCCAGTCCGTCGTCAGGATAATATCGTAAAGCGGATCAGCGCGGCGCAGGGTTTCATGGCTGGCTGCCATCGGCGCGCGGGCATGATTGTTATAGGCGGCATGGCCGGGGTCATCACACCACAGATCACCCGGCCCGATCATCCGCGCCCAGGGGGCGGGGCGGGCCAGCCGGTCGGGGCGCCACCAGCATTGGGCAATGCGGTGGACGCCGGCGGGGGTCGCGCCGTCGCCTTCGCGCTTGTCTGTGCTGACGCCGCCGCGCCCGATGGCACAGGGGATGATCCGCCGGCCGGCCCGCAACCCGCGGGGTGTCAGGACCAGATCGCCGGGCTGTGGCAGTGGCGGATATTGCGGCACCGGGCGCCGGCTCACAGCAGATGTCCCGACTTTCGTGCCTTGGTTTCCAGATAGGCGCGGTTGAATCGGTTGGCCGGCAGGATCAGGGGCACACGTTCGGCGACCTCGATCCCGTGGCTGGTCAGCATGGCGACCTTGCGCGGGTTATTGGTCATCAGCCGGACACGGGAAAAGCCCATTTCATGCAGGATGCCGGCCCCGATCCGAAAGTCACGCTCGTCATCCTCGAAACCCAGGCGATGATTCGCCTCGACCGTGTCGAAGCCCTGATTTTGCAGGCTATAGGCGCGCATCTTATTGGCCAGACCGATCCCCCGCCCCTCTTGATTGAGATAGAGCAGAACGCCGGCGCCGGCCTGTCCCATCGCGTCGAGGGCGGCGTGAAGCTGTGGCCCGCAATCGCATTTCAGGCTGCCCAGCACATCGCCGGTGAAACAGGCCGAATGCAGCCGGACCAGCGGTGTCCCGTCGCGCGGCGGGTTGCCGATCTCGACGGCGTAATGTTCGGCCGCGCCATTCTCGGGGCGAAAGATATGCAGCCGGGAATCCTGCGCCGACAGCAGCGGCAGGCGCGCCGCCGCCACCGGGTGCAGCGGTGATTGTGCGGCCAAGGCGGCGATGACCGGCGCGGCGTGCAAATGCGCCAGCCCCTCGGGCGCGGGGGCGTGGACCATGACAACAGCCGGCAGCAGTTCGGCCGATTTTGTCAGCAGGATAGCGGCGCGATGGGGGGCGGTCTCGCCGCCGCGCAGGGCGCTGAACGGTCCCTTCATCGGCACCATCAGATCGGCCGAAGGGTCAGCCATGGCGCGCAGCCAGCCTGCATCCGCGCGCGCGGGCAGCGCGATGCGCGCCAGATCGCCGTCATAAACCTGAATGCGCAATGTCTCGGCGCGCCGCGCGCTGATTGCCAGAACCGGCGCGCCAAGTTCCGCCAGTGCCGCCAGCCGGTCGGGGCGCAGCGTTTCGACCGGAACCGCGATCCAGTCATCGATTCCGATCGCAAGCCCCATGCGCAGGTCGGCGCGGGCGCGGGAAATCTGTTCTGTCAGGGTGGGAAGCAGGCTCATCCTGAAACATTCTGAAACATTTCGCGCCCCTCTGACAACTGCGCGTGAGATTTCTGCAACAGCGCTGGACCTGCCGCGTCCGAGCCGTCAGCTTTGCGCCACAACCCCATAGGAGGCAAGAGCATGGCCGGACTGAAAAAGATTCTGCTGGTGGACGACGAAGAGGATCTGCGCGAAGCACTGGCCGAACAACTGGTCGCAACCGAGGATTTCGACGTGTTCGAAGCCGGATCGGGCGCCGAAGCGGTCGAGAAATGCAAGGGCGCGATCTTTGATCTGGTTGTTCTGGATGTCGGTCTGCCCGACACGGACGGGCGCGAGCTGTGCAAACGGCTGCGCAAACAGGGCGTGAAATGCCCCGTTGTGATGCTGACCGGGCATGACACGGATGCCGATACCATTCTGGGACTCGATTCGGGTGCCAATGACTATATCACCAAGCCGTTCAAATTCCCGGTCCTTCTGGCCCGCCTGCGCGCGCAGCTGCGCACGCATGAGCAGTCCGAGGACGCGATCTTTCAGCTTGGTCCTTATACGTTCAAGCCGTCACTCAAGATGCTTATCGACGAGAAAGAGCGCAAGATCCGCCTGACAGAGAAAGAAACCAATATTCTGAAATACCTGTATCGCGCGCAGGACGGCGTGGTCGCGCGCGATGTGCTGCTGCACGAGGTCTGGGGCTATAATGCCGGGGTGACGACGCACACGCTGGAAACCCATATCTATCGCCTGCGCCAGAAAATCGAGCCGGACCCCTCGAATGCGCGGTTGCTGGTCACGGAAAGCGGCGGATACCGGCTGGTCGCGTGAATAATATTCGCCGGGCGGGAACCGGCTGGCGATCAGGGTGTTGATGCCCCGAAGCCCAATGGCCGGGGATGCGGCCATACCCTTCCTGTCTCTACTGGCTCCGGCATTCTGTGCCGGAGCCATTCTTTTATGGAAGTGTGAGCGGGCCGGCATTGTCGCCCCGGTCGCAGGGAATATGCCGGCGCGGGATGCGTCAGTGGTCGGGAACCCTGCCTGAGATGGGGCTTTGCTGATCACGACGGCGAGGGTATGGCGCAAAAAATGCCCGGGATCGCCGCCGGCATCGTCGATACCGACAGCTGTTGTGCGCCGGTCCATGTCCCGTTTTGCGCCACCGCAGGGGGCAGGCTGTATGATCTGGAAAAGCGCATGCCGGTTGCCCGGATGATCCCGTGCCGGCGTGCGGATGCGGATATGGCGGCTTTCATCGCTGCCGAAACCGGTGGCGAGGCCGGGAACCGCATTGCCGTAACCGCATCGCCCGCGCCCGTGCCCCGGCCCGGTGGGGTCGCTCTGCGGCGCGGGTAAGGCGTCAGCGGCGGCCATTGCCCCGGCATCGCGGCGTGCCGGCCCGTGGTTGCCGCGCGGGGGCGCGCAAACCGCGCGCGGGATCTGTCCTAGCCGATGGCGCGGTCGCGGGTCTCGGTGCGCACCAGTATCAGTGCCAGTGCCGCCGCGACCAGAAGCGCGGCAAAGACCCCGATGGCAAAACCAAAGCCGCGGGCAAAGGCAAAGGTCAGCAAGGTCGGCGCAAATATTCCGCCCAGCCGCGCGATGGCCGAGGCCGTCCCCATACCTGTGCCGCGCAGGCTGGTCGGGTAAAGCTCGGGCGTAAAGGCATAAAGCGCGCCCCAGCAGCCCAGCAGCGCAAAGCTCATCACGATCAGCGAGCCGGCAACGAAACCGGGCGAGACCGAGAATGTGAACAGCAGGCAGGCCAGGGCAGACAGCAGCAAAAAGCCCATCAGGGTCGGGCGCCGGCCCCAGCGTTCGACCCCGTAAGCCGCCAGCGCATAGCCGGGTATCTGTGCCAATGCGAGGATGACCATGAATCCATATCCGCGCACCCAGCCCATGCCCTCGGCTGTCAGCCAGCCCGGCAGCCAGACGAACACCCCATAATAGCTGAGCGAGACCAGAAACCACACCGCCATAATGCCCACCGTGCGCCGCCTCAGCGCCGGTGACAGGATCGAGGAAGGCGTGCCTTCGGGCGGGGTTGGCAAGATCAGCTCGGTGTCATGGCTCAGCGGGGCGGCGCCATTGGCGAGCAGAATGCGGTTGACGACGCGGCGGGCCTCGTCCTTGCGGCCCTGCCTGAGCAGATACATCGGTGATTCCGGCACCCAGATGCGCAAAAACACCCCGATCAGCGCCGGCAGCGCGGCGATCAGGAAAATCCAGCGCCAGGGCGCCGTTGCCCCCTGCGTGGCCGCGATCCATGCCGTCACGGCGACGACGATCGTGCCGATGGCCCAGAACCCTTCCAGCAGGACCAGCCAGCGGCCACGGTTCTTTGGCGGCAGAAATTCGGCCATCATGGCGTAATCGACGGGCAGGGTGCCGCCGACCGCCACCCCGGTCAGAAAGCGCAGCACCAGCAGCATCTCAAAGCTGGGGGCAAAGACCGAGGCGATGCCAAAGACCGCATCCGCCGTGACCGTCGCCAGCAAAACGTTGCGCCGGCCCCAGCGGTCGGCCACGCGGCCAAACACAAAGGCGCCGACGAACATGCCCAGAAAGAACAGCGTCCCGATCTGAAGCGCGACCGGCATGCCCAGCCCAAAGGTGGCCGCGACCGAGGGCGCGGCAAAGCCGACGGCGATGACCTGCATCGCATCCGCCGCCCAGACCAGGCCAAAGATCCCCAGAAGTCTTTTCTGAAAGCGTCCGGCACCGCCGCGCGTCAGCGCCTCGTCGATGGTGGTCGGCATGGCCCAATCTCCTCATCGCCGGGTTTGCGGCTTTGTAATGCTCAAGCTCGCAGCTTCAAAGGATATTTTCGTCGCACTCGACAGACCGGCGGGGTGCCATTAGGTTCCGGGCTGACCGGAAGGGGGCCATCATGTTCACCATCGCGACCTGGAACATCAACTCGGTAAGGCTGCGCGCCGCGCTCGTCGAGCGTCTGCTGCGCGAAGAGGCCCCCGATATCCTGTGCCTTCAGGAATGCAAGTCCCCGGTGGACAAGATCCCGCTGGACGGGTTCCGGGCGCTTGGCTATGGCCACATCGTCGCGCGCGGGCAAAAGGGCTATAACGGCGTGGCGATCCTGTCGCGCCTGCCGATCACCGATCACGGAGACCGCGATTACGCCGGGCTGGGCCATGCGCGCCATGTGGCCGCACGGCTGGAAAACGGGGTGGTGATCCATAATTTCTATGTTCCGGCGGGTGGCGACATTCCTGACCGCGAGGTGAACGTGAAATTCGGGCAAAAACTGGATTTCCTGACCGAGATGCGCGACGCCTTTTACGCCGACCGGCCCGAGCGCGCGATCATGGTGGGCGATCTGAACATCGCCCCGCGCGAGGATGACGTCTGGAACCACAAGGCGCTGCTGAAAATCGTCAGCCACACGCCTGTCGAGGTCGAACATCTGGGCGCCGCGCAGGATGCCGGTGGCTGGGTCGATATCACCCGCAAGGATATCCCCGAGGGCAAGCTTTATTCCTGGTGGTCCTATCGCGCCCGTGACTGGGATGCGGCGGACAAGGGCCGCCGGCTGGATCATATCTGGTCCACGCCCGATATCGCGGGTGCGGCCCATGGCAGCCGCATCCTGCGCCCGGTGCGCGGCTGGGAAGGGCCGAGCGATCATGTCCCGGTGCTGGCGAGTTTTGATCTGTGACGCGCAAGGTGGCCCGGATCGGGACCGCGTCGGCCCCATAACGCCGCTCTTGCTGATTTGATCAGCGGCCGGTTGCGCGCTTGACCGAATCCTTTACCTTACGTAACTTTGGGCTGTGGATATGCTCCGGCTTATGCGGCCGGCAATCGAGGTCAGGCCGATGCCCCATCCCCACGCGCTCATTAAACGTGTGAACTCTCTGGAGGATGCGCAGGGTCATCTTTCCGGGGTCAAGGGCACCAATTCCGACAAAAGTATCAGCTGGACCATCCTGAAGTTCGATTCCCATCCGGAATATTTCGTCTTTCACAGCACGCGCGATCTTGGGCAGAAAAGCTATGCCGATGCCGATGAAAGCATCGCAAAGGCCGAGCGACCGCCCGGCAAGAACGATCCGGGGCGGCAGGCGGCGCTGGATAGAATAAATCACAGGCGGGTTGCGGTTGCGGATCAGGCAGACCGGCTGGCGGAACAGCACAGGGAAGCACCGTTCAAGCTTGATACGATGCCCTGGCACGAAATTCCGGATCATAAAGCCTGGGTGGACACAAGGGACGAGGTTGCGGGCCATCACAATGTCCCATGGGGCGGCCACGCCGAGGAGCATATGCTGCAATATTTCGCCGAATTGCAGCGGAAGGAGGGCAAGGCTAGCGAGAAGGTCACCATCTGGAATGCAGATACACCGTGCATGCCGGGCGACAAGAATTGCAGCAAGAACCTTTCCGGCTTCCCGGATTCGTGCTGTTCAAAGCTGGATCATCTGGCCGAGGCCTATGCCGATCTGAAAATCACGGTAAAGGTGGGCCGCAGCCTGTCTCGCGGGCACACTCAGGGGATGCCCCTTGGGAAGGCGGTCGGTGCGCTGAATAACCGGGAGGAGCAGGAAAAGCCCGATAATCTGACCTATACGACCTTCGACGATGATGAGCGGTCCGTTCTGCTGCCGGGATCCGGCTAGGCCACGGCTCTGTGAATTCCCCGGCCCTTTCCCGGTGGCCGCGCCTTCATTTCCGTCCAGATGCTCATTCTGATCTCTCCCCAACTTGGGCGGCGCCTTTGCGGGCCAAATGCGCGCCAGGGGATCGCCTGTGCCGACGGGCGCCATGAGGATATGGCCAAAGAAGGCCGCCTCTGTGTCAGGCGTCCGACCACGCGCCACCAACCGGGGTTTTCCTGTGTCGATCATCCGGGGGGCCGGGGGCGCATTTTATCGGGTCATGCACCGGACGGGCGGCGCATCTGTTCATTCCCGGCCCTCCCTTCCCCCTTCACCTTGCCTTGGCGCTGCCCCATATAGGGCAAAACAGGAAAGGAGCCGCCATGTTACTGGGCGAGGGCGCACAGCCGCATCCAACGGATATCATCAAGGATGTCACCGAGGCCACCTTCATGGCCGAGGTCGTCGAGGCATCAATGGAGGTGCCGGTCATCGTCGATTTCTGGGCGCCGTGGTGCGGACCTTGCAAGACGCTTGGCCCCGCGCTCGAGGCCGAGGTGGCGCGGGGCAAGGGTCGTGTCCGCATGGCAAAGGTCAATATCGACGAAAACCAGATGATCGCGGCGCAGATGCGGGTGCAGTCGATCCCGACCGTCTATGCGTTCTACAAGGGTCAGCCCGTCGACGCGTTTCAGGGTGCGCTGCCCGCCAGCCAGATCAAGCAGTTCGTCGACAAGCTGACCCAGCTTTCGGGCGATGACGGCGGGCTGGGTGCCGCGCTGGAGGCGGCAGAGGCAATGCTGAGCGAGGGCGCCTTTGACGATGCGGCCGAGACATTCGAGGCGATCATCGGCGAGGAACCTGAAAACCCGCAGGCATGGGGCGGGCTGGTCCGCGCGATGCTGGCCGCCGGCCGGGCCGCGGATGCCGAGGCGGCGCTGAACGGGGTGCCCGCCGCAATTTCAGGTGCCGCACCCGTCGAGGCCGCGCGCGCGCAGCTGGCGCTGGCGCGGCAGGCCGAAAGCGCCGGCCCGCTGGATGATCTGCGCGCGCGGGTCGAGGCCGATCCCGCCGATATGCAGGCGCGTTTCGATTACGCAACCGCGCTGCATGCGGCCGGCGAGGTCGGGGAGGCGGTCGACCAGCTGCTCGAATCCTTCCGCCGCGACCGCGAGTGGAACGATGGCGCGGCCAAAGCGCAGCTGATGATCATTTTCGATGCGCTGACGCCCACTGATCCGATCGCGCAAAAGGGCCGGCGGCGGCTGTCCAGCCTGATCTTCGCATGATCCGGCACCGCGCCGATCTGCCGGAAACCCTGCCGCTGTTCGTGCTGCCGGGCGCGGTGCTGATGCCTCGCGCACGCCTGCCGCTGAACATATTCGAGCCGCGATACCTGCAAATGGTCGAGGATGTGCTGAAAACCCCGCACCGGCTGATCGGGATGATCCAGCCGCTGGACGAGGCGGGCGAGGTGCTGGCGCAGGTCGGATCAGCCGGACGGATCGTCGGTTTTCAGGAACAGGATGACGGGCGTTATCTGGTCTGGCTGGGGCAGGTGTCGCGCTTTCGTCTTGCGGCGGCCGAGCAGGGCTTTCAGCCCTATCCCATCGGTCACGCCGACTGGTCGGGATATGAACCTGACCTCGGCGAGACCGAGGCGGACCCCGGTCTGAACCGCGCCGCCTTTCTTGATCTGGCGCGGCGCTATATGGCGGCGCATGATCTGTCGACCGACTGGGACGCGGCGTCAGAGGCCGAGGCCGAGTTGCTGGTCAATTCGCTTGCCATGGCCCTGCCGCTGGAGGTGCCCGACAAGCAGGCCCTGCTGGAGGCCGCGACCCTGCCCGAGCGGCGCGCCCTGCTGGAGGGGCTGCTGGAATATGAATTGCGCGGCGGCGAAAGCGACGAGGTGATGCAATGACTGATACGGCCCCTGAAACCCCGGCGGGACCGGAATTCGACCGCCACATGCTCGAGGCGCTTGTCTGCCCGGCGAGCCATGGCCGGCTGGATTATGACGCCGCACGGCAGGAACTGGTTTCGCGAACGGCCGGGCTGGCCTTTCCGATCCGCGCCGGCATCCCGATCATGCTGATCTCCGAGGCACGCCAGATCAAGGCCGACTGATCGCCGTCAACCGCCAGCCCTCGCAGCCGTGAAACGGCTGTGGTGCCCCTGAACCTGCGTGGCGGGTTCGTGGATGCTGATCTCCGAGGCGCGCCAGATCAAGGCCGGCTGATCGCCGTCGACCGCCAACTCACCGGCGCTCGCAGCCGCGAAACGGCTGTGGCGTGCCCGGACCTGCGTGACGGGTCCGTGGATGCTGATCACCGGGCGCGGGGTCTGTTCATCTCCGTCTGCTGCTTGTGATATGGCTGGTGCCGCGCGGCGCTGATCCGCCGCCACATGGTGCTGCGATTTCTCTTGCTGCGGCGGGCATGCCTGCCGGCGCGGCCCAAAGCAGCCTCTCCGATATGCCTGTCCGGCGTGATGCGCGGGGGCGGTCCGGGCGGCGTGAGGGGGTATCAACCCACAGGGCCGGTTCGCTGCCAGCGGGTTTCCCGCGTGGGGGGGCAGCGGGCGGCACGGCATGCGCGTGCTGCGTTCGTGCGGGATATGACGCCTGCCTGTCAGATCCGCCTGTTCCGCGCGCGGATTACCGTGGCGCGGGCATATGGAGCGGGGATGTCACAGTTTGCGGCCGGCCAGCAGGCGCGGCATCGGGCTGATTGTCAGCCCGGCTGCCTGCCGCATAAAGCGGCGGCGCAGCGGCGGCAGGGCGTTGACGGCGCCCATGCCCATCCCGCGCGCCAGACGCAGAAGAGGGTTATCATTGGAAAACAGCCTGTTCACGCTGTCCATCCCAAGCGCGAGCGTGGTCGAATCGAACCTGCGCCAGCCCTGATAGCGGTCCAGCACCGTTGCAAATCCGATATCCTCACCGCGTCGTGCGGCATCGGCGACACATTCCGCCAATGCCCCGACATCGCGCAGCCCGAGGTTCAGCCCCTGCCCGGCAATCGGGTGGACGCCATGGGCCGCATCCCCGATCAGCGCGATACGCGGCGCGATATAGGTTTCCGCCAGCGTCAGGTTCAGCGGATAGCTGAACCGCGGCCCGGCCAGCGTGACCGCCCCGGTGATCGGATAGAGATGGGGTCCAAGCACCGACAGAAAGTCATCATCCCCCATGGCCGCGATCACTTCGGCCAGGGGTCGTGTCAGCGACCAGACGATGGACGACCGCCTGCCCGGCAGCGGCAGAACCGCCAGCGGCCCGGTTGGCAGAAAAACCTGATAGGCCGCGCCGTCATGCGCGATCTCCTGATCCAGTGCGGCGACAAGGGCGGTCTGGCCGTAATCCCATCCCTGACGGCGGATGCCCGCCCGCTCTCCCACGCCCGAGCGCCGCCCGTCCGCGCCGACCAGCAGCGCCGCGCGCAGGCTGCGCCCGTCGGACAGGGTAACGGTGATGCCGCCCTCATCCGCGTTTTGGCCCGTGACCCGGGTCTCGGGGATCAGGGTCAGCCGCTCTTTCATCGCGCCCAGCAGCGCGCGGTAAAGAAAGCGGTCCTCAAGCATCTGGCCAAGGACGCCCTCTTCGATCTCGTCGGCGTCAAAGAACAGGCCCAGCGGGCCGATCCGGTCGCCGCGGCCCTGCCGGGCGATCACCTTGCGGATCGGCTGGGCATGGGGGGCGAGTTCCCCCCACAGGCCGATCGCCGCCAGCAGACGGACCGACGCCAGCGCCAGCGCATAGGCCCGCCCGTCGAATGCGTCATCGGCCCGTGCCCGCGCCGGGGCCGCATCAACCACCGCAACCGAAAGCCCGGCATCGGCCAGTGCCAGCCCAAGGGCCGGCCCGTTCAGCCCGCCGCCCGCGATCACGATATCGAACTCATCTGTCATGCGCATGATCCTAGGGCCTGTGCGCGCCCCCGTCCATGTGTCAAAAGTGGCGCCTGGTGAAAGCGATGGACGGACGCCCGGCGCCGGTTTAGCGTCATCGCAACGACATGATGCAGGGGGCGCGATGGACTGGCTGGAACGAACCGCTTGCGAGCAGGGCCGCGCGATCATGGCGGGGCTGGTATCGCCCGTCGATCTGACCGAGGCCGCGCTCGGGGCGATCACCGCCCATCCCGACAGTGACCGGATCTTTGCCCGCGTAACGCCCGCGCGCGCCCGCGCACAGGCGATTGCCGCCCATGACCGTGCCCGTGCCGGGCTGCGGCGCGGGCTGCTGGACGGGGTTCCGGTCAGCTGGAAGGACAATGTCGACAGCGCCGGCATCGCGACCGAGGCGGGTTCCGCCCTGTTGGCCGGGCGTGTGCCTGATCATGATGCCGCGATCTTGCGCAATGCCGGGCTGGCCGGGCTGGTTTCGCTGGGCAAGACCCATATGACCGAACTTGCCTTCAGCGGGCTGGGGGTGAACCCGGTCACGGCAACGCCGCCCAACGCGCTTGATCCGGCGCTGGCGCCGGGGGGGTCCAGTTCGGGATCTGCGGTATCGGTGGCGCTGCGGCTGGCATCGGCGACGGTGGGGACCGATACCGGCGGGTCGATCCGCCTGCCGGCGGCATGGAACGGGCTTGTCGGCTTCAAGCCGACGCCGGGAATGGTGCCCATGGCGGGCGTGGTGCCGCTTTGCCCGCATTTTGATGTGGCCGGCCCGCTGGCCCGCGATGTCGAGGATTGTGCCGAGCTTTGGGCCGCGATCACGGCGCGCCGCGCGCCCGACCTGCGCGATGCGGATGCGCGCGGGCTGCGGCTGATGGTTCTGGACGGCGTGCCCTTTGATGAGGCCCGCGAGGCGCCCGTCGCCGCCTTTGAGGCAGCGGCCGATGCGCTGGCGGCGGCGGGGGTTACGCTGGTGCGTGCCGCGCCGGGTTGTGTTCAGACGGCGATGGCGCTTGCGCCCGTGCTGTTCGCGCCCGAGGCCTATGGCACATGGGCCGCCCATATCGAGGCCGACCCCGAGGCGATGTATCCCCCCATCCTGGACCGCTTTCGCGCGGGGCGCGAGGTCGGGGCGCCCGATTATGTCGCCGGCTGGCAACAGCTTGACCGTCTGCGCGCCGCCTGGGCCTCGGTCACGGCGGGGTTCGATGCGGTCATCCTGCCGACATCGCCCATCCTGCCGCCTGACCGCGAGCGCCTTTTGGCCGACCGCGATTTCTTTGCCGCCGAGAATCTGATGGCCCTGCGCAACACCCGCATCGCAAATCTGCTGGGCCTGCCGGCGATATCGCTGCCGACCGGGCGGCCGGCCTGCGGGCTGATGGTGATGGGCGCGGCCGGGGCCGACCGGCATTTGCTGCGTATTGCCCGCGCGATCGAGACCGTGCTGCATCCGCGCGATTGACCGGGCGGTAAGGTCAGCGGCTGTGCCGGGGTGGCCGGACCCGGCCTGTCCTGATGCCGATATGGCCGGCCTGTTGCCGCCCCTTGCCCTGCGGCGGGACCGTCTGACTGGCACAATTTTCACCCTCCGGCCCCCGATCCGCCGGCTCTGCGCCTGACCTGACTGGACGTGAGGGGCGGCTTTGCTGTAACCTTCTGATCAAACGGGGCGCAACGACCCCGAAATGAGAGGCAGTCATGGCAATACCCGCGCGGTTCTCGAACCTGCCGGAATACGCTTTTCCGCGCCTGCGTGCGTTGCTTTCGGGGATCGAACCCGGCGGCGCGCCCGTTGTCATGACCATTGGCGAGCCGCGACACCCGGTGCCGGACTTTGTTGCGCCGATCATGGCCGCCGGCATCGCCGATTTCGGCAGATACCCCCCGAATGAGGGCACGCCCGCATTGCTGGATGCGATATCGGGCTGGATCGGCCGGCGCCACGGGATCGAGGTCGCGCCCGACCGTATCACCAGCCTGAATGGCACGCGCGAGGGGCTGTTCAACGCGGCCGTCGCGCTCTGCCCCGAAAAAAAGGCAGGCGGACGGCCCGTCGTGCTGATCCCCAACCCGTTTTATCAGGTCTATGCGGTCGCCGCCGCCGCCGTCGGCGCCGAGGCGGTTTTCGTCCCCGCCACTGCCGGGGGTGGTTTTCTGCCCGATTACGAGGCGCTGGACGCCTCCATACTGGCGCGCACGGCGATCGCCTATATCTGCTCGCCGGCGAATCCGCAGGGATCGGTCGCATCCGAGGATTATCTGGAGCGTCTGATCACGCTGGCAGACCGGCATGACTTTCTGATCTTTTCGGATGAATGCTATTCCGAGATCTGGCGCGATGCGCCACCCCCCGGTGCGCTGGCGGTAGCGACGCGCATGGGGCTGGCGGACCGGGTGGTGATGTTCAACTCGCTGTCGAAACGCTCCAACCTGCCCGGCCTGCGCTCGGGCTTTGCGGCGGGCAGCACCGGGGCGATCCGTGAACTGCGCCGGCTGCGCAGCTATTCCGGCGCGCCCCTGCCCCTGCCCGCACAGGCCGTCAGCGCCGCCGCCTGGGGGGACGAGGATCATGTCGATCAGAACCGTGCCCTTTATGCGCGCAAATATGCCGTGGCCGACCGGGTGCTGGGCAATGTGCCGGGATATCTGGCCCCGCAGGGCGGGTTCTTTTTGTGGCTGCCTGTCGATGATGGCGAAGACGCCGCGCGGCGGCTGTGGCGCGAGACGGGGATTCAGGTGCTGCCGGGGGCCTATCTTGCGCGCGACGCTGATGGCGGTAATCCCGGCGTGGGCTATATCCGTGTCGCCCTCGTCGCGGGCGAGGACGAAACCGAGCAGGCGCTGATCCGCCTGCGTGATACGATCTATTAAGGGGACAGGTGCATGGCAAGCTGGCAGGCCAAGGGGCGCGATCCGCTGTTCGACCAGAATACCCAGGCGGCGCTGGAACGGCGCGGCAAGGAGCTGATCGGCGCCGGTCTGGTCATCCTTGCTGTGATGCTGGCGCTGATCCTTTACAGCTGGTCGCCCGATGATCCCAGCTTTCTGGCCGCGACCGATCAGCCGCCGGTGAACCTGCTGGGCCGCTTTGGCGCCTATGTCGCCGCGCCGCTGATGATGATCGCCGGCTATGGCGCGTGGGGGTTGGTGGCCGGGGCGGCGATCTGGGGCCTGCGGCTGATGCTGCACCGGGGCGAGGATCGCGTGATGCGCGCGATGTTCCTGCCCATCGCGGTCGCGCTGGGTTCGGTCTATTGCGCCTCGATGGTGCCGCCGGCGGGATGGGAAGAGAACTTTGGCCTTGGCGGCCATTTCGGCGATATGATGATGGGCGGTCTGATGACCATGCTGCCCTTTGCCCCCGCAGCCTCGCTCAAGCTGGGGGCGCTGATCGTGGCGGTGGGTTCGGTCGGGCTTTATGGCTTTGTCCTTGGTTTTGATCTGGCCGAGGCACGCCGGCTGGCGCGCTGGCTGGGGACCGGGCTGGTGACGGCCTATGATCTGGCGCTGCGCGGGCTTGGGCGCGGGGTGGCCGGCGCGGCAGGGGCCGCGCGCGGCATGAAGGCCCGCGCCGCCGCAGGTGCCGCCGCCGGTGATGATGCGCCCGCAGCTGCCGGCCGCAGGCTGTTTGGCCGCCGCGCCCATGCCCGCAACGCCGATGCGGAATGGCAAGGCGATTCAGAACTTGTCGAGCCGCAGGCCCATGACGCCAGCGCGCCCTCGGCCGCCGAGGTCGAGGCGCGGATCACGGATGCGATCTCGCGCCGGGGCGGCGACAATGTGCTGAGTTCGGTCACCCAGCGTCTGGCGGCGCACCGCGCCGGGGCCGACCCTGATCAGGATGACGCCCCGGTGATCGAACCGGCCGATCCCCATCCCTTTGGCGCCGGCACGGCCCGCGTCGTCGCCCCCGTGCGCCGGCCCGCCCAGCCGTCGCGCCAGGCACAGGCCGAGGCCCAGCCATCGCTGCGCTTTGACGATCAGGCACAGGGTTACGAACCCCCGCCGCTTTCCCTGCTGACGGCCCCGGTGACAATCGAGCGTCAGCAGCTTTCGGATGAGGCACTGGCAGAAAGCGCCCGCATGCTTGAGGCGGTTCTGGACGATTACGGCGTCAAGGGCCAGATCACCGCCGTTCATCCCGGCCCGGTAGTCACGCTTTATGAGCTGGAGCCGGCACCGGGGTTAAAGGCCAGCCGGGTGATCGGGCTGGCGGATGATATCGCCCGGTCGATGTCGGCCCTGTCGGCGCGTGTCTCGACCGTGCCCGGGCGCACCGTGATCGGGATCGAGCTGCCCAATCAGCGCCGCGAAAAGGTGCTGCTGCGTGAAATCCTCTCGGCGAGATCTTACGGCGACACCTCGGATCCGCTGCCGCTGGCACTGGGCAAGGATATCGGTGGCGGCCCGGTGGTGGTGAACCTTGCCAAGATGCCCCATCTGCTGATCGCCGGGACCACGGGTTCGGGCAAGTCGGTGGCCATCAATACCATGATCCTGTCGCTGCTTTACAAGCTGACACCGGACGAATGCCGGATGATCATGATCGACCCCAAGATGCTGGAACTGTCCGTCTATGACGGCATTCCGCATCTGCTCTCGCCCGTCGTTGTCGATGCGAAAAAGGCGGTGATCGCGCTGAAATGGGTCGTCAGCGAGATGGAAGAACGCTATCGCAAGATGTCCAAGATGGGCGTGCGCAATATCGCCGGCTATAACGGCCGGGTCCGCGAAGCGCTGTCGCGCGGCGAGATGTTCCGGCGCACCGTCCAGACCGGCTTTGACGAGGATACCGGCGAGCCGCTGTTCGAGACCGAGGAATTTCAGCCCGAGCTGTTTCCCTATATCGTCGTCGTCGTCGACGAGATGGCCGACCTGATGGCGCGCGAATATGCCAAGGAAACCGAAAATTGCATCCAGCGTCTTGCGCAGATGGCGCGGGCCTCGGGCATCCATCTGATCATGGCGACACAGCGCCCCTCGGTCGATGTCATCACCGGCACGATCAAGGCGAACTTTCCGACCCGCATCAGCTTTCAGGTCACCTCCAAGATCGACAGCCGCACCATTCTGGGCGAGCAGGGCGCCGAACAGCTGCTGGGTCAGGGCGATATGCTTTACATGGCCGGCGGCGCGCGCATCACCCGGGTTCATGGCCCCTTTGTCAGCGACGAAGAGGTCGAAGAGGTCGTGAACTATCTGAAATCCTTTGGCCCGCCGGAATATCAATCCAGCGTGATCGAGGATTCCGAGGACGAGACGGGCGCGGATATCGACGCCGCGCTGGGTCTTGGCAACAGCGCCGAAGGCGATGACGCCCTTTATGATCAGGCGGTGATGATCGTCGCCAAAGACCGCAAATGCTCAACCAGCTATATCCAGCGCAAGCTGGCGATCGGCTATAACAAGGCCGCCCGTATCGTCGAGATGATGGAGGATCAGGGCGTCGTCAGCCCCGCCAATCACGTCGGCAAGCGCGAGGTGCTGGTTCCCGAAATCTGACGGCGGGGCTGTTGCGCGCCTCCCCGCCGATATATGCGTCTGGCCGGGCTTCGCGCTGGCGCATCGCGCCGCGCCGGTGCAGGAACAGGGCATGACCGTCTGGAATATCCACTTTCTGAATGCCCGCCAGCCCCTGAACCGGGTCATGCCCGAGATCCGCTTGGCCGCCCGCGCGGCCGTAGCGGCCGCCGGTGAACATGTCGCCCTGCCGCATTTCGACCTGACCGTGCGCGCCGGACCAGAGGTCGTGCCGGGCTGGGGCGTCGGGGGCTATGCCCCTCATCCGGGTCATATCCAGCTGACTGTCGATCCGGCCCGCTTTGACCGTGACAAGCTGATCCGCACGCTGGTTCATGAATTGCATCACCTGATCCGCTGGGACGGGCCGGGCTATGGCCGGACGCTGGGCGAGGCACTGGTCAGCGAGGGGCTGGCCGGGCATTTCGTTCTTCAGGTCATGGGCGGTGACACTGATCCATGGGACAGCGTGGCGCCCTCGGACGGGCTGGCGCGGCGCGCGATGAACGAATGGGCGCGGTTGGGTTACGATCATGCGGAATGGTTCTTTGGCGCGGGCAATATCCGGCGGTGGTCGGGCTATGGGCTGGGGCACCGTCTGATCGCGGCCTGGCTGGCAGATCATCCCCATGAGGACGCGGTGACGCTGGCCACCGTGCCGGCCGAACGGTTCCGCAATGCGATGCGGCGGCTGGCCAATGCCGGCGACGGCGCCGCCCCGCAACCGGCGCCGGTCACCCGCAAAAGCGATGCCGGAACCGCTCGGGAAACCGGTGCTGATCGCAGCAAAACCCCCGACGGTGCAAAGGACGCGACGGACAAAGCGCCCGGCGCCGGCAAGGCTGCGGCGGGCGGGGACAATAGGGGTGATGCCGGAACCGCTCGGGAAACCGGTGCTGATCGCAGCAAAACCCCCGATGGTGCAAAGGGCGCGACGGACAAAGCGCCCGGCGCCGGCAAGGCTGCGGCGGGCAGGGACAGTAGGGGTGATGCCGGAGCCGCTCGGGAAACCGGTGCTGATACCGGCAAAACCCCCGATGGTGCAAAGGACGCGACGGATAAAGCGCCCGGCGCCGGCAAGGCTGCGGCGGGCAGGGACAATAGGGGTGATGCCGGAACCGCTCGGGAAACCGGTGCTGATACCGGCAAAACCCCCGATGGTGCAAAGGGCGCGGCGGACAAAGCGCCCGGCGCCGGCAAGGCTGCGGCGGGCAGGGATAATAGGGGTGATGCGAAAACCGGCGGCGGGCCTGCCTGACGCAAGCCACC
>JAUNTL010000188.1 GCA_030538705.1 Paracoccus sp. (in: a-proteobacteria) | reverse complement strand
CGTTGCTGCCGCTGTTGCTGCTATTGCCATTATTGCCATTGTTCCCCTTGCCCGGGTTGGCCGCGGCCGCCATTGGCATCGCCATGATCGTGATCAGGGCAAGGCATGTAAACTTTTTCATCGTTAACTCTCCACAATACCGGGACGAATACCGCCCCGGTCGGCATATCTGTCGCTCGGGATGACGCAACGTCAACATAATTCATTTTAGACAAGGCCCCCAATGCGCCGCCCGGCAAGATTCTTTGCCCCAGCCCTTGCACCCATGCATCGGCGCGGCTATCTAGCCACCCACGGGTGATTAGCTCAGCGGTAGAGCGCTTCGTTCACATCGAAGATGTCAGCGGTTCAAATCCGTTATCACCCACCATATAAGGCCCTGTAATTGCTTGCTCGGTGATTGCAGGGCTTCTTAATTTCTAAGCGCACTCCGGTTCATCGAACCTCACTTCACGACCAGCGGTCCAAACTCCAAGGCGCCGGCTCCGTGAACCTGCCCGGGTCACCCGGCCTGTGGTCCGGGTTCTGCCGGGGGTGTGATATAGCCCAAATCCTTTGACAGGTTGCGGCAGAAGGCGACATTCTGTGTGATCGTTGCCCCGCCCGGTCCCAGATCGGTCAGCGAGGTCGGCCCGATCACTGTCACGGAAAGCTGGATCTCGCCGGTGAAATCGAACACCGGCGCCGTGACGGCGCTGACCCCGGGGATGGGCGCATCCAGCGTGATTTCGAAACCCTGACGGCGGATCTCGGCCAGCTTGTGCGCATACTCTGCGCGGTCGAAACGGAATCCCTTCTCAGAGTTGTCGCGCTCCAGCAGTTCGCGCTCGATCACGGGGGCGGTGACCTCCTGCGGCAAAAATGCGGCAAACAGCCGTCCGGTCGCCGTTGCGGTCAGGGCAAACCCGCCCCCGGCGCGGACATTGGCATGGATGAGTGCGGCGCCCTCGCGGACATAGACGATCGTGACGCCGTGCAACCCCCAGACCGACAGCGCGACCATCAGCTTTGTCTCATCCACGAGTTGCGGGATGCGGGCGATCGCCTCGTTATAGGCATCCTGCGCGCGCAGCCGGATCAGCCCGAGTTCCAATGCGAAGGGGCCAAGCTGATAAAGGCCGGTGCCCAGTTGCTCGACCATGCCGATGGCGCGCAGACTGACCAGATAGGGGTGCAGCTGGGCCGGCGCGACATCCACCGCCTCGGCCAGATCGCGCAGTTTGATCGGCTGGCCGGCGCGGGCCATGGCGCGCAAAAGCGTCCCCATCGCCTCAAGCGTGCGGATGCCGCGCTGCGGCCGGACGGGCGTATCCGCAGCCGCGGGGTGGTCAGTCTTGCTCATCTGCCTGCTCCTTCGGGTCCAGGGTGGCGCGCCTGCGACGCTTCCGTAACGCAGCGGGATCAAGAGAGACAAGCAGACCAAGCGTCGCGGCCAGCACGCCCGCCCATTGCCAGCCGCTTGGCCAGCGGTCGGTCAGAGGAATGGCCATCAGCACCGCGCAGGCCGGCACGATGGCCGAAAAGACGGCAGCGCGCGCGGCGCCAAGGCGCAGGACCGCGGCCGCGAATACGACGAAGGCCAGCGTGCCGCCGATCAGGCCCTGATAAACGAACTGCTCAGCCCAGAGTGCGGCAGAAAGCGTGCCCGGTCTGCTCATGGCGAAATAGACCGGGGCAAAGAGCAGGGTGGATAACAGTGCAATGGCGGCGGTTGTCGGCGCGGGCGGAATGCGCCATTTGCCGATCAGATAGACATGGATGCCCCACAGGGTTCCGCTTGCAAAAAAGCACAGATCCCCGATCAGTGGCGCGGCTATGCGGCCGGATGTGCGTGTCCCTGCCGGCTGATCGCCGACAATGATCACAAGTGCTGCCAGCAGGATCGCCATGCCGGTCACGCGCCGTCCTGCGGGCCGCGTTCCATCCAGCCGCCATGACAGCAGATTGGCGGTCAGCATCGACACGCCCGGCGCGATGACGACGGCATGGGCCAGCGGGGCGTGGCGAAAGCCCTGATTGAACAGCAGTGCAAAGATCGGCCCGACCAGCAGCGTCAGAAGGACGATCCTGCGCAGAGATGGAAGCTGGCCGCGCATCACCAGCAGCACAGGGGCCAGCAGCAATGCCGCGCCGCCAAAGCGCAACATGGTCAGATCCGCAGGGCGAAACCCGCTTTTCTGGCCTATTTCGGTGCCGACATTATACAGCCCCCAGCACAATGCCGCAGACAGGCCAAGCGCGATGCCCGCCCAGTCGCCGCCCTTGTCAGTCATTGCCCCCGGCCATATGGCGCGCGGCGATATAACCGAATGTGATCGCTGGCCCCAGCGTGATGCCGCCACCCGGATAATTCCCGCCCATGATCGAGGCCGCGTCATTGCCGACTGCGTAAAGCCCGCCGATGGGGTTGCCGTCCTCGGCCAGAACCTCGGCATTGGCATTGGCCTTTAGCCCGGCGAATGTGCCCAGATCACCGATATACAGACGCACGGCATAGAAAGGGCCGTCCTTGATCGGGGCCAGGCAGGGGTTCGGGCCGTGATCAGGGTCGCCGAGCGAGCGGTGATAGCTGGTCGTGCCCTTGCCGAATGCGGGGTCTTCACCCTGTGCGGCATGGGTGTTGTATCGGGCGATGGTGGCCTCCATCGCGGCGGGATCGGCGCCGATCTGTTCGGCAAGGGCGGCAATCGTATCGCCGCGCAGCAGATAGCCGTCGCGGATCAGACGCGCATAGGGGACCGGCGCGGGTTTGGCGTAGCCCAGCCCGTATTTGCGAAAGGCGCGGTGATCGGTGATGAACCATGCGGCGGGCTGCGCCTCGGGGCCGTCCTCC
>JAUNTL010000187.1 GCA_030538705.1 Paracoccus sp. (in: a-proteobacteria) | reverse complement strand
GTCTGACGTCAGATCGCCGGATTGACGTGGGCAGGCTGCTGGACGCCGCCGCCCGTCCAGCCCGACTGATTCTGATCGCCAATCCGATGAACCCCGCCGGGCTGTGGCTGACGGGCGATGATATCGGCGCATTGCTGCAGGCGCAGCATCCCGACACGGTGCTGTGCATCGACGAAGCCTATGTCGAATACGCGCGGGGCGGCGACTACAAGGCCGCCGATGCGTGGCTTTCCGGTCATGAAAAGCCGCTGCTGTTGCTGCGCACATTTTCCAAGGCGCATGGGCTGGCCGGGCTGCGGGTCGGCTATGGTCTGTCGAATTGCGACGGGGTGGTGCAGGCGATGAACCTTGTGCGGACACCCTTCAACGTCAATGCCGTGGCGCAGGCGGCGGCGCTGGCCTCATTGCGCCATCCCGAGGCGATGGACAAGGCCGTCGCCGCGACCATCGCCGAGCGTGCGCGGATGGCGGGCGAGCTGACGCGGCGGGGGTACGACGTGCTGCCGTCCAAGGGCAATTTTCTGTTCTTCGACTGCGGGCGCCCGGCTGTCGAGGCCGCCGATGCGCTGATCGATCACGGCGTGGTCGTGAAGCCGTGGAAGCAACCGGGATACGAGACCTTCATCCGTGCCTCGGTCGGGCTGCCGTCCGAAAACGACCAGTTTCTTGGGGCGCTGGCCGCCATCTGATGCAGGCGCGATCAGGCCAGAGCCCGGCGAAGTGCCAGCGCATAACGCCGGGCAACCGCTTCGCGCTGGACATGACGGCCATCCGTCACGACATGCGCTCCGGCTGCCCAGACATCCGAGACGGAGACATCGCGCCCGAAGATCCAGCGGTCCAGCAGGGCGGCACCCGTCATTTCCAGTTCCAGCGGGTCCGCCAGCGCCACCAGATCTGCGGGCGCGCCGACCGCCAGTTCTGCCGGACCATTTCCCAGCGCTTGTGCGCCCCCGGACAGGGCAGCCGAGAACAGCCTGCCCCCGGTCGAGCCGCCCGGATGTGCCAGGACGTTGCGTTCCTGCGCAACCAGCCGCTGGCCGTATTCCAGCAGGCGTAGTTCCTCGGCCAGGTCGATGCGCACGTTCGAATCGGTGCCGATGGCGATGCTGCCGTTCGCGCCCATAAAATTGATCGCCGGGAACAGGCCATCGCCCAGGTTGGCCTCGGTCACGGGACACAGCCCGGCGACTGCGCCGGACCCGGCGATCAGTGCGGTTTCGGCTTGCGTCAGATGCGTGGCGTGGATCAGGCACCAGTCGGCATCGACCTCGACCGTGTCATACAAAAGCTCGACCGGGCGGAGGGTGCTGAAAGCCAGACAGTCCTTGACCTCTTTCACCTGTTCGGCGACGTGGATATGGGCCTTGCGCCCCTTCAGGGTCGCCGCGATTGCGCGCAACTGGTCGGTATCGACCGCGCGCAGGGAATGCGGCGCATAGCCGACACGATCCTGCGGGCGCACCCGCATTGCGTCACAGGCTTCGATCAACCCGAGATATGCATCAGCTCCGCAAAGGAAGCGGCGCTGACCGTCACCTGCCGGGCTTGGTCCGAAGCCGCCATGCGCATAGAACACCGGCAGATGCGTCAGCGCAATGCCGCTGTTCGCCGCCGCCGCGAAGATCCGGCGCGACAGTTCCGCAGGATCGGAATAGGGCCTGCCGTCGCGGTCGTGATGAAGGTAATGAAACTCTCCCACACGGGTGAAGCCGGCTTCCAGCATCTCGACATAGGCCATTTCAGCGATGGCCTGCATCTGGTCAGGATCGATGCTCAGGGCCAGGCGATACATCAACTCGCGCCAGGACCAGAAGCTTTCCCGGCCGGCGCGGCGCGCTTCGGTCAGGCCGGAAAATCCCCGCTGGAAGGCATGGCTGTGGGCGTTTGACATGCCCGGCACAAGCGCTTCGACGCGGTGGTCCCCCGGCAGCGGCGCGCGTCCCGCTTCCAGCGCGGCTATTCTTCCACCGTCCATCGTGACCCGCAGATTGTCCAACCATCCGCCCGGGCCAAGTGCTTGCCTTGCATGGATCATCCCATCTTCCTTTCCGTCAGATCCGGCGGGGCAAAAACCGGCTTTCTTTCCGCCGAGATTTAAGTATATACTTAATTAAGGTGACGTCTAGCCCGAATCATTGGAGACGCGGATGGCCCATACCCGAATTCTGACCAATGCGAGGCTGGCCACGGGTGAGGTCGTCGATATCGCGATGCAGGATGATCGTATCGTCGCGGTGGATGCCGGGATCGGGCGCGACGGGGCCGATGCCCTGGACTGTGACGGTCGGCTGGTCACGCCGGGGCTGATCGACTGTCATACCCATATCGTCTTTGGCGGCGACCGCGCCTGCGAGTTCGAGATGCGGCTGGAAGGTGCGTCCTATGAAGAGATCGCCCGCGCAGGCGGCGGCATCCTGTCCAGCGTGAACGCCACCCGCGCGGCGGATGAAGCCACGCTGCTGGCCGCAGCCCTGCCGCGCGTCGATCACCTGATCGCCGAGGGCGTCACGACGCTGGAAATCAAGTCCGGTTATGGGCTGACCGTCGCGGATGAGCTGAAAATGCTGCGAGTGGCCCACCTGATCGAGGCGCACCGCCCGGTTCAGGTCCGCACCACCTGGCTGGCCGCCCATGCCCTGCCGCCGGAATACAAGGATGACCGCGCGGGCTATATCCGCGATGTGGTCATTGCCGGGATGGATGCGGGCCATGCCAGGGATCTGATCGACGCGGTCGACGGCTTTTGCGAAGGCATTGCCTTTTCGCGCAAGGAAATGGCGGCGATCTTCGATCATGCCCGCGGCCTTGGCCTGCCGGTCAAGCTGCATGCCGA
>JAUNTL010000186.1 GCA_030538705.1 Paracoccus sp. (in: a-proteobacteria) | reverse complement strand
CGTGATCCGCGCCGCCGCGCAGGCGCTGCGCCACGGGCGCATCGTCTCGGGCGCCTCGACATTGTCGATGCAGACCGCGCGGCTGCTGGAAAACGGACCGACCGCCGACTGGCGCGGCAAGCTGCGTCAGGCCCGTCTGGCCATGGCGCTTGAGCGCCGCATCGGCAAAGAGGGGATCCTGGCGCTGTATCTGCGCCTTGCCCCTTATGGCGGCAATACCGAGGGCGTGCGCGCCGCCAGCCTGATGTGGTTCGGCAAGGAACCCGTGCGGCTGACCCCGGCCGAGGCCGCGCTGCTGGTGGCGCTGCCACAGGCGCCCGAGGCGCGCCGCCCCGACATGCCGGCCCGGCGCGCGGCAGCGCTGCGTGCCCGCGACCGGGTGATCGACCGCGCGCAGGCGATGGGCATCATCGACGCCGAGGCCGCCGAGCTGGCCCGGGCGACACCGCTGCCACAGACGCGCCAGCCCTTTCCCGCACATGCGCCGCTTTTGGCCGAGCGGCTGCACCGCGCCCATCCCGCCGCCGCCGCGCGGATCGAGACCACCATCGACGCCCCCATGCAGCGCGCCGCCGAAGAACTGGTCGCCCGCGCCGCCCGCGCCCAGTCCGAGCGCGTCACCGCCGCCGTCATCATTGCCGATCATGCAACCGGCGAGGTTCTGGTCGAGATCGGCACCGCCAACTGGGGCAGCACCCCGCGCGGCGGCTTTGTCGATATGACCCGTGCCATCCGCTCGCCCGGATCGACGCTCAAGCCCTTTGTCTATGCGCTTGGCTTTGACGACGGGCTGATCCATCCCGAAACCCTGATCGAGGACCGCCCCGCCGCCTTTGGCCGCTGGCAGCCCGAGAATTTCGACCGCCGCTTTCGCGGCAGCGTCACCATCCGCCGCGCCTTGCAGGAATCGCTGAATATCCCTGTCGTCCGCATCGCCGAATCGCTGGGGACGGCGCGGATCATGGCGGCATTGCGCCGCGCCGGGATCGAGGTCGAGGTTGCCGGCGGCCAGCCGGGGCTGGCGGTGGTGCTGGGCGGGGGCGGTGTGTCGCTGCATGATCTGGTCGCGGGTTACGGCGCGCTTGCGCGTGGCGGGCGCGGGCTGGAACTTTATGATATGCCCGCCGCGCGCGCCGCCGATACGGACCGCCCGCCCGCGCGTCTGGTCGGCGCGCCGGCGGCCTGGCAGATCGGCGCCATCCTCTCGCAGGTGCTGCCCCCCGATGGCAGCCGGCCGGGCCGCGTCGCCTATAAGACCGGCACCAGCTACGGGCATCGCGACGCCCTGGCGATCGGCTATGACGGGCGCTTTGTCATCGGCGTCTGGCTGGGCCGCGCCGACGGGACGCCGGTGCCGGGCGCCTTTGGCGGGCAGGTCGCAGCACCGCTGATGTTCGAGATGTTCGACATGCTCGGCCCGCGCGCGCGCCCCCTGCCCGCGCCGCCGCCCGAGACATTGATCGCGGCCAATCCCGGCCTGCCGCTGCCGCTGCGCCGCTTCACCCCGCCGGGTGGGGCAACAAGCGCCCCGGCCCGCCCCGGCGCGGCGGCGCGCGCAGCGGACGAGCCGCTGATGATCGTCTTTCCCCCGGACGGGGCCGAGTTGGAACTGACCTCGGACCATTTTCCGGTCAGGGCACGCGGCGGCGTTCCGCCCTATAGCTGGATGCTCAACGGGGTGCCGGCAATCATCGCAACGCCGCAGCCGGTCGCCGACCTGCCTGCCGCGCCGGGGCTGTCGGAACTCAGCGTCACCGATTCCGCCGGGATGACGCAGCGCGCCCGGCTGCGCATGATCCAGCCCTGACAGATGCGCGATATCCGGGGCGGCAGGCCGGGAATTACTTGACTAAAGAGATCATATATACCAAATTCTGACTAATTCGCTTTTTCGGCCTGTCAGGCAGTTGTCCTGACAGTCAGGCAAGGCCAACTCGCAATCGCAGCAGAGACCCGCATGACCATGCCCCGCCCGCCCCGGACCACAACCGCCGCACCCCCGGCGCAACGCGACAGGGATATCGCCCGATGATCGTCTGTCACTGCATGCAGATCACGGACCATGAAATTCGCTCGGCAGTAAGCTGGATGCGGGCGTCGGACCCTGATACCATTGTCACGCCGGGCAAGATTTATCACGCGCTTGGCAAGCGCGCCGATTGCGGCGGCTGCATGAAGTTGTTCGTCGCCGAGATGCGCGCGGCGGACGGGTTCGCCGTCGGAGAGGCCCAGCCCCTGCCGCCGGTTCTGACTGGCCTGCGGCGCAAGGCGGCAGGCGCTTGAGAAAGGAATACCCATGAAGGGCGACGCCAAGGTTATCGAATACCTCAACGCAGCTCTGCGGTCGGAATTGACCGCGGTCAGCCAGTATTGGCTGCATTACCGCCTTCAGGAAGACTGGGGCTATGGCCGGATCGCCGAAAAGTCGCGCGCCGAGTCGATCGAGGAAATGAATCACGCCGACAAGCTGATCCAGCGCATTATCTTCCTCGAAGGTCACCCGAACCTGCAAAAGCTGGACCCGCTGCGCATTGGCCAGAACATCAAGGAAACGCTGGAGGCCGATCTGGCCGGCGAGCATGACGCGCGCAACCTCTATATTCAGGCGCGCGAGCATTGCGAAAAAGTCGGCGATTACGTCAGCAAGATCCTGTTTGAAGAGCTGATCGGGGATGAGGAAGGCCATATCGACTTTCTCGAAACCCAGATCGCGCTTCATGACGAACTGGGCGCCAAGAACTACGGCATGCTTAACGCAAAACCGGCAAACGAGGCCGAGTAAGCCGCCCCGAGACCGGGAAACAAGCAACGGGCGGCCCCGGCGCCGCCCGTTTTTTCATGGCCGTCTTTCATGGCC
>JAUNTL010000185.1 GCA_030538705.1 Paracoccus sp. (in: a-proteobacteria) | reverse complement strand
GCCCAGACCGAGCCCGAGACCTTCGCCGCCATGCCCGAGGTCACGCGCGTCATCGGCAATAGCGAGAAGATGCGCCCCGAGACATGGGCCTCGCTGACACCTGACCTGATCGGCCGGACCGAGCGCGTCATCGTTGATGACATCATGTCGGTGCGCGAAACCGCTGGCCATCTGATCGACGGCTTCGGGCGGCATCGCGCTTACGTTCAGGTCCAGAACGGCTGCGATCACCGCTGCACCTTCTGCATCATCCCATATGGTCGCGGCAATTCGCGCTCGGTCCCCGCGGGCGTCGTGGTCGACCAGATCAGGCGGCTGCGCGATCGCGGCTTTCATGAGGTGGTGCTGACCGGCGTCGACCTGACCTCATGGGGGGCGGATCTGCCGGGCGGCCCCCGCCTTGGCGATCTGGTGATGCGTATCCTGCGGCTGGTGCCGGATCTGCCGCGGCTGCGCATCTCCAGCATCGACAGTATCGAGGCCGATGAGAACCTGATGACCGCCATTGCGACCGAACCCCGCCTGATGCCGCATCTGCATCTGTCGCTGCAAGCGGGCGATGACATGATCCTCAAGCGCATGAAACGCCGCCATCTGCGCGACGACGCCATCCGTTTCTGCGAAGATGCCCGCCGACTGCGCCCCGATATCGTCTTCGGGGCCGATATCATCGCGGGCTTCCCCACGGAAACCGAGGCGATGTTCGAAAACTCGCTGAAGCTGGTGCGCGACTGCGGGCTGACCTTTCTGCATGTCTTCCCCTATTCCGCGCGCAAGGGCACGCCTGCCGCGCGCATGCCCGCCGTGAACGGCGCGGCCATCAGGGACCGCGCGGCGCGGCTGCGCGCGGCGGGTGATGTGGCGCTTCTTGCCCATCTGAACGCCCAGATCGGGCAGAGCCACCGCGTCCTGACCGAAGGCCCGCGCCTTGGCCGGACCGAGCAGTTCACCGAAATCACCTTCGGGACCGACCAGCCCGAGGGCACATTGCTGGATGTGACCGTCGCAAGCCATGACGGGACGAGACTGACAGCCTGAGACGATGCCCTCCGGGGCCACTGACCCAAGGAATGCCGCCCCGATGACCGACCAGCTTTCGGACAACCGGTTCCCGCCAGCGCCTGAATATCGCCCCCATACTAGCCGCCCCGCCACGCCTGAGGAACGCCTTTATCTGCGCCGTTTCAACCTGATACGCCTGATGCGCTATCTGATATTCTGGGCGACTTTCATCCTTTGCTGCGCAACTGTGTGCTTGCTCATCTGGCTGACGGCCGTGCTTTATAATGATGGCGACCCCGAACTGGCCATGGCCGCACTGGTCTCTGCGCTGGCTTTTTCAATCCACCATTTCTACTGGTGGCGCCCGGTCCTGCCCGACCTCATCCGCATGCGGCCGGTATTGCGGGTTCCGGCGCGGGTTCAGGTTGTCTGCTGCCACGACCGGCTGACGACCAGATTGCACGATACCAGCCACAACCGGGCCCTTTACCGGCTTTTCCGGCGTTATTCCCTGCTGGAACTTCCGTCGCATTGGGAAAACATGGCGCTTCCGTTCCAGCTTGAGAACCCCAGCAAGAACCACCCTGTCGAGATCGCCAGACTTCCCGGCGCGTCGGGCAAGGAACTGCGCCTGAAGCTGTTTCAGCACGCCAAACCCCACCGGATCGACGCCATCCTGCCCGATCTGGGCGATTTCATCCTGCGCTTCGGTGATCTGTCCATCGCGCGGGACATGCGTGCGCGCCTGCCGGTTGTTCGCGCAAGCAAAGCTTTCGTCACCTTCGCCTGTGCGATCATGTATCTGGGGCTGTTCGCCACCTTGTTTTGCTGGGTCAGGCTGGATATCCACAATTCCAGGGTCGAAAAGCTTGCCACCGAAATATCGACGATCAGCGCCAGATATGACGCTGGTGAGGCCGTTCCCGCCGAAGGGCTGGCCGCGCGCGGGATCGACGGTTTGCGCCCCGATCCCGAATTCGGGCAGCGGGTGCTTCATGCCGCCCCCGTCACGCTGCATGAGGTCCGGCTGGAGGACCGCACAAAGCCCTTCTATCTGACCGAGGCCGAGCTTGCCTATATCCAGGCGATCAGCAATGTCATTCCGCATGATCTTTCGGGCTACGCCCATCCCTATTCCCAAGCGATCCCGGAATATCGCGCCTTGCTGATGGCGCGGACCGACGCGTTTGAAGCGGCCCCGCCCGCCATGGCGGAAAGCCTCGCCTCACTGCCCGAGGCCGTTATCCGCGGGCAGTTGCGCGCGCTGTCTCGTGGCGACATCCCGGATCCGGCTTTCGTCATCGCCCTGCTGCCCGGGCCGATGATTTACCGGGCCCCCGAAACAAACCACCTTGTCATCCCCGACTGGCCCTCCTGCTTTCCCGGCGACACGCTTTGCGGAGCGCGCGATGCCCCAGTCACCCATACCGATGCCGTCTTCACCGCGAAGGACGGCACCGTCACCCTTCAGACCGCCGCCGATCTGCAACGCCTGGCGGAACAACGTGCCGAACTGGCCGCCCTGCGTGCCAGGACCGGTCCCTTTCGCGCTTTTGTGGTCTCTGTCGGGGTGGTCCTGCTGGCGGGACTGATCTGGTTTACGGCATTGCAGGCGGCCTTGCGGGTCCGGCAATGGTATCAGATACAGGCCGGGTGACAACGCTCGCCGCTCTGGCAATCGCTGCGTGATCGGTTAGAAACGGGGACCAAGAAGGAGACCCCATGTCCGACCAGCCGACCCCGATGATGGCGCAATATCTTGCGATCAGACAGGCCAATCCGGGCGCGCTTCTGTTCTATCGCATGGGCGACTTCTACGAGATGTTCTTCGACGATGCGGTTGCCGCCGCCGCCGCGCTGGAT
>JAUNTL010000055.1 GCA_030538705.1 Paracoccus sp. (in: a-proteobacteria) | reverse complement strand
CACGGAACCGTGCCGCCAGACGCGGTCCGGCATAGTCGTAATGTGACGCGCAAGGGCTTCATGGTTCGGCATATTGCAGGCGTCTGCGCCGTTCAGCCGTCAAACATCTCAAAGCTGCCTCTGGCCACCCCCTGCATGTCCAGAATCGCGAAAAATTCTGGCAGGCGTCCCGGACCGGCGCCCCCCTTGAACAGCTGTTTCAGCCGCAACACTTGCGCCACCCATCGGGATGATGTCCGGCTTCTGGTGATGGCGGCGCACCCTCCCCCGCCCGGTCATCCGGGAACCCGGCCGGGAACCTATCTGCCCGGGGCGCGTCATGTTCCGAAAACTGTGTATCACGCGCGCCGCTCATCTGTGTCCCGGCGCCGGTTGCCGGTGTTGCCCCCCGGGCGAATGTGTCAGGATGGAAATTACATGTAAATCAATAAGATAATAATCTCAACTGCCAGAAGAAACCCGGCAAGGCACTGGAAAACTCAGGAAAACTCTTTAGCATGCCGGGCACAGGCAAATGCGCGAGGAAAGCCCCGATGGACCCATCCCTGAACGTGCTGGGCGGACCGCTCACCCCCTGCTCTACCGACCCGCTGACCGGGTTTTACCGTGACGGCTGCTGCAATACCGGTCCCGAGGATCAGGGCCGTCACACCGTCTGCGTCATCGTCACCGCCGAATTTCTGGCGCTGTCAAAATATCTTGGCAACGATCTGACCACAGCCCGGCCGGAATACCGTTTCGCAGGGCTGAAGCCGGGCGATCGCTGGTGCCTTTGTGCGGCGCGCTTTCTTCAGGCCGCGCAAGAGTTCGCGGCCCCCCGCGTCGTGCTGGCCGCGACCCATGCGCGAACATGTGATGTGGTGCCGCTGGAACTTTTGCGCGCCCATGCCGTAGATCCCGCATGACCCATCTGAACCCGAGGTTTCCATGATCCGCCCGGCACGCCACGCCGCAGCCATCCTTGTGATTGCCCTGATGGCCCCCCCTCTTGCCGCGCAGGATGCCGCATTGCCCGCCGATGCCCCGTCCCCGGCGCTTGCGGATGGCACCCCGGTCCGTGCAGAGGATATGTCCCGGCTGGACCGGCTGAACGCATCCGCCGGTCAGGCGCTGCGCGAAGCCTTTGCCGGCGGCAGCGCCGACGATCTTGCCACGCTGCGCGGCGCGCTTGCCGGTCAGGCCATGCCACCCGATCAGGCGATGGGCGTGCTGGCGGGCAGCTGGGAATGTCAGGTCGTCAAGCTGGGCCGCGGCAACCCCGTTATCGTCTATCAGCCGTTCCGCTGCGAGGCCGGCACAGAAGAGTTCCGCAAGGTTTCAGGCTCGCAGCTTATCCGTGGCTCGGTGCATCGCGATGGCGGCAGGCTGGTCCTGCTGGGGGTCGGCTATATCGCGGGCGACACGCCCCCGGACTATGCCGGTCTTGCGGTCGACCTTGATCCGGCGGCCACCCCGCAGATCACCACGAACCCCGGTGTGATCGAGATGACCGGCCCGGACAGCGGCCGCATCCTGTTTCCCTGGCCGACGCTGGAATCGCATATGGATATCCTGATCCTGCGCCGGCGCTGAAACCTGACGCCGGCCGCTTTCTGCCCCGCTGACCGGGATTGTTCCGGGATGCGCGGACCTTTCACGCAGGCCCGCAGCCCTCAGCCGTTCAGATCAACCCCCAGATGGCGGGCGACGGCAAAGATATCCTTATCCCCCCGGCCAGAGAGATTCACCACCATCAGGTGATCGCGCGGCAGTTCGGGCGCGATCTTGGCGACATGGGCGAGCGCATGGCTGGGTTCAAGCGCCGGAATGATGCCTTCGGTCCGGCACAGCAGCTGAAACGCCGCCAGGGCCTCGTCATCGGTGATGAATACATATTCCGCCCGGCCCTGCTCATGCAGCCAGGCATGCTCTGGCCCGATACCGGGATAATCCAGCCCGGCGCTGATCGAATGACCATCCAGAATCTGGCCCGCCTCATCCTGCAACAGATAGGTGCGGTTGCCGTGCAGGACACCGGGGCGCCCGCCGGTCAGCGAGGCGCAATGTTCCATGCGCGCATCAACGCCGTGCCCGCCTGCCTCGACCCCGATGATACGCACGCCGGGATCATCAAGAAAGGGGTGGAACAGGCCCATGGCGTTGGACCCGCCGCCAATGCAGGCGACGACGCTGTCAGGCAGCCGGCCCTCGGCCGCCATCATCTGCGCCTTTGTCTCGCGGCCGATGACCGCCTGGAAATCGCGCACCATGGCGGGATAGGGATGCGGCCCCGCGACTGTGCCGATGCAATAAAACGTGTCGCGCACATTGCTGACCCAGTCGCGCAGCGCATCATTCATCGCATCCTTGAGCGTGCCCTTGCCCGAGGTTACGGACACCACCTCTGCCCCCAGCAGGCGCATGCGGAACACATTGGGCGCCTGACGCTCGACATCGGTGGCACCCATATAGACCACGCATTTCAGCCCGAAACGCGCACAGACCGTTGCCGTCGCGACCCCGTGCTGGCCGGCGCCGGTTTCGGCGATGATGCGCGTCTTGCCCATGCGCCGCGCCAGCAGGATCTGTCCCAGCACGTTGTTGATCTTGTGACTGCCGGTGTGATTGAGTTCCTCGCGCTTGAGATAGATCTTCGCCCCGCCCAGTTCTTCGGTCAGGCGCGGCGCGAAATAAAGCGGGCTGGGGCGTCCGACATAATGCTGCCACAGATCATCCATCTGGCCGGCGAATTCCGGGTCGGTTTTCGCGCGCGCATATTCCGCCTGAAGATCGAGGATCAGCGGCATCAGCGTCTCGGATACAAAGCGCCCGCCGAAGATGCCGAAGCGGCCCTGATCATCGGGTCCGTTGCTGTAGGAATTGATACGCTCGTCCATCGCCTGCTCCTGTCACATGAGGCTGTGGTAACGAAGCCGGACCGCGCCGGCAAGCCGGCCTTGCAGATGGCGCACGCGCAGGCTAGTGCTGCACATCCGGAGGTGTGGCCGAGTGGTTTAAGGCTCTGGTCTTGAAAACCAGCGTGGGGGAAACCCCACCGTGGGTTCGAATCCCACCGCCTCCGCCAGCCCCGCCGATTGCCCTCCTATGGCGCGATATGCCACCGACTATCGCACAATATTTTTGGATATCGGGCGAGAAATCCGCCGAGAGCCCTCTACAGCACGATGAAAGGAGGGGGCTCATGTGCCGACCAAATGGGATATCTTTCGCTGAAATGGCCGCTGATTATATTTCCTTCCCGACCCACAAAATTGAAGAGGGTGAAGTCGAGAGCAATGACGACGGGCTGATCGACGGCGATGAAGCCAGTGACGATGCCATGGGCATCAAGCTGCCGAAGACCAAAAGGGGGAGAGGGTGAATTGAGAAGGACGCATCCTTGCCTTGCATCCACAAACAGATTGAGAAGATTCCGGCCGCATTTGATACCTGACGACCCAAAACGGTCACACCCATTTGCCGTTCAGGCTAAGCGCGCCCATCACACTCCCCCTCTCTGCATCACTGCCGCGCGCCAGATCCAGCCCTCGATCTCGCGGAGCGCGCCCACGGTCGGCCGATTGACCGGCTCGACCTGCGGGCTAACCAGATCGGGGCCGGTATCCACGCATAGGAACGATCCTGTGGGGCCACCTATGACGCCCATGCTTCTGATTTCACTTGATTATTATTGATCGGAAGATTCGCCGCCGGGCCCGGGGACATGAATCCGTTGAGAGCTTTCTTGACGATTGGCCGGTATTGGTCATATGACTTGGTCAAGCGACCGGATTCTGTGGCGCAGACCAATCTACAGATCATGGTGATTTTCATGAGGAGCAGAGGTTGACCGAGACCACCGGAAGCACGGCGAAACGCAATGTGAGGATCCAGATTATGGATGCCGCAGAGCGTGTTTTCGCTGTCGTCGGTTTCGCAGGCGCGACGACCCGGGCGATTGCCGACGAGGCAAAGGTCAATCTCGGCCTTATCCACTATCATTTCGGCTCGAAGGAAGAGCTGTTCGAGCAGGTCATCGCGCGGCGCAGCGGACAGATAAACGCGTATCGCCGCAAGCTGCTTGCAGACGTGCTGTCAGATCCCGGCGGGGTTGGGCTTGAGGAGATGCTCGAGGCGCTGATCAGGCCGACCATCGAGATGAGCAACGAACACGGCGACGCAGGTCAGAGCTATTCACGCATTATCGTTCAGATTGCGTCGGGCACGGATGAGCGCTCGATCGCATTGACCGGTGAGAACTTTGACGCAATCGCGCTCGAATTCGTTGACGCCTTTGAGACGCATGTTCCCGGTCTTGGCCGCGAGAACGCTGTCTGGGCGTATATCAATACGATTTCGCTCAGTCTCCTGATGATGGCGCGCACGGGGCGCACCAAAGCTCTTTCGGGCGGGCTATGCGATGAGAGCGACACCGAAGCGTCGATCAGGCGCACCGTCAGATTTCTTGCTGCCGGCACGCGCGCGCTGACCAGCGGGGGGTGAGGGTCCGGCGGCAGATGCATCCGCGCCGAATTGAGACGTGAAACGACTTTTATCCATGGGGAGGTAAGGATGAAATTCACAACATCAGCAACCGTAATGAGCGTGCTGCTTTCAGGCGCGATTGCTTTTCCAGCCCATGCGGCTGACATCAACGTCACCGTGGTCAATGGACATCCGCCCGTTTTCCTTTGGGTGAAGCACCTGACCGAGACATTTATCCCGACCGTTGATGCGGCGCTGGAGGATAGCGAACATTCCATCAACTGGACCGAGGCTTATGGCGGAACGCTGGCTGCGGTCGGGGGCGAGCTTGAGGCGATCGAGGACGAGTTGGCCGAGGTGGGCGTCGTCCCGACCGTATTTGAACCGACCTCGCTGCCGCTTCAGAACGTGTCATATTTCACGCCATTCGGCACACCCGATGCGCAAATCGTGATCAATGCCATGAACAGGCTGCACGATGACATCCCCGGCATGGTCGAGTCCTGGGAAAGCTATAATGCCCAGTATCTTGGCGGCGGCTTCGCACTCGACAATTATATGCTGATGACGAACTTCCCCGTCGCCTCGGTCGATGATCTGCGTGGACGCAAGATCGGTGCGCCGGGGCCGGCGGTGAACTGGCTGGAGGGCACCGGCGCGGTGGGCGTGTCGGGCAATCTGACAACCTATTATAACGATATACAGACCGGGGTGTTCGAGGGCGCCATCGTATTTCCGACTGCCGCCGCGCCCGCGAAACTTCATGAGGTTGCGCCCCATGTGCTGATTACTGATTTCGGCGCGCAATACGCCGGCTCGCTGGTCGCCAACAAGGATTGGTATGATCGCCAGCCCGAAGAGGTGCAGGCCGCACTCCGCGCCGGCGCCGAGGCCTATACGGCCGCATATATCGCCGAACAGCAGTCACGCGTAGAGGCCGCGCTGCAACAGATCGAAGACGGCGGCGCGACCATCACGCGGCTGAGCGACGATGAGCGCGTCAGATGGGCAAACGCGCTGCCGCAGATCGCTGATCTGTGGGCGCAGAATGCCGATGGCCAGGGGCTGCCGGGTTCTGCGGTCTTGGATGCGTATATCGGGCTGCTCGGGAATGCCGGCGTCACGCTGGCGCGCGACTGGACCCAACGCTGACCGGACGGTGGGCGCAGGAGAAATCCTGCGACCTGTCCCTGAGAGAGGAAAAACCGTGTCGGCCGCAATGGAAAACCAGACTGGCATCCGCAGCTTTGACCTTCTGTTCAGGGTCTTTGACCGCATGACCGCAGTGATGAGCATGATCGGCACACTCGCGATCTTGTTCATCATGATGCTCATCTCCGCCGATGTTGTCGGGCGGGCCTTTCTTGGGCGCCCGATACCCGGGGTTCCCGAAATCGTTTCAATGCTGATCCTCAGCATCGTGTTTTTGCAGATCGCGAACACGCTGCTGCGGGGCCGGCTGACGCGGGCGGATGGCTTTTTGATGCTGGTCCGCGCGCGCGCGCCGCGCGTGGCCGGGGTCATCGACGCGATCATGCATATGGCGGGGTTCGGGCTGGTGGCTGTGCTTGCCCATGCCTTCTACCCGCTCTTTATCCGAAGTTATGGCCGCAACGAGATGGTGGGCACGATCGGGCAGTTCCTTGCGCCGATCTGGCCGACCTATCTCGTTGTTTTTATCGGTGCGAGCGCGCTCTGCATCGCCTTCGCGCTGCGGGCTGTCCAGATTCTTCTCGTGACATTCACCGGCACGAATGCCGGAAAGGCGGGGCGATGACCGGCTTTGAAATCGGCCTGTGGTCGCTGGGTGCGATACTGGTGCTTATCTATACCGGGATGCATGTTGCGATTGCCCTGGCGCTCGTCTCGTTTTTCGGCATCTGGATCCTGCGCGACAATCCTGATCAGGCGGCGCGCATCCTGTCGCTTGCCGCCCGTGAGAGTATATCAAGCTATCTCTTTGGTGTTGTTCCTCTTTTCGTGCTGATGGGGCTTGTCGTCAGCCGCGCGAACATCGGGCGCGATACGTTCGATGTCGCGACGAGGTTTCTCGGCCGGCTGCGCGGTGGGCTTGGTATCTCGACTGTCGGCGCGAATGCCATCTTTGCATCTATCACCGGCATCTCGATTGCCTCGGCGGCTGTCTTTACCAAGATCGCAGTGCCGGAAATGCTGCGCGCGGGCCATACGGCGAAATTCTCGACGGGCGTCGTCGTCGGCTCGTCGATCCTCGGAATGCTTCTGCCGCCCAGCCTGCTGATGATCATCTACGGGATCCTTGCCGAGCAGTCCGTCGGCGCGCTTTTCATCGCCGGTATCGGGCCGGGCATTCTGGTGACGGTCATCTTTTGCGCCGGGATCTGGCTTATGGTGAAATACGCGCCGGGCTTCACTGGCGTCGCCGCCGTGCCCGAATTTTATGAGACGACCGGCCTTGCCGCTTGGAAAGAGGTAACGGCCAAGCTGTCACCGATCGTTATTCTGGTGGGTCTGGTGCTTGGCGGGCTTTACGGGGGCATCTTCACCCCGACCGAGGCGGGCGCCATCGGTGCGCTTGGTGCCATCGTGATCGCATTCGTCAAGCGCAGGCTCAACGGCCGTGTGCTTTGGCAGGTCACGATTGAAACCGGTCACATCACGGCTGCAATCTGCTTTCTCATCATCGCGGCGACGATGTATAGCCGGATGCTGGCGCTGACCGGCCTGCCTGCGTTCCTGACATCATGGATCGTCAGCATGGATGTCGGTGTTTATGGCTTTATCCTGTTCTATGTCGCGGTGCTGATCCTGCTTGGAACCATTCTCGATTCGTCATCGACCATGCTGATCACCGTCCCGCTGGCCCTGCCGGTCGCCAGTTCCATGGGGATTGACCTGATCTGGTTTGGCATGATCACCGTGCTGGCGGTCGAGATCGGCCTGCTGACCCCGCCAATGGGCCTGTCGGTCTTTGTCGTCAAAGGCTCGCTGGATGACCCGACCATACCGCTCAGGGACATTTTTCTGGGGGCACTGCCTTTCGCGGTCATGATGCTGGTGGCGCTGTTGCTGATCATTATCTTTCCGCAGATCGCCCTTGGCTTATTATGAAAGAAAGGACGAGCATGGCACGTCGCATTGTTGATATCTCGACCACGCTCAGGGCCGGCATTGCGTCTGACCCCAAAGGCACCGAGCCGCAGATTACCTATATCAATCACGGGCAATCCGCCGGACAGATCACAAGCTTTTTCCCCGGGCTGACACAGGAAGAGCTGCCGGGCGGCGAGGGTTGGGCGGTCGAACAGCTCAATGTCTCGACGCATAACGGGACGCATCTTGATGCGCCCTATCATTTCCATTCAACGATGGATGGTGGCAAGCGCGCGCTCACCATAGACGAGGTGCCGCTCGAATGGTGTTTCGGCCCCGGGGTCAAGCTTGATTTCCGCCATTTCCCTGATGGCCATGTCGTCACCGGCGCAGAGGTCGCGGCCGAACTCGCGCGCATCGGGCATGAGCTTCAGCCCGGCGACATCGTCGTGGTGAACACGGCCGCCGGCGTGAAATACGGTCAGGACGATTATCTGGCATCGGGCTGTGGCATGGGGCGCGACGCAACGCTTTATCTGACCAGCCGCGGCGTTCGCGTCACCGGAACCGATGCGTGGAGCTGGGATGCACCGTTCATTCATACTGCGCGCCGTTACGCGCAGACCAAGGACGCCTCGCTGATCTGGGAAGGCCACCGCGCCGGCATGGAAATCGCCTATTGCCATATCGAAAAGCTTGGCAATCTCGAACAGCTACCGCCCACCGGCTATATGATCGCCTGCTTCCCCTTCAAGATCGAAAAGGCGTCTGCGGGTTTCACGCGCGCGGTCGCGATCTTCGAGGACTAGGACCATGCACGGCAAGGTAACGGCACCAAATCCCTTGATCGGCTGGCAGGTAGACCGCTCGCAGATCAGGCATGTGGGACAAGATTTGCAACGACCGGAGTGCATTCTGGCCGAACGCAACGGCACCCTTTGGGCGGCTGACGCCCGCGGCGGCGTGATGAAGATTGCGCCGGACGGAACGCAGGAACTCATCGCGCAGTCCGTAAGTGCGCATTTTGACCTGACCGGCGATCAGGCGAAGAGCTTGCTTCATGGCACGCTACCGAACGGGCTTGCGTTTGCACAAAATGGCGACATTCTGATCTCGAATTTCGGCACCGATGTGCTGGAAATCATGAGCAGGGATGGCGCGACCCGGACGCTCTATGACAGCATCGACGGCAAGCCGATGGGCAAGGTCAATTTCGTCCTGCGCGATTCCAAAAACCGCATCTGGATCACGATCTCGACCATGGTCAACCCGTGGAGCGATGCGGTCCGCCTTGGCCTGACCGACGGCTATGTCGCGCTCGCTGACGAGAACGGGATCCGGATCGTGGCCGACGGGTTCGCCTTCACGAATGAGATCCGTCTGGATGAGAAGGAAGAATGGCTCTATGTCGCCGAAACCTGCGCCAAGCGCGTCACCCGCCTGCGCGTTCAGGCTGACGGCTCGCTGACGGATCGCGAAGTTTATGGGCCGTCAAGTCTGGGGGACGGGCTGATCGACGGTTTCGCCTTTGACGCCTTTGGCAATCTCTGGTGCGCGATGATCTTCGCCGATCGCCTCGTGGCGATCACACCCGAGGGTGACGCGCTGACACTGCTTGACGACGGCGATCCCGAACGGACAGCAGCGTTTGAGGCCGAATTTGCCAGCGGCGCGGCGATGCGTTTCGAGACATTGGCGGCATCGGGCGGCACCATCGCGCCCTGGCTCGCCAGCGTCACCTTTGGCGGGCCAGACCTGAAAACAGTCTATCTCGGCAGCCTGAAGGGCAGCACGATCCCCTGTTTCCGTTCACCCGTCGCCGGCCTGCCAATGGTGCATTGGTAAATCCAACCACGAGACCGAATAGCTGAAGGAAAAGATTCATGGCGAAACGCAAGGTTATCATCACCTGTGCCATCACCGGCTCGATCCATACCCCGTCGATGTCGCCGCATTTGCCAATCACGCCCGAGCAGATTGCCGATAACGCGATTGCCGCCGCCGAGGCGGGCGCGGCTGTCGTCCATCTTCATGCCAGAGACCCGCAGGATGGCCGGCCCGTGCAGACGCCGCAAGCCTATGAGCCGTTTCTCAAGGTCATCAAGCAGCGCTCGAATGCGGTCATCAACATAACGACCGGCGGCTCGCCGACCATGCCCATCGAAGAGCGCGTCGGCCCTGCCGCGCATTTCAAGCCCGAGATCGCATCCCTGAACATGGGAACGATGAATTTCGGGCTTTACCCGATGCTTGAGCGCTTCAAGGAATTCAAATTCGACTGGGAAAAGCCCTATCTCGAGGCATCCCGCGCCGGCATGTTCAAGAATACATTCGCCGATATCGAATATATCCTGACCAAATGCGCCGAGAACGGCACGCGTTTCGAAATCGAATGCTATGATATCGGCCATCTTTATACGCTTGCGCATTTTGCGGATCGCGGAATCGTCAAGCCACCCTTCTTTGTCCAGTCCGTGTTCGGCCTGCTGGGAGGGATCGGCGCCCATCCCGAGGATGTCGCCCATATGCGGCGCACGGCTGATCGTCTTTTTGGCGGGGAGTATCATTGGTCGGTGCTGGGCGCGGGCCGCAGCCAGATGCAGATCGCCGCAATAGGCGCGGCGATGGGCGGCAATGTGCGGGTCGGTCTCGAGGATTCGCTGTGGCTCGGGGCCGGCAAGCTGGCGGAAAACAACGCCCAGCAGGTGACCAAGGTCCGCCAGATCATCGAAGGGCTGGGCCTTGATATCGCGACATCGGATGAAGCCAGGGATATCTTGCAGCTCAAGGGCGCGGACCGCGTGAATTTCTGAGCCGGCCATGGCATCCGGCGTGCGATCAAAGGCGGGATCACGGCCCTGATCCGGCTGTCGGCCATATAAGCCTGGTCAGCGCGCAATCGCCTGGCTCGCTGGGCAGCGTTCAGCAACGCATCGGGTTCGCGCGCGGGAAACCATCGCGCGGTGGTGACTGCCGGCGCAGCGGCAACCTGCGTCAAGCACCTAATATATAGGGCAATTCCTCTACAGCGCGGATGGCGCGAAAGGCCGCCAGACGATGCGCGGCCTTTTGCGCCGAAAGCTCAAGATGGCGGATCAGGGTTTCACGCATCACGCTCAGGTCATTCCTGCGCAGGGCGGCGATGATTTCCAGATGCTCATCCATGAAAGGATCGACCCGTGCATCCGCGCCAAGCGCCAGCTGGATATGCTTGCCCGCGACAAGGATGCAATGGCTGCGCTTGAGCGCCTCGGCGATCTCGGGGTTGCGACCGTAGCGGATGCAATCAATGTGCAGATCCGATTCCAGAACGTCCAGATCCGCGGCGGAAATGACCGGAAACGCGACCTGAGCGCGGCGCAGCCGGGCCTCGATTTCGTCCAGCCGCGCCTCGGGGATATGACCGGCGGCGCCCGCCATGGCGACCGGCTCGAGCAGGATGCGCAATTCATAGAGGTTCTGAAACCGCGCTTCGTCCAGCGGCACGATCCACCAGCGCGACCCCTCATCCTTGTAGACGATGCCGACCTCGCGGGCGTGGATCAGCAGATCATGGGCCACGGTGCGCCCGACATCCAGATGCCGCGCCAGCGCCAGCTCGTTGATCCGTGCCCTGCCAAAAACCGAGCGCAGAATGACCTCTCGCTCGAAATCATAGTAATGCGGCTGCCACGCAAAGCTTTTTGCGCTGATGCCGTCATCCGCATCCAGAAGCAGCATCGCCGGCGTGATCTTTACCCGGCGCGGCGCGGCGGCCTGACCGACCAGCAGGCCACGCCCGTCAAAACGGCTGAGCAGCCCCTCCTCCTCCAGTTCCGCCAGCGCGCGCTTGACCGGCGAGCGGCTGGACCCGAACAGCCCCGCCAGCGGCCCCTCCAGCAAGACCGTGCCGGGCGGCAGGGCCCCGGCCGCGATGCTTTTGCGGATCCGGGCGGTAATCGTGGCATAGGCGGGTGCGGCGCCCGAACCCGGCGCGGGATCGGGCGGCAGTCGGGTCAGGTTACGGCGCCTATCTGCCATGGCACGAATTCACTGTCGCCAAAGCCGTAATCCTCGCTGAGCGTATGCGCGCCCGAGGCCACGGCGAGGATCTTCTCGAAAATGCGCTGCCCGGCGGCTTCGATCGTGTCGGTGCCCTGAACGATATCGCCGCAATTGATATCCATGTCATCGCTCATGTGTTCATACATTTGCGAATTGGTTGCAACCTTGATACACGGCGCGGGCTTGAACCCCGAGACCGAGCCGCGCCCGGTCGTGAACACGATCACATTGCAGCCGCCCGCGACCTGCCCCGTCACCGCAACCGGATCATAGCCGGGCGTATCCATGAAAACAAAGCCGGTGCGGTCGATGATCTCGGCATATTCATAGACCGCCTCAAGCGGCATGGATCCCCCCTTGGCCACCGCGCCCAGAGATTTTTCCAGAATCGTCGTCAGCCCGCCCAGCTTGTTGCCATGAGAGGGGTTGTTGTTCAGCTCTGCCCCGTTGCGCCGGGTATAGTCGCGCCACCAGTCGATGCGGTCCATCAGCTTTTGCGCCACCGCAGGCGTCACGGCGCGGCGCGTCAGCAGATGCTCGGCGCCGTAAATCTCGGGCGTTTCGCTGAGAACGGCGGTGCCGCCATGCTGCACGATCAGATCGGCGGCATATCCTAGCGCCGGATTGGCCGAGATGCCGGAATAGCCGTCCGAACCGCCGCATTGCAGCGCAACCTTCAGCCCGCTCAGCGCAACGGTGCTGCGCTGTCTGGCATTGGCCTCGGGCAGCATGTCGCGGATGATATCACAGGCGATATCCACCGTCTTGCGTGTGCCGCCGAGGTTCTGGATCGTCATCACGCGCAGATGCGGCCCTTCCTCCAGCCCGAACCGGCGCAGGATCGGGTCGATCTGATTGGTCTCGCAGCCCAGACCGATAAACAGGATGGCGGCGAAATTCGGGTTGCTGGCATAGCCGGAAAGAACACGCTGAAGGTAAAGATAGCCCTCGCTTTGCATATTGATGGCGCAGCCGGTGCCATGGGTCAGGGCGACGACCCCGTCGATATTGTCATAGCCTTTCAGCCCGTCGCCCCGGTTGAAATGATCGGCAATGGCGCGCGCCACCGTGGCCGAGCAATTCACCGAGGTGACGATGCCGATATAATTGCGCGTGCCCACCTGCCCGTCGGCGCGCCGGTAGCCCTGAAAACTGCGGCGCTGATCTGCGGGCAGCAGGGGCGTCGCGCGCGCGTCCTGGGCAAAGTGATGCGCGGCATGGCTGTCCTGCATGGCGAGATTATGCAGATGGACATGATCGCCCGCAGCAATATCCGCGGTCGCCACTCCGATGACCTGCCCGTATTTCAGCACCGCTGCGCCCGCCGCAATGGCGCGCAGGGCGATCTTGTGGCCACTGGGAATATCCGCCTGCGCGATCAGCACCCCGTCATCGGTCGCAACACCCCTGCCCTTTGGGATGGCGATGCGCGCCACGCCGACATTATCCGCCGGATTGAGAATGATCGCCGCCGGGGTCTCTGCCGCTTTCATGGTGCCCTCGTTAAAATGATTATTGCATGCATAAACCAATCATGCTATTCGCCGCTTAAGTCAAGGGATTTGATGATCCGTCGCCAAAGCGGAGGAGACCCGCGCAAATGCAGATCAGGCCAGACCGCATCTTTTTGATTTCCGATGATTTTCCGGGCGCGGTCCGGCGCCATGTATGAGTTCGACTTTTCCTTTCTGTCCAATTACCTGCCGGATCTGATCCACGGGGTCTGGCTGACCATCGGCATGACGCTGGCCTCGATCGTGCCGGGCTTTGTGCTGGGCACCGCCGTCGCGGTGGCCCGGCTGCGCGGCCGCCCTGCCCTGCGCGCCGCCGCCACCGTCTATGTCGAGGCGATCCGCAACACCCCGCTGATCATTCAGGTGTTCTGGCTGTTCTTCGGTCTGGCCGTGTTGCAGCTGCATATCGGTCCCTTCGCGGCCGCCGTCATCGCGCTGACGATCAATGTCGGGGCCTATACGGCGGAGATCATGCGCGCCGGATTCCAAAGCATCCCGCGCGGCCAGCTGGAGGCCGCCGATTGCCTGGCGCTCAGCCCGTTTCAGTCGCTGATCAGCATCGAATTGCCGCAGGCGGTTGAGCGGGTCTATCCCGCCCTCGTCAGCCAGTTCGTGCTGATGATGCTGGCGACCTCGATCATGTCGCAGATCTCGGCCGAGGAGCTGACCGGGGTGGCCTATATGATCCAGTCATTCACCTTTCGCGGGTTCGAGGTCTATCTGGTCATCGCCGTGATCTACCTTGGCCTTGCAACGGCGCTCAGGCTGCTGCTGACGGCACTGGCCGAGGTTTCCTTTCCGCGCCGCCGTCGCCTGCGCACCCCATTGTAAGGCTGAACCATGCTGGGACTGACCATCCAACAGATCGCCTATATCTTTCAGGGTGCCGGCTGGACCATCGTGCTGTCGCTGCTGGGCTTTGCGGGGGGCACGCTGCTGGGGCTGCCGGTTGCGCTGGCGCGCGCCTCGGGCAGCAGGGTGCTGCGCATCACCTCGTCGCTGCTGGTGCAGTTCATTCAGGGTGTGCCGCTGCCGGTGATCATGTTCGTGGTCTATTTCGGCATCAGCATCGGCGGGTTCGAACTACCCGCGCTTGCCGCCGCGGGGCTGGCGATGACGCTTTATTCCGGGGCCTATCTGGGCGAGATCTGGAAGGGCTGCATTCAGGCCGTGCCGAAAACCCAGTGGGAGGCCGCCGAATGTCTGGCGCTGACATCCACGCAGCGCTTTATCTTTGTGATCCTGCCGCAGGCCCTGCGCATCGCCATCCCGCCGACCGTCGGCTTCATGGTGCAGATCGTCAAGAATACCTCTTACGCGGTGGTCATCAACTTCTTCGACCTGACTTATTCGGCCAAGGTCATCAACAATTCGACCTTCATGCCCTTTACGGTCTTCACGCTGGCAGCCCTGATCTATTTCGCCATCTGCTTTCCGATGTCGCTGCTTGCCCGGCGGTTCGAGCGCCGTCTCGAACGTCAATCACAAAGCGCCGCATGAACGCCCATTCGCATCCCGCCGCCGCAGGTCAAGCCAAGGATAATCCCCTCATGTCAGGTTCCACCCAGCCGATGGTCCGCTTTCATAACCTGCGTAAGAGCTATGGCGCGCTTGAGGTTCTCAAGGGCATAGATCTTGAGGTTCTGCCGGGGCAGGTCGTGGCGCTGATCGGACGCTCGGGTTCGGGCAAAAGCACGGCGCTGCGCTGCGTCAACGGGCTGGAACGCTTTCAGGCCGGCGCGCTGCATGTCTGCGGCTATGACCTGTCCGCGCCCGATCTGAACCTGCGCGCGCTGCGTCAGGATGTGGGCATCGTCTTTCAAAGCTATAACCTGTTTCCGCATCTGACGGTGGAACAGAACGTGACGCTGGCGCCGCGCAAGGTCAGACGCATCAGCCAGACAGAGGCCCGCGCGCTCGCCAGCGACGTGCTGGCTCAGGTCGGCCTGTCTGACAAGCTGGGCGCCTATCCCGAACAGCTTTCAGGGGGTCAGCAACAGCGCGTGGCCATTGCCCGCTCGCTGGCCATGAAGCCCAAGCTGATGCTGTTTGACGAGGTCACATCCGCGCTTGACCCGGAACTGACCGGCGAGGTGCTGCGCACCATCGAGACACTGGCCGGAAACGGCATGACGATGATGCTCGTCACCCATGAAATGGCCTTCGCGCGTTCGGTCGCGGACCATGTCGTGTTCATGCATCAGGGCCGGGTCTGGGAATCGGGCACCGGTGACATGCTGCTCAATCCGCAAACGGCAGAGCTGCGCCAGTTTGTCGGCAACGGGCTGTAACAAGGCCCATCAACAGAGGAGGAAATCATGCTTGATCTGAGAAAGGCCGCCGCCACCGCCAGCCTTGTGCTGGGTGTCGCCCTGGGCGCGGGTGCCGCCAGTGCCCAGACCGCCGAGGTGCCCGCCGCCATCAAGGATCGCGGCCGCGTGCTGGTCGCCATCGATGTCAGCCACCCGCCTTATGGCATGCTGGACGCGCAGGCCAGGGAAACCGGCTCGGATGTCGAGACCGCGCTGCTTCTGGCCGAGGATATGGGCGTGGCGCTGGAAATCGTGCCGGTCTCGGGCGCGAACCGCGTGCCCTCGCTGATCAGCCGCAAGGTCGATCTGGTCATCGCCTCGTTTTCGATCACCGAGGAACGCAAGCAGGTCATCGACTATTCGCGCCCCTACGGCGTGATCCCGGTGGTGATTTCGGCCCCCGCCGATATGGGGATCGAAGGTCCGGCGGATCTGGCGGGTGCCTCGCTGGCGGTCGCGCGCGGCACTACGGCGGATATCGAACTGACCCGTCTCATCAAGGACAGCGGCGTGAACGCCAGGATCGTGCGCTATGAGGACGAGGCGACCACCAATACCGCCGTCGCCACCGGCCAGCAAAAGGTCTTTGCCGCCGCCCTTTCCACCGCCAACGCCGTGGCCGAGCAGAACCCCGGCCTGAACCTTGAGGTCAAGCTGAACATGGCCGCCTATCCCATGGCCATCGGCCTGCGCAAAGGCGATGACGAGATGAAGGCATGGGTCGATCAATGGGTCACCCAGAACCTTGAAAACGGCAAGCTGAACGAGATTTACGAGAAGTATTTCCACCAGTCGCTGCCCGACGACCTCCCCGAGGGCTGACCGGCCCCTGACGCCGGGCGTGATCGCATGCCCGGCGGATTTTCCGCGCGCCCCGCCTCATGCCAGACAGGACAATTCCCATGACCACCCCGCGTCCCGCGCCCTACAAGGGCCTTTTCCCCGTCGCGCCGACGCCGTTTCTTGAGAATGGCGATATCGACATCCCCGGTCAGCGCCGCGTCCTTGACTGCATGATTGATCAGGGCGTCGACGGGATCTGTCTGCTGGCGAATTACTCCGAGCAGTTTCTGCTGACCGACGAGGAACGCCACATCCTGACCGAGGACAGCCTGGCCCATGTCGCCGGCCGCGTGCCGGTCATGGTGACATGCAGCCATTTCAGCACCCGCATCGCGATTGAGCGCGCCGCCCATGCCCGTGAACATGGTGCGTCCCTGCTGATGATGATGCCGCCCTATCACGGCGCGGGTGCGCTGCGCGTCGATGAACAGGCGATCTACGACCATTTCGCCGCCGTTCAGGACGCCGCGCGCATCCCGGTCATGGTGCAGGATGCGCCGCTCAGCGGGGTGCATCTTTCGGTGCCCTTTCTCGTGCGGCTGGCGACGGATCTGCCGTTGCTGCGCTATTTCAAGATCGAGGTGCCGGGCACGGCGGCCAAGCTGCGCGCGCTGATCGCGGCCGGCGGTGACGTGATCGAAGGCCCCTTCGACGGCGAAGAAGCAATCACCCTGATGGCCGATCTGGACGCAGGCGCCACCGGGGTCATGTCAAGCGCGCTTTTGCCCGACCTCATCCGCCCGGTGATCACCCATCACGCCGCCGGGCACCGCGATCAGGCCGCCGCCGCCTATCAGCGCATCCTGCCGCTGATCAATTATGAAAACCGTCAATGCGGGCTGCGCGCCGCCAAGATCGTGATGGCCGAGGGCGGCGTCATCGGCTCGGACATGGTGCGCCACCCGCTGGAGCCGGTCCATCCCGCCACCCGCGCGGGCCTGCTGGAACTGGCGCGCGAGGTGCAGCCGCTGGCGCTGAATTGGGGCAAGTGATCACAGGGCCGCGCGGCCCCCGGCGCCGGCTGCCAGTGGCGGCATATCGGCAGGATGAGCGCGGCTGCCCTTCGCCATTGCGCGATACAAAATGCGATGTGAATAATGGCGCAGGCTTGTCGCCGGCCGCACAATACCGCCGGCGGCGCAGCCGGGTAAGATATCCGTCACGCAGGCGTTGCAGCAAAAGGATAACGTAACATGACCGCGATCAGGGGCATTCATGCTTAAGGGGATCGACCCGCTTGTCAGCGCCGAATTGCTGTTCGTTCTGGCCGCAATGGGCCATGGCGACAGCATTGTCATCGCCGATGCGAATTTCCCGGCCGCCTCGGTGGCGTGCCATACCGTGCATGGGCGCGCCATCCCGCTGGCCTGCGACGCGATGCGTGCGCTGCGCGCGGTGCTGTCGCTGATGCCGCTCGACCCTTATGACGATGATCCGGTCCTCACCATGCAGGTCGTCGGCGATGCGGATGCCGTCCCCGAGGTCGTGGCCGAGGCCGCGCCGCTGATCGCCGCCGAGGGTTTCACCGCGACCGGGATCGAACGCCACGCCTTTTATGCCCGTGCCCGCGACGCCTTTGCCGTGATCCTGTCGGCCGAATCGCGGCCCTATGGCAATTTCATCCTGCGAAAAGGTGTGATCGGCTTTGACTGACCGGCCTCAGGCCACGGGCGGGGACAGATCCTGCGCCAGCGCCAGCAGCCGTTCCAGCGTGGCCGCACGGGCAAGGTCGCCGGCCTCGTCCGGGTGGCGGATATTGGCACAGGTGACGACGGCAAAGGCGTCTCCGCCCGGCCCGATGACGGGCACAGACAGATCCTCGACCCCGACAAGCTGACGCGATGGCGCCGCGCGGTGACCGGCGGCGCGGATCGCATCCAGATGATCCGCCACGGCCGCCAGTTGCTGATCGGCACCATCAACGCCCCATGACGCCAGCGTCGCGGCACGGCTGGCCGCCGGCTGAAAGGCAAGCAGCGTCAGCCCCGAGCCGGTCGAGAACAGGTCCAGCTGGGCGCCGACACGGATACGGAACTCCCAATGCGCGGCCGGGCTGGCCTGCGCGATCACCACCGCACAACGGCTGTCGGGCACGACCAGATGGCAGGACTGACGCGTTCCGGCGGCGAAACGATCCATCAGCGGCTGGGCCTGCACGGCCAGCCGGCGCAATGGCGGATGGGCATGGGCAAGCAGAAAAAGCTTCATCGTCAGCGCATAGCCATCGGTGCCGTCGATGCGGGTGACATAGCCCCGCGCGACCAGCCGCTCGAGCATACGATAGGCTTCAGAGGCTGACCGGCCCATCTCGCGGGTAATACCCGCGCGCGTCATCGGCTGTGGCGATGCCGCCAGAATTTCAATGATATCAAGACCCTTGTCAAGCGCCGGCGCGCGATACCGCGGCCCTTGCCCGACTGTGTCCTGCGCATCTGCGCGCCCGCCCGCCATTCCTGACCCCATTCATCCCATGACAAGGACAACGCAAGAAAAGGCTTGCGTCAAGAGTTCACTCATGAATAACTTATTCATATAAGAAATTTCGCAAGGGAAAGGGAGGTTCTCATGCGGCTTTCCGGCAAGACGATTCTCGTGACAGCGGCGGGTCAGGGCATTGGGCGCGCCAGCGTCATCGCATTGCGGGCCGAGGGGGCGCGCGTCATCGCAACCGATCGCGACGCGGGCCTGCTGGCCGGGCTTGATGCCGAGACCCACCCCCTTGATGTGACCGACCCGGCTGCCATCGCCCGCATCGCGGCCGCGACCGGGCCGCTCGACGGTTTGTTCAACTGTGCGGGGGTCGTGCATCACGGCACCGTTCTGGACCTCAGCGACGAGGACTGGAGCTTTGCCTTTGATCTCAATGTCACGGCGATGATGCGGCTGACACGGGCCTGCCTGCCCGGAATGCGTGAACGCGCGCGGCAAACGGGGACGGCCTCGATCCTCAACATGGCCTCGATGGCGTCGTCGATCAAAGGCTTTGTCAACCGCACCGCATACGGGGCCAGCAAGGCGGCGGTGATCGGACTGACCAAGGCCATCGCGGCCGATTTCGTGACCGAGGGCATCCGCTGCAATGCGCTGTGCCCCGGCACGGTCGACACGCCCAGCCTGCGCGGCCGCATCGCCGCCGCCGCCGATCCGGTGCAGGCCGAAAAGGACTTTATCGCGCGTCAGCCGATGGGCCGGCTGGCGACGGTGGATGATATCACGCCGATGGTGCTGTATCTGCTGTCTGATGACAGCCGCTTTGTCACCGGGCAGGCAATGCTCGTCGATGGCGGGGTCACCATCTGATGAGCGTCATCGACGCCCATGTCCATTTCTGGCGCCCCGCGCGGGGTGATTATGGCTGGCTGGACGGGGCGGGGCTGGAGAGGCTGCGGCGCGATTTCGACCCGGCGGATTATCCCGGCAAGGGCGCGGTGATCGCGGTGCAGGCCGCGCCGACGGTGGATGAAACGCGCTATCTTTTGTCGCTGGATGATCCGCGCATCCTTGGCGTGGTCGGCTGGGCCGATCTGGCGGCCCCCGATGCCGCGGCGCAGATCACCGCATTGGCGACCGACAGGCGCCTGCGCGGGCTGCGTCCGATGTTGCAAGACATTGCCGATACCGAATGGCTGATGACGACCGCCCGGCCCGAGGCATTCGCCGCCATGCAGGACGCCGGGCTGGTTCTTGATGCGCTTGTCACCGCACGACATCTGCCGATGCTGGCGCGCTTTGCCGAGCGCCACCCGGATCTGCGCATCGTCATTGATCATGCCGCCAAGCCTCAGCCGGGCGCGCGCGCGGGCTGGCGTGCGGATATGGCACGCCTCGCCGCCGATCCGCGCATTCATTGCAAGCTTTCGGGCCTGATGACAGAGCTGAAAGACCCGGCCGAACAGCATCAGGTTGCCGGGGATCTGCTCGATCTGTTTGGTCCCGGCCGGCTGATCTGGGGCAGCGACTGGCCGGTCCTGACGCTGGCGGCCAGCTTTGACGACTGGCACCGGCTGAGCGGGGATCTGCTGGCCGGGCTGCCTGCGCAGGCGCGCGCGGCCATCATGGGCGGCAATGCCGCCCGCGTCTATGGCACCGCGACATGAGCGATCTGGTCCGCATGGAGGCGATCGACAAGCGCTTTCCGGGGGTGCATGCGCTGAAAGCCGTCGACTTCGGGCTGCGCGCGGGCGAGGTCCACGCGCTCATGGGCGAAAACGGCGCGGGCAAGTCGACATTGATGAAATGCCTCTCGGGCGTCTATCAGCCCGATGGCGGGCGCATTCTGATCGACGGGGCCGAGACCACCCTGCCCGGCCCGCAGGCGGCGCAGAAACAGGGCATCGGCATCATCCATCAGGAACTGGCGCTGATGGGCGATCTGACGGTCGCGCAGAACATCTGGATCGGGCGCGAGCCGCGCGGCTTTTTCGGGCGGCTGGATGACGGGCGTCTGAATGCCGACACGGCCGATATTTTCCGGTCCATGAATATCCCGATGGACCCGACGGCCCGCGTCGGCGATCTGACCATCGCACGTCAGCAGATGGTCGAGATCGCCAAGGCGCTGTCGCACCGCTCGCGCGTGCTGATCATGGACGAGCCGACCGCGGCGCTGAATGATGCCGAGATCGCCGAGCTGTTCACGATCATCAACCGGCTGCGCGACGAGGGCGTGGGCATCGTTTACATCTCGCACAAGATGGACGAGATCCGCCGCATCGCCGACCGCGTGACGGTGATGCGTGACGGGGCATATGTCGACACGGTTGACGCGGCCTCGACCCCCATCGGGCAGATCATCGCGATGATGGTCGGGCGCGAGCTGAGCGATGAAAAGCCGGTGATCCCGGATCTGAGCGGTGCCGAAACCGCGCTTGAGGTGCGTGGCATCCGCCGGGGCAACGTGCTGAAAGGCATCAGTTTCGCGGTCCGGAAAGGCGAAATTCTCGGCTTTGCCGGGTTGATGGGGGCCGGGCGGACCGAACTTGCGCGTGCCATCTTCGGCGCCGATCCGCGCGATGGCGGCGAGATCATCGTTCACGGCCGACATGTCAATATTACCAGCCCCGCCGACGCGGTCGCCGCCGGCATCGGCTATCTGTCCGAGGATCGCAAGCATTTCGGTCTGGCCCTGCCGATGGATGTGCGGGCCAATATCGCCATGGCCAGCCTGCCGCGCTATACCGATGCCATCGGGCGCCTTGATGAGGGCCGTCTGGGCGAGATCGCCCGCGATTACATACAAACCCTGGCGATCCGCACCCCGCATGACGGCCAGGAGGTGCGCCTGCTGTCGGGGGGCAACCAGCAAAAGGTGGTCATCGCCAAATGGCTGCTGCGCGATTGCGACATCCTGATCT
>JAUNTL010000054.1 GCA_030538705.1 Paracoccus sp. (in: a-proteobacteria) | reverse complement strand
TTCGCGGGTCGGGGTCACTTCATAGCTGACGCGCTTGACCGGCGAAAAGATCGCATCAATCGGGATCAGGCCGATCGGCGCATCCTCGGGACGGTTCTTGTCGGCGGCCACATAGCCCTTGCCCGTCGAGACGGTCAGTTCCATGTTCAGATCGGCCCCGTCATCCAGATGGCAGATGACATGATCACGGTTCAGGATGGTGATGCCGGCGGTTTCCTGAATATCGCCGGCGCGCACCTCGCCCGGCCCCTTGGCGCGGAGCGTCAGGCGCTTGCTGCCTTCGACATCCATGCGCAGGGTCACGCCCTTGAGGTTCAGGACGATGTCCGTGACATCCTCGCGGACACCTGCGACGGACGAGAATTCATGCAGCACATTGTCAATCTGAACGCTGGTGATCGCCGCGCCCTGAAGCGACGACAACAGCACGCGGCGCAGCGCATTGCCCAGCGTCAGACCAAAGCCGCGCTCCAGCGGTTCGGCGGTGACAGTGGCGGTGCGCGTCGCATCGGCGCCGGTCTTGATGTCAAGCTGCGCGGGCTTGATAAGCTCGGCCCAGTTTTTGTGGATCATGCGTTTGCCTCCATTCCTGTTCCGACACCATGACCAGCAGCCGGAACGCCCGAGGTGAAATGCGAACAGCCCGGCCCGCGCAGCATGTCTGCGGCGCGGGACGGGCAAAAATACGGGATCAGACCCGGCGGCGCTTGGGCGGACGAACGCCGTTATGCGCGATCGGGGTCACATCGCGGATCGCGGTGATGTTGAAACCAACCGCGGCCAGTGCGCGCAGCGCCGATTCGCGGCCAGAGCCGGGGCCCTGAACTTCGACTTCCAGCGTGCGGACACCATGTTCCTGCGCCTTCTTGCCGGCATCTTCGGCGGCCATCTGGGCGGCGTAGGGCGTCGATTTACGCGAGCCTTTAAAGCCCATGGTGCCGGCCGAGGACCACGCAATCGCGTTGCCCTGAACGTCCGAGATCAGGATCTTGGTGTTGTTAAAGGACGAATTCACATGCGCCACACCGGCGGCGATGTTTTTACGTTCCTTGCGCTTCGTGCGGGTTTTATCGCGTGCCATATGCCCGTCTCCTTATTTCTTCTTGCCGGCGATCGGCTTGGCCGGGCCTTTGCGGGTGCGGGCATTGGTGTGGGTGCGCTGACCACGCACCGGCAGACCGCGACGATGACGCAGACCACGATAGGAACCCAGATCCATCATACGCTTGATGTTCATCTGGGTGTCGCGGCGCAGGTCGCCCTCGACGGTCAGGTTGCCGTCGATATATTCGCGGATCTGAAGAACTTCGGCATCCGACAGGTCGTTGACGCGGCGGGCGCGGTCGATGCCGACGGCATCACAGATCTGTTCGGCGAAATGATGGCCGATGCCATGGATATAGGTCAGTGCGATGGGGACACGTTTCCCCGTCGGAATATTAACGCCAGCGATACGAGCCACGCTGTTTCCTTTGCTGTTGCGCTTCCGTAGCCCCGGAAGCTTTTTTCACAACCGAAGGCCCGAAAGACGGCTTTCGGGCCTGAACCAGTTTCACCGGATGGTGATTCCCCTTGACAGGGATGCTGTGACCTAGTGGGGATTCGCGGCCTTGTCAACCGCCGTCCCTGCCCCGGCGCAGTGCCGCGGATATTCCCGTCACGACGAAGCGCGGCACCGCGCCTTTTGCCATGATCCCGACACCCCGGCCACAGGCAGGTGCCCCGCCTTGCTCAGCGGTCGAGGACCGCCGCGATCGCGCCGGCGACCTGATCCATCGCCGCCATGCCATCGACGCCGGTCAGCTCGCCCCTGGCATAGTAATAGCCCAGCAGCGGCGCGGTTTTCTTGTAATATTCGCGCAGCCGGTCGGCAAAAACCTCGGGCGTGTCGTCGCGGCGGACGGGCTGACCGGCGGCGCGGGCCTCGTCGGCGCGCTTGACGATCCGGGCGACAAGGGCGTCGTCATCAACACGCAGCTCGATCACCGCATCCAGCTTTTGACCGGTTTCCTCAAGCAGCCGGCCCAATGCGTCGGCCTGCGCCAGCGTGCGCGGGAAACCGTCGAATATGAACCCCTTGCCGCCGGCGGCCAGCTTTTCGCGGATCAGGCCGATGACGATCTCGTCGGTGACCAGTTCGCCCCGGTCCATGACCTCGGCCACGCGGCGGCCCATTTCGGTGCCGGAGGTCCGCGCCTCGCGCAGCATATCCCCGGTCGAAAGCTGAACGAGGCCGCGCTCCTCCTCAAGTCGCTTGGCCTGCGTGCCTTTGCCCGCGCCCGGCGGGCCAAGCAGGATGATGTTCGTGGTCATGGCTTTGTCCCTCCTGAAGTCATGACTGGGGGCGGCGCCGCTGTTCAGCGCCGCGACGGGGCCTTGCGCGGCCGGGCGGTGCCGGGCTTGCGCTTGCCCCGAAGCTGGGATTTCTCGATCAGCCCCTCATACTGATGGGCGAGAAGATGGCTCTGGACCTGATTGATCGTATCCATGGTCACCGAAACCACGATCAGAACCGAGGTGCCCCCGAAATAGAAGGGCACGGCAAACTGGCTGCGCACGACCTCGGGCAGCAGACAGACAGCCGCCAGATAGACCGAACCGACCACCAGAATGCGGTTGACCACATAATCCAGATATTCCTCGGTGCGCTTGCCCGGGCGGATGCCGGGGATAAAGCCGCCCTGATTTTTCAGATTCTCGGCCACATCATCCGATTTGAATGACACGTTCTGCGTATAGAAATACGAGAAGAAGATGATCATGACCGCGAAGAACACCAGATACAGCGGCTGGCCCGGCCCGAAATAGGCCAGAATGCGCGACATGACCGGGCCGGTCTGGTTGCCCGAAAAGGTCGAGATCGTGATCGGCAGCAAAAGCAGCGACGAGGCAAAGATCGCCGGAATGACCCCGGCCGGGTTGACCTTGACCGGCAGATGCGAGGACTGGCCGTCATAGACCTTCATCCCGACCTGACGACGCGGATACTGGATCGAGATCTTGCGCAGCGCGCGCTCCATAAAGACGACAAAGCCGATCACCGCGACGACCATGACAATGATGCCGATGATGACCGGGGTCGAGATCGCGCCCGAACGCCCCTGCGAAAAGAATTGCGCCAGCGCGCCGGGAATTTCCGCGATAATGCCGATAAAGATGATCAGCGAGATGCCATTGCCGACACCGCGCGCGGTGATCTGCTCGCCCAGCCACATCAGGAACATCGTCCCGCCGACAAGGGTAATCACCACACTGGCCTGGAAGAACGCGCCCGGATCATGGGCCAGACCGCCGGCCTCGAGGCTGCGGGCAAGGCCATAGGCCTGAAACAGCGCCAGCAGGACGGTGCCATAGCGGGTATACTGGTTGATCTTCTTGCGGCCCTGCTCGCCCTCTTTCTTGAGCTGCTCGAGCGCCGGCACCATGGATGCCAGCAGCTGCACGATGATCGAGGCCGAGATATAGGGCATGATGCCCAGCGCAAAGATCCCCATGCGGCCCAGCGCGCCGCCGGTAAACATCGACAGAATCCCACCGATCCCGGCCTGAGCCTGATCCATGAAATTGCGCAGCGCCGCGCCGTCGATTCCGGGAACCGGGATATAGGTGCCAAGCCGGTAAATGATCAGCAGGCCAAGGGTGAACCAGATCCTCTGGCGGAGTTCCGTGGCCTTGGCGAATGCCCCCCAGGACAGGTTCGCGGCCATCTGTTCTGCGGCTGACGCCATTGATGCCCTCATAATCGTGGCAGCGCCGCCGGACCTGATGAGATCCCGCGGCGCAAAAGGAAAACTCGGATGCCTATGTAAGGGGCCATGCGGCCCCTCACAAGCACAATCACTCGGCCACGGCTTCTTCGCGCGCGGGGGTCGTGACCGTGACCTTGCCGCCGGCCTTTTCGACCGCCTCGATGGCGGCTTTCGACGCGCCGGCGAGCGTCAGGTTCAGCGCGGTCTTCAGCTCGCCCTTGGCCAGCAGACGCACACCGTCCAGCTTGCGGCGCACAACGCCCGCCTCGACCAGCCCGTCCTCGGACACATCGCCGGCCTTCAGCTTGCCCGCATCGACAAAGCGCTGCAACTGACCCAGATTGACCACCGCAAAGCTGAGGCGATTCGGCTTGGAAAAGCCGCGCTTGGGCAGGCGGCGATACAGCGGCATCTGACCGCCTTCATAGCCATTCAGCGCGACGCCCGAACGCGAGGTCTGACCCTTGATGCCGCGACCGGCGGTCTTGCCCTTGCCCGAGCCGGGACCACGCGCAACGCGCTTTTTCTTGCGGTTCGCGCCATCATTGTCGCGGATTTCATGCAGTTTCATATCGCTTCTCCTGATTGCCGGAAACGCCCCGTGAAGCGAAAGGGGACGAACGCGGCCTGATAATTACGGATATGCCCCACAGGGCACCGGCGGTCCCTAATCGAGAAGCGGCCGGGGGTCAAGCCCGGCCGCATATCCGCCCTGCCCCGACGCCTCAGCCGCCGGCGCGGCAGTCCCGCAGCACAACCTTGTCGCCGGCCTCATAAAGCGTCGCATCATTGCCCTTGGTGTCAAGCTGATAGCTGTAGTCAGGGTGGATCGCGGCATAACGCGCCCCGGAGCCGGAGGGCACATGACGCATCACGATCCGCTCGCCCATCTGGTCGATGGTGGCGAAATCGCCCGAGGGCGAAAAGCGCACATCAAGATAGCCGTTGGCGCAGTTATAGGGGGTCAGCGGCCAGCTGGCGATCTCGGCGGCGGTGGGATTCCCGGCCGGACGGTCCTCGGGGAAAGAGTCGTCCATACAGGCAGCAAGCGCCAGCGGAGCCAGCAGAAAAAGTTTCGCGCCAAGGTGGGTCATGATGTTCTTGTCCTCAGTTTCTATTCACCTGGCAGAAACGCCACGATTGCGCAGAAGTTGCGTATCTTTCGTGAAGAAACGGTGGAGAGGCTGATCCGTTCGCACGCCCGGCACGCGCGCCGGCCTGTCACCGGGCCAGATCGCCCGTGCCACCCGCAGGAATCAGACCCGCGCGGCGGCGGATCCCGGCCGCACTGCCACAGGGCAGGCACGGGCGGCCAGACGCCGCCCGCGCCGATATTCAGCCAGTATTCAGGTGACCCGCGTCAATTCTTGGTCACAAGCTGGTAATAGACGAAATCCGAGATCGGGCCGTTGACGAACCCGTCCACCCGGTCAGCCATCGCAGCCTGGGCAACCGCCTGGAACATGATGACGATGGGCGATTCTGCCTGCACCTGCTTTTGCAGGTCCAGATACATCTCCTCACGCCTGGCGGCATCATGTTCGGACAGCGCCGCCATGGTTTCGGCATTCATGTCCGCCGGCGGCATCCACGCGTTGCGCCATGTCGTCGTCGAGGCATATTTGTCATCGGCATTATCGGCGTTATAGGCGAAAGCCTTGGCGTTGGAATGCGGGTCCATGAAGTCCGGCCCCCAATAGAGCAGCATCGCCTCATGCGTGCGGGCACGGTATTTGGTGATCACCTGCGAGCCGGTTCCGGGGATGATCTCGAACTCGATCCCCGCCGGGGCAAAGCTCGATTGCAGGGCCTGCGCCATATCCGAAAACGGTGCCGAGTTGATCACATCCAGCGTCACCTTGATCGGCGTCTCTACCCCGGCATCGGCCAGAATCTGACGCGCGCGGTCCGGGTCATAGCTATAGGGCGTGTCCTCCAGCGCGCCGGGGAACCCTGCCGGCCAGAAGGCTTGATGAATATCCATCTGACCTTTCAGAAGGTTATCCGCCATACCTTCATAATCAACCAGCCAGCGCGCGGCCTCCCAGACGGCCGGATCGGTCAGCGCCCCGACCTTCTGGTTAAAGCTGATCCAGTGGACGGCGGCCTGCGGATAGGTTTCGATACGGATGCCCTCGCGCCCCTCCAGACCGGCAACCTGATCGGGGCTGAGGTTGCGGGCCAGATCAATATCACCCGATTCCAGCATCAGCCGCTGGGTGGCGGGTTCGGGAACGTGGCGGATGATGACCTGTTCCATCGCCGGGGCACCGCCCCAGTGATCCGGCGCCGCCGCCAGCGCCAGCATCTCGGCCGGACGGAACTGGCGCAGGGTAAAGGGACCGGTGCCGGCAGAGTTGGCGTTCAGCCAGGCATGGCCCAGATCACCGTTGACCTCGTGGGACATGACCTCGGTCATATCGACCACCGCGCCGGGCCGCGCCGCCAGCACGTTCAGCACAAATGCCGGCGAAAAATCACCCTCATAACGCACGGTCAGGCTGTTGCCCTCCGCCGTCACCATGTCGCGCAGGTTCTCGGGCGTCCAGCCAAGCTGGGTCAGGATAAAGGCCGGGGCCATGTTCAGCTTCAGCACCCGCTCCCACGAGCCGATGACATCCTCGGCCCGCAGCGGGTTGCCCGATGAAAAGGCCACATTATCGCGCAGGGTAAAGGTGATGGCGCGGGCCTCGGCATCCTCGGACCATTCCGTGGCCAGTGCCGGCGCCAGGGTCGCGGTATCCTCGGCGGCGTATTTCACCAGCCCCTCATAGGTGTTGGTAACATATTCACCCGAGCTGAACTCATAGGCCGAAGCGGGGTCGATGGTGACGATATCGTCAATATTCTGCGCGACGACGAGAACATTGTCCGGCGTCGCGGCATGGACAGGCAGCGCCGTCGACAAGGCCAGCAGGCCGGCGAGAGCCATGGGGCGGAATAGGGTCATCAGTCTTGTCCTCCTGTTGGGGTTGGTTCATTGGCAGACAGCCCGCGCCCGTGGATCGGCGCGGTGCCAACCCAGAGCAGCCGGGCGGGCGCATCCGTGACATTGCCAAAGGAATGAGGGGTGTCGCCCATGAAATGCATCGTGTCGCCCGGCCCGAGGTCAAACACCTGTCCCGCCAGCGTCTGGCGAACGTGACCCTCAAGCACGACGACCAGCTCCTCGCCCATATGGGCGGTGAGTTCGGAACGATAGCCGGGCGGAACATGCGCAATGACCGAATTGAAGAAAGAGCCGGGCAATTCAGCGCTGACGCGTTCATAGCTCACCCCATCGGGATCGAGCTGGAACCGCTCGCGCCGCTCGGCGCGGCCCAGCCCGTCACGCGGACGCGGAGAGGCAATGAAATATGACGTATCGACGTCCAGAGCGCGGGCCAGCGCCGCCAGCGTGCCCAGCGAGGGCGCGGCCTTGTCACGTTCGACCTGACTGAGAAAACCGGTCGAGATACCGGCGCGCTGCGCCAGATCACCCAGTTTCATCTGCAATTTATGTCGCAGATGACGGATGCGCGGCCCGCAGCTGGGTGCGGCCGCATCGGCCAGAGGCACGGCGCCTGTATCAACGGTACCGCTGGCCGGATCATCGGTCAGATCCGGCACGGCAATACGGCGGGGCGAAAAGGCGTCTGTCTTGCTCATAGAGACAAGCTAGTAACAAAGTTTTGCATCGTCAAAATTTTTTTGATAGTCCGGCCGAAATGCCAGCGAGGCCCCATGACGACAGCCACCCCGACCAGCGGTGCAAAGCCCCCCGAACCTGCCGCGCCGCCCGCGGCCCGGCGGCGCACGGCCGGATTGCTTGCCAGACTGCGCGCCATCGCCGGCACGCTGATCGCGGTTGCGGTGACCTTTCTCGGCCTGCTTGCCATTACCTTTATCATCGGGCGCGAAGTGCCGATCGACCCGGTGCTGGCGGTGGTCGGCGACCGTGCCTCGCCCGAGGCCTATGCCGCCGCGCGCGCGCGGATGGGGCTGGACGATCCGCGCATCGTGCAGTTCGCGCGCTATGTCGGCGGGGTATTGCAGGGCGATCTGGGGATCTCTGTCTCGACCGGGCGGCCGGTGGCCGAGGATCTGGCGCGCACATTCCCCGCGACGATGGAGATGGCGACACTGGGCATCATGATCGGCATCGCGCTTGGCGTTCCCATGGGCGTCTGGGCCGCGGCGCGACAGGGATCATGGACAGATCAGCTGATCCGCGTAATCGGGCTGGCCGGCTATGCGATTCCGGCCTTCTGGCTGGGGCTGGTCGGGCTGGTTCTGTTCTATGCCCGGCTGCGCTGGGTCGGGGGGCCGGGCCGTATCGACCTGTTCCTTGACGGGATGGTGCCGGTGCGGACGGGTTTTCTGCTGATCGACAGCCTGCTGGCCGGGGACATGATGTCCTTTCGCTCGGCCCTGCGGCACATCATCCTGCCTGCCTCGATCCTCGGTTTTTTCAGCCTTGCCTATATCGCGCGGATGACGCGCAGCTTCATGCTCGAACAGCTGGGGCAAGAGTTCATCACCACCGCCCGCGTCAAGGGCGTGCCCGAACGGGTGGTGATCTGGCGCCACGCGTTCCGCCCGATCCTCGTGCCGCTGATTACCGTCATCGGGCTGAGCTATGCCGCCCTGCTGGAGGGATCGGTGATGATCGAGACGGTGTTTTCCTGGCCCGGCATCGGCAGCTATCTGACCAACGGGCTGCTGAACGCGGACATGAATGCGGTTCTGGGTGCAACCCTGGTCGTGGGCGCGGTCTTTATCCTTATCAACAAGACATCGGATCTGCTTTACCGGCTGCTTGATCCGCGCGCGCGGGGGGCCGGACGATGAGCATGACCCCTGCCCCGATGCCGCCGGCAGGTCTGCGCGGCTGGCTGCTGTCCGAAGATCCCGCAACGCGCATGCAGGCCCGTGCCGGGCAAACCTATCGCATCGGCCGGGCGCTGATGCGCAATCCGCTGGCCATGGTCGGTCTGATCATCATTGTTGCCCTCATCCTGATCGCGGCATTTGCGCCCTGGATCGCGCCCTATGGCCCGACCGAGGGCTCGCTGCCGAACCGGCTGATGCCGCCTTCGGCCGCGCATTGGATGGGCACGGACGAGCAGGGGCGGGATATCTTTTCGCGTGTCATCTGGGGGGCGCGGATCACGCTGTTCATCGTGATCCTCGTCGCGGTGATCGCCGCGCCGGTGGGGCTGCTGATCGGCACGGTGGCGGGCTATTTCGGCGGCTGGACCGACCGGCTGCTGATGGGGCTGACCGATATCTTTCTGTCGCTGCCCCGCCTGATCCTCGCGCTTGCCTTTGTCGCCGCACTGGGGCCGGGGATCGAAAATGCCGTCATCGCCATCGCCATCACCTCATGGCCGGTCTATGCCCGCATCGCGCGCGCCGAGACCCTGACCTTCCGCAATGCCGAATTTATCGCCGCCAGCCGGATGCAGGGTGCGTCGCATGCGCGCATCATCGCCCGCCACGTCATGCCGCTGTGCATGTCCTCGACCATCGTGCGGGTCACGCTGGACATGGCCGGGATCATTCTGACCGCCGCCGGTCTGGGCTTTCTCGGCCTTGGCGCCCAGCCGCCGATGCCGGAATGGGGGGCGATGATCTCGCGCGGGCGCAGCTTTATTCTGGATCAGTGGTGGGTCGCCACCATGCCCGGCTTTGCCATTGTCGTCGTCAGCCTTGGCTTTTGCCTGTTTGGCGACGGGCTGCGCGACGTGCTGGACCCCAAGGGAAGGAACAGGTCGTGACGCCCCTGGTCGAGGTCGAAAATCTGCGCGTCCGTTTCCCCACCGATCAGGGCGAGGTCGAGGTCGTGCGCGGGCTGTCCTTTACCCTCGGGCGCGAGAGGCTGGGGATCGTCGGCGAATCGGGTTCGGGCAAGTCGATGACCGGGCGCGCGCTGATGGGGCTGATCGCCCGGCCCGGCCGCGTCACAGCCGACCGGCTGCGCTTTGACGGAACCGATCTGCGCGGGCTGAGCGCGCGGGGCTGGCGCGGATTGCGCGGCGCGCGCATGGCGATGGTCATGCAGGACCCGAAATTCAGCCTCAACCCGGTCCTGCGCATCGGTGATCAGATCGCCGAGGCCCTGCGCCACCATACCCGGCTGGGCCGGGCCGAGCGCCGCGCGCGGACCCGCGCCGCACTGGAATCGGTGCGCATCACCGACCCTGACCGGGTGATGAACCTTTACCCGCACGAGGTCTCGGGCGGGATGGGCCAGCGGGTGATGATCGCGATGATGACGGTGCTGGAACCCGATCTGATGATCGCCGATGAACCGACCTCGGCACTGGATGTCTCGGTGCGCGCGCAGGTGCTGGAGGTGCTGGACGATCTGGTGCGCCGTCGCGGCATGGGGCTGATGCTGATCTCGCATGATCTCGAGATGGTGGCGCGGTGGTGCGACCGGATCCTGGTCATGTATCAGGGCCGCATCGTCGAGGAATGCGCGGCCGGCCGCCTGCACGAGGCGCGCCATCCCTATACGCGCGGCCTCTTGGCCGCTGTTCCCCATCTGGCCGAGACGCGCGCACGCCTGCCGGTGCTGGACCGCCCCGCAATCGAGGCCGCGATCACGGCGCAAGGGGGCGCGGAATGATCGAAATCCGTGATCTGTCGCTGTTCTTCGGCCCCCGTCAGGTTCTGCATGAGGTTTCGCTGAATGTCGCGGCCGGGGAAAGCGTGGCCCTGGTCGGTGAAAGCGGATCGGGCAAGTCGACCGTGCTGAAGGTGCTGTCGGGTCAGCTGCGCAACTGGACGGGCGCTGTCCGTGTCGCCGGTCACGACCTGTCGGCACGGCGTCCCGCGGCCCTGGCCCGTCAGGTCCAGATGGTTTTTCAAGATCCCTACGGCTCGCTTCATCCGCGTCACAGCGTCGATGACACCCTGTCCGAGCCGCTGGTGATCCACGGCATAAAGGGACGCGATACGCGCGTGCTGGCAGCGTTGGATGCGGTCGGTCTGCCGCGCCGTTTCCGCTTTCGCCTGCCGCATCAGCTGTCAGGCGGGCAGCGCCAGCGCGTCGCCATCGCCCGCGCCCTGATGCTGGAACCCGAAATTCTGCTGCTGGATGAACCGACCTCGGCCCTCGACGTTTCGGTTCAGGCCGAGGTTCTGAACCTTCTCAAGGATTTGCGCGCTGAACGCGGGCTGACCTATCTGATGGTGACGCATGATCTGCCGGTGGTCGGATTTCTGTGCGACCGGCTGGGCGTGCTGGATCAGGGCCATCTGGTCGAAACCGCCGATGTCACCCAATTGCGCGCCGGGCGGCTGAACAGCCCCGCCGGGCGCGAACTGATGCGCCATGTCGCGCCGGATGCATAAGAAACAAGAGGATACCATGACCGACCGACACGCCCTGACCGGGCTGAACACTGCCCTGACACAGCCGGAAAACCAGCCCGAGGTCAGCTTTCGCGCCTTGCAGGATCTGGTGCAGCAGACCGTCGGGGCGCGGCTGTTCACGATCATGGAACATGACGCCACACGCCACGTCGCCCGGCGCAGCTGGACAAACATGCCCGACGTCTATCCGGTCACCGGTGAAAAGCCGATGCTGGACGATCGCTGGACCGATATTGTCGTGCGCCAGCGCCGGCCCTTTGTGGCCAACAGCATCGCCGAACTTTCCGACGTGTTCGACGATCACGCGCTGATTTCATCGCTGGGCTGTGCATCCTGTCTGAATTTGCCGGTCTTTATCGCCGGGGCGTTTCGCGGCTCGCTCAACTGTCTGGACGTGGCGGGTCACTACACGCCCGAACGCGTGGCGGCGGCCGCGGCACTTGTCGCGCCGGCGGTGGCGGTGTTTCTGCTGGCCGACAGCATGCGCGCCGTGATCTGAGCAGGCGGGCCGCGGCCCCCTCCCCTCAGCCCTGCGCGCGGATACGGGCGCGCAACTCGGCCTCGGCCGCGCTCGCGACGGGGACCGAGCCGATCAATTCGCGCGTGAACGGGTCGCGCGGCGCGGCAAAGACCTCATCGGTGGTGCCGGTCTCGACCTTGCGGCCGGCGGCAAAGACGCTGATCCGGTCGGCAAGCGCGCGCACGACGCCAAGGTCATGGGTGATGAAAACATAGGTCAGCCCATGTTCGCGCCGCAGCCGGTCCAGAAGGTTCAGCACCCGCGCCTGCACCAGAACATCAAGCGCCGAGGTCGGTTCATCCAGCACCACCAGATCGGGATTGGCGGCCAATGCGCGCGCGATGGCGACGCGCTGGCGCTGTCCGCCCGACAGCGCGCCGGGCATGCGGCGCGCAAGATCAGGGTCCAGCCCGACCTCGGCCAGCAGGTCACGCACGCGGGCGTCGCGCCCGGCGCGCGGGCCGATGCCATGGACATCCATCGCCAGCCGCACCGAGGCCCCGACACGCCGCCGCCCGTTCAGCGCCGAAAGCGGGTTTTGCTGGATCAGCTGAATGCGCCGGCGCAGGGCGCGGTTGCGCGATTGCCCCAGCACTTGCCCGTCGAATGTCAGCGTCCCCGCCGTCGCGGCATGGATGCCAAGGATCAGATTGGCCAGCGTCGATTTGCCCGAACCGCTTTCCCCGACGATCGCATGGCATTCGCCGCGCCTGATTTCCAGATCGACACCGTCAAGCGCACGGATCTCATGCCTGCCGACAGAGAATGTCTTGCTCAGCCCGGTGGCACGCAAAAGGATATCATCGCTCATGGCTGGTCCTCCGGCGGCTCGCCACAGCCCTCATGCACGATCAGCGGATCACGAAAGGCAGGTTCATGTTCGGCCAGATCAGGCAGCCCGCCACCGGTCAGGCGCGGCGCCGCCGCCAGCAGCGCGCGGGTATAGGGATGGCGCGGATCGCCAAAGATCTGCCCGGTGCGGCCGTGTTCGACGATATGCCCGCGATAGATGACATAAACCCGGTCGGCAAATTCACGCACCACCGACAGGTTATGCGAGATGAACAGCACCGAGGTGCCGCGCGCCGTCACCATCTCGTCCATCAGGCGCAGGGTCCGGGCCTGAACCGTCACGTCAAGCGCGGTGCCGGGTTCATCCGCCAGCAGCAGTTCGGGCTGATTGGCCAGCGCCATGGCGATCATCACCCGCTGGTTCATCCCGCCCGAAAGCTGGAACGGATAGCTGTCCAGCGCGCGGGCAGGATCGGGGATATGAACCTCGGCCAGCGCGGCCAGCGCGCGCTCCCGCGCCTCGGCCTGCGAAGGCCGCCGGCCGCCGGCGCGCAGCACCTGAGCAAAGGTCTCGCCAATGGGAAAGACCGGGTTCAGCGCCGAGGTCGGGTCCTGAAAGATCATCGTGACCCGATGGCCACGGGCCGCCGCGATCCCGGCCGGATCGCCCGTCGCGTCGATCCCGGCGACCCGGACCAGCCCCGAGGTCTCGACCCCGGGTGCCTGTTGCAGCCGGCCAAGCGCAAGCTGCGCCGTCACCGACTTGCCCGAACCGCTTTCACCGACCAGCGCGACCTTTTCACCGGCATTCACATGCAGCGAGATGCCATGCAGCACCTCGGTTCGCCGGCCGCCCTTGCGAAAGGCCAGATGCAGGTCGCGGATATGGAGAACGGGGGCGCCCGTTTCAGACCTCGGCATCGAATGCCTCGCGCAGCCCGTCGCCCAGCAGGTTGAAACCCAGGACCAGCACCATGATCGCCAGCGCCGGAAACACCGTCAGCCACCAGGCGTCCGGCATATAGCGCGCGCCATCGGCAACCATCGACCCAAGATCAGGCGTCGGCGGCTGCACCCCCAGCCCCAGAAAGCTGAGAGATGAGACCATCAGCACCACAAAACCGACATCCAGCGTCAGCTTGGTCAGGACCGCCGGGACACAATTGGGCAGGATCTCGCGAAACATGATATGGGCACGCGAGGCGCCGATGACCTCGGCCGCCAGCACATAGCCCTCGCGCGCCTCGGCGCGGGTGACGTTATAGACCAACCGTGCATACCACGGCCACCACATCGCCGTCACCGCCAGCATGGCATTGGTCAGCGTCGCCGGCAAAAAGCCCATGATCGCCATCGCAAGAACCAGCGGCGGGATCGCCAGAAAGATATCGGTCAGCCGCATGATGACAAAGCCGGTCCAGCCGCCGACATAGCCCGCGATCAGCCCCAGCGCGACGCCCACCGGCATCGAGATCGCCAGCACCAGCGCCGCCATCGACAGCGACAGCCGATAGCCAAAGATGATCCGCGTCAGCTGATCGCGGCCGATATTGTCGGTGCCGAGCCAATGCGCCGCAGACGGCGGCTGGTTGATCGCGGTCAGATCGCCGATCGGGCCGACATGGGCCGGATAGGGCGAGATCACCCCCGCCAGCACCGCAAACCCGAGACAGATCACGACCAGCGTCAGCCCCGCCAGTGACAGCGGATTGCCCCGGAACTCGACCCAGGCGACGGAAGGGGCGCGCGCGCTCATGATCCGGTCCTTCCTTCGGACAGGCGGATACGGGGATTGAGAACCGACACGAGAATATCCACGATCAGATTGGTTATCAGGAAGATCGCCGCGATCACCATGACCGTGCCGACGATGGCGTCCAGATCCTTGCGCAGGATCACCTCGACCCCGTAACGCGACAGGCCGGGCCAGCCGAAAACCCTTTCGACCAGAAAGGCATTGGCCAGCAGCGCGGCAAAGTCGAGACCAAGGATGGTCAGCGTCGGGATCAGCGCCGGGCGAAAGGCATAGCGGCGCGCGATGCGGCCCTCGGCAAAGCCATAAGCGCGGGCCATGTCGATATAGGGCCGCCGATAGACCTCGGCCATGGAGGATCGCGTCAGCCGCGCCGTCTGCCCGATACCCGCCAGCGCCAGCGCCGTAGCCGGCAGGATCAGGTGATGGGCGGCGTTCAGGAATGTGGTGAACTGTCCGGCCAGCAGCGCATCCACCGTATAAAAACCGGTCATCCCCGGCGGGGGCGCGACACCCGCCGACAGCCGCCCGGCCAGCGGAAAGACCGGCCATTTATAGGCCAGCAGCAATTGCAGGATGACCCCCCAGACAAAGGCCGGGGTGCAGACCGCCAGCACCGCGATCAGCCGGGCCGCGTGATCGGGCATCCGCCCCCTATAGCGTGCGGCGACCCGTCCCAGCGGCAGCCCGATCAGGATCATCAGCGCGCCGGCGACCAGCACCAGCTCCAGCGTCGCGGGCAGATAGGTGGCGATATCCTGCGTCACCGGGCGGCGCGTATAAAGCGAGGTCCCCAGATCCCCCTGCGCCAGATCGCGCAGGAACCAGCCATATTGCACGATGATCGGATCATTCAGATGGCGCTGTTCGCGCAGGGCCTCGACCATCTCCTGACTGGCGTTTGGTCCCAGCGCGATCCGCGCGGGATCCCCCGGCACGACCCGCGCGATGAAAAAGATCAGCATGGAGACCCCGACCAGCACCAGCGCCGAGACTGCAAGACGGTGGATCAAGAGGCGAAGGACCAGCATGAAAGCGATGGCTCCGGGTTGCAGATGGGTGACGCGCGGCGGCGGATCGGGGCAGGAAGCAGGCGGGCGGGCTGCCCGACCGGATGGATGGTCCTGACCGGGCGGCACCACCTTATCGGCAGAACCGGCCGGCAGATGATGGATGCGTCAGGACAAGGCCAGACGCCATGCAGCCGGCCGGGGAAAACGCGCCCCCGGCCGGCAGGGATCAGTTGTTGATGCGCATATCCTTGAACAGCATCGAATAGCCGCCGATCGGGTAACGCTGATCGGGATTTTCCAGATTGGGCACCTCGACCCCGTCGCGGATCGCATAGACCGGCGTGAACTCATAGGCAAAGATCGAGGGCGCAAGATCGCGCAGCCGCTGGTTCAGTTCGCGATAGATCGCGGTGCGGGTGTCCTCGTCCGTCTCGGCCCGGCCGGCGTCGAGCAGGCGGTCAACCTCGGCGTCGCGCAGATGCTCGGCCGACATCCATGTCGGCGGCACGGTCGAGCTGTACATGTTAAAGACCAGCGAATCCGGGTCAGGGGTCAGCGCGTTCACCGCCATTTCAATCGCATGGGGTGCGGTTTCAGGGCGCGTCACCTCATCGGTGACCAAAGCCCAGGGCATGCGCGTCACGGTCACCGGAAAACCAAGCTGGCTGAAACCGGCCTGCATCAGCATCGCCGTGCGCTCGCGCGCGGGCACCTCGGCGATCCAGGCGATACTGATCGGCGAGGCGGCCGGATCATGGGCGCATTGGGCCAGTTCGGCCTTTGCCGCCTCGATATCCTGCGCGAATGCCGGGGCGTCGATATCTGCCCCCATCAGCCCCTGCGGCAGCGCACCATTCATCGCGATACCCTGCGAGACGCCATCCGCCACGTTCAGCAATTGCAGCACCGTCGCATAATCAAAGGCCAGCGCCAGCGCGCGACGGCAATGGACGTCATCCAGCGGCGCGCGGGCGGTGTTCAGCTTGATATATTCTCCCGTCGCGCCGGGCTCCTGCGTCAGATGGACCCCGCCTGCCTCGGCCATGGCGCGCAGAACCTCGGGCGGCAGCCATTGCGACGAGATGTCATGCTCGCCCCGCGCCATCAGCGCGCGCACGGTCGAGGGTTCCAGCGAATAGCGATAGATGACCTGATCCGGCGCGGCCGGGTCGGCGGCCTCGCCGGTATAGTTCGGGTTCGGGACCATCGTGGTTTCGCTCTGCGGGTCATGGGCCGAGACGATATAGGCGCCCGAACCGGCCGAATTCGCCGACAGCCATGCCGAGGCGTAATCCCCGAACTCGCCATGGCTGCCATCGGCCTGATGCGCGCGCGCAAGCTGGCTGTCCACAACCCACAGCCGCGTCGTTGCGGCAAGGAAGGGCGCGAACGGCTCGGTCAGGGTAAAGCGGACACGCCCGTCGTCCAGCGCCTCGACCGAGGCGACGCGGCCCTCAAACAGCGAGGCCGCACCCTGCCCCAGCGCCATCAGGCGGTTAAAGGAATAAACCACATCCGCCGCCGTCACCGGATTGCCCGAGGCGAATGCCGCGCCCTCGCGCAGGGTAAAAACATAGTCCAGCCCGTCGATGTCCCAATCCGACGCCAGCCAGCCCTGCACCCCCGGCCCGCCCTTGACCGGATAGACCAGCCCCTCATACAGGTTCACGGCCAGCACCATATCCGAATAATCGCTGCCCTTGGCCGGGTCGATTTCGGATGGCGCGCTTTCGTCCAGGCGCAACGGGCGCTCCTGCGCCAGTGCTGCATTGCCCATCATCATCGCCGCCGTGCAGGCGCCGAGCGCGAATTTCCAGGCGATATTCATCATTTTCTCCCTCTCTCGTGTTGCGGGCGCGGCGTGGTCCGGCCCTGTCTGCCGGGGTTCTGGCCCCGGCCCTTGTTATTCGCCGATCACCGCAACCTCGCGCGTCAGTTCCGACAGCCGTTCGACCCCGTCTGCGGTGACGACCACGATATCCTCAAGCCGCAGGCCGAAACGGCCGGGAAGATAGATGCCCGGCTCGATCGAAAAGACCATCCCCTCCTCCAGCATGGTCTGGCCCGAACCCGAGATATAGGGCGGCTCATGGACCTCGACCCCCATGCCGTGGCCGGTGCGATGGGTGAAATATTCGCCGTAACCATGCGCCGCGATATGGGCGCGGGCGGCGTCATCGACCGTATGCGCGCGCACGCCGGGGCGCGCGGCGGCCATGGCGGCCTGCACGGCCCCTTCGACAATGGCATGGATGTCGTCATAGCCTTCGGGCTTTTCACCGACCACAGCCATGCGGGTGATATCCGAGGGTGCGCCGTTCAGACGCCCGCCGATGTCGATGACGATCGCATCCCCGCGCCGGATCACGGTTTCACCGGTCTGATGGTGGGGAAAGGCGCCATTCGCGCCGGTGCCGATGATGGTAAACAGTGGCTGCGCGCCGGCATCGGCAAAATGATCGCGCACGACCTGCGCAAGCTGTGTCTCGGTCATGCCGGGGCGGATCGCGGCGAATGCGGCGCGCATCGCGGTATCATCCAGCCGCGCGCTTTCCTTCAGCGCGGCCAGCTCGTCGGCATCCTTGATCATCCGCAGCCGGCCGATGGTGGTCTCGGTAAAGCTGTGGCGCGCGCCGGGCAGACGGTCGAGAACGCCCAGCGCGAAATCGGCCCGCATCCCTTCGTCGACCACGACCGCGCGGGCACCCTGCGCCGCGACCGCCGCCAGCGCCGTATCCAGTGCGGCGGCCGGGCCTTCGGCATCCGACCAGCAATGCATCGGCAGATCGGTATACTGGCGCGCGCTGCCGGCCTCCAGCGCCGGCATGACAAAGGCGGCGCCCTGCCGGGTCACCAGCAGCACCAGCAGACGTTCGTCGCCATGGGGCACAAAGCCCAGCAGCCATTGCAGATGTGGGCCGGGGCCAAGGACGATCAGATCCTGCCCGGCATCGCGCAGGCTGGCCCGCAGCATGTCCAGACGTTTTTCAACCTTCATAGCCGTAAACCTCTCGTGCATATTCGGCGGTGATCAGCCCGTCGCGGATATCCTCGGCGACCTTGTCGCGCGGGCGCGCACCCGGATCGCCCAGACCGCCGCCATTCCCGGTAATGACGCGGATCACATCACCGGGCCGCGTCTTGAGACCCGAGACAAAGGCAAATTCCTGCGGCTCTCCGGTTTTGGGGATAAAGCGGACATAGTTCGGGCTGCCATCGCGGCCCCCGTCCAGCCCCCAGGCCGGAAAGCGCGAGCGCGTATAGCCGACGGTCACATAGCCATCCTCTGAGCGGGTGCGATAGTCGATGACGACGCCACGCCCGCCGGTCTCGCGCCCCTCGCCGCCGGGGGCAAGGTTCAGCTCCATCCGGTCGATGATCACGCCGTTGCGGGCCTCGTTGATCTCGGCCGGGCAGTTATAGGTCTCGCCGTGAAAGGCCGAGAAAATGGCCGAATTTCCGTCACGCCCGGCGGCCGCCCCCCAGCCGCCGACCTGCGGTTCGACAATCGTATAGGCGCGGCCGGTATCGGGATGGATACCACCGATGAACGTCCCGCAGACCGAGCCGAAATGCCCCGCCCCCAGCCGGTCGGACATATGCGGCGCCAGACAGCGCCAGATCAGGTCATAGGCGCGCAGTTCGACCTCGTAGTAAAAGCCCATCGCCACGGGTTCCTGCGCGTCAAAGACCGTGCCGGGCCGGGTCAGCAGCTCGATCGGGCGGAACGATCCGCCATTGGCCGGCCCGCGCGGATCGGTCAGCGATTTCAGGATCATCTGCGCCGCGATCATGATCCCGTCGCGACAGGCATTGACCGGACCCGCGACCTGATCGGGATTGTCGCGCAGATCGACGATGAAACGGTCAGCCGAGAGCGTGACCGAAACGTTAAAGACCGAACCGTCATCCTGTTCCTCGGCCAGATCATAGGTGCCATGCGGCAAGTCGCGCAGCCCCTTCAGCGTCACCGCCTCGCCGAAATCCATGAAATCGGTCAGCGCCGTCTCGAAAACCGCGGTGCCGTATTTCGCCGCGATCTCTTCCAGCCGGCGGGCACCGACGCGCGCGGCGGAAATCGCCGCCCAGACATCGCCGTTCAGCACCTCGGGCATGCGCGAATTCAGGCGGATGATATCGAAAACCGCCTCATTGGGCCGGCCGGCATCGACCAGCCGGACCGGCGGCAGACGCAGCCCTTCCTGAAATATCTCGACCGCGTCCCCGGTCAGAGAGCCGGGCGCCATCCCGCCCACATCCGAGTTATGCGCGATATTCGCCGTCCATGCGATGACACGACCATCGGCAAAGACCGGCATGGCGACGACGATATCGTTCAGATGGGTGACACCGCCGTGAAAGGGATCATTGACGGCAAAGACATCGCCCGGCTGCAAACGGCCGGCGAATTTCGCCGCGATCATCTTGACCGCCTTGTCCAGCACACCGACGAATGACGGGATGCCGGCACCAGAGGACGCGATCTCGCCCGATGCATCGGTGATGCCGGTGCCCATGTCCAGCACCTCATAGATGATGGAACTCATCGCGGTTTTCTGCATCGCAATGAACATCTCATCGGCCACCGCCTGAAGCGAGTTCTGGATGATCTCATTGGTGATCGGATCGTTCGCCATCACGCGCCCTTTCCGGCTGTCAGGATGATATGAAGATTGCCCCAGCGATCCATACTGACATGATTACCGGGATGAACGACGATGGTGGTGCCGGGGTCTTCGATGATTGCCGGGCCGCTGAACTCCATCCCCGGCAGCAGCTTTTCACCGTCATAGATATCGGCCTCGTGAATACCGTCGGTCGCATAATCGACCCGGCGACGACCCTTGAGCGCGTCACCGGCCGGACGCTCGCTCGGCGGGCGCTCGACCGGGGTCAGCTTGCCGATCCCGGCCGAGGCGACGATATGGATGCCGACCATCTCGACCGGCGCATCAAGGCGATAGGTGTATTCCTTTTCATAGCTGCTGTGGAAATCGGCGATGATCCGGGTCAGCGCGTCATCGCTCACAGCGCCGGAAATCGGTATTTCAACCGTATGTTCCTGATTTTGATAACGGAACTTTCCAAACCTCTTGAGCGTGATGCGATCATCCGCGATGCCCTCGGCGGTGAACTGATCACGGGCGCGGGCCTCGGTTTCAGCCAGCCGCGCCTCGATCCCGGCACCCGCACCCGGCGCGAGGTCGGCCAGCATGGTAAGAAAATAATCGCGCCGCAGGTCCGACATCATCATCCCCCAGGCCGAAAATACCGCCGCCCCGGTCGGGATCACGACCTTTTTGACGCCCAGTTCCTGACCCAGCGCGACCGCATGCATCGCCCCCCCGCCGCCAAAGGCGACCAGCGTGAAATCGCGCGGATCATGGCCACGGTTCAGCGACACCAGCTTGAGCGCGTTGACCATATTGTTGTTGGCGATGCGGATAATCCCGCGCGCGGCCTCGTCGCGGGTGATCCTCAGCGCCCCGGCAACCCCTTGCAGGGCGTGGCCGGCGGCCTCCATATCCGCATCCACCGCACCGCCGCAGAAATAATCCCGGTTGATCCGGCCCAGCCACAGATTGGCATCTGTCGTCGTCGCCTCGGTGCCGCCACGACCGTAAGCCGCCGGTCCCGGAACAGCGCCCGCCGATTGCGGGCCGACATGCAGCTTTGCAAAGTCATCGACCCAGGCGATCGAGCCGCCGCCATTGCCGATCTCGACCAGATCGACGACCGGCACCATGATCGGATAGCCCGCGGATGAACGGTCACGCTCGATCCAGTAATCGGTCATGATGGTGACCTCGCCGCTCTTGATGAGCGAGCATTTCGCCGTCGTGCCCCCGATATCCAGCGCCAGCACGTCAGGCTCGCCGATCAGCCGGCCCAGTTCGGCCGCGCCCCAGAAACCCGAGGCCGGACCGGATTCGACCATGGTGATCGGCGTGCGCGCCGTCGCCTCGATACTGTCGACGCCGCAATTTGACTGCATGACATAAAGCTGGCCGTCAAATCCACCGTCACGCAGCCCCGATTGCAGGCGGCGCAGATAGCGCTCGGCGACCGGCTGGACATAGGCCGACAGCACGGCAGAGTTGCTGCGCTCATACTCGCGCCACTCGCGGCTGATCTGATGCGAGCCGACGGCCGAGACATCCGGCCACAGCGCGCGCAGCGCCTCCAGCACCGCCTGCTCATGGGCGGGGTTGGCATAGGCATGCAGCAGCGAAACGGCGACCGCCTGCACGCCCTCGGCACGGAAATCACCGACGATCGCCGCCAGGTCCGACAGGTCCAGCGGCTGCGTTTCCTGCCCGAGATAATTCATCCGCCCCGGCACCTCGCGGCGCAGTGCCCGGCGCACAAAGGGCGGCGGCTTACGATAGTCGAGGTTAAAGAAATCGGGCCGGTTGCCACGGGCAATTTCCAGCGTGTCGCGGAACCCCTCGGTGGTGATCAGGCCCACCCGCACCCCCTTGCGTTCGGT
>JAUNTL010000184.1 GCA_030538705.1 Paracoccus sp. (in: a-proteobacteria) | reverse complement strand
CTCACCAATCTGCCCGGCACGCCCCCTGCAAATCGCCTCATCACCCACAAGCGTATCTTCCGCGCGGTGACATCGCTGACCGGCACCACCGATCTACATTTCGTGGCGGACATCAACGCGACCGACACCAATTACATCCACAACCCCGCCGTCGCACCCGATCAGGAGGCCGCGACCAATCTGGATTTTGCCCCACCGCCGGCCACGCTGATGGGCCTGACTGCGATGCCCAACGGCATCATGGCGGCGTTCAAGGGCAAGGAGCTATGGTTCTGTGAGCCGTATCAGCCCCACGCGTGGCCGGCGAAATACATGCTGACCACGAACGACTGGATCGTGGGGCTGGCCGCATTCGGCACATCGCTGGCGGTGCTGACCACCGGAACTCCATATGTCGTTCAGGGCCTGCATCCCGATCAGATGGTGATGGAGAAATCCGAGCAACCCTTCCCGTGTGTCGCGAAACGGTCAATTGTAGACATGGGCTATTCCGCGATCTACGCCTCGACCGATGGGCTTGTCGAGATTGGCAGCGGCGGCCAAGCCCGGCTTATCAGCGGCAACCTCTGGTCCCGTGACCAGTGGCAAGCCAAGCAACCCATGCAGATGCGGGCAGGCCGGATCGGATCGCGATATGCCTTGGCCGCCGTCCCGGCAGGAGGCGGCCAGCGGCGCATCGAACTTCTGGACACCACGGGGGCCGCGCCCTTTGTCGTGCCGACTTCGATCGCCGCGCTGGCTATTTATACGCAGGTCGAGACCGGCGCGATGTTTATCCTGAAGCCTGACGGCGTGACTATCGCCGAATTCGACGCACCAACGGCCGACGCTCTCCAATATACTTGGCGATCAAAGCCGTTCCGTTTCGTTCCCCCACAACCGATGGGGGCGGCACTGGCCTCGACAGAAGACGGGGATCGTGGCCTGACAATCAATATTTACGCGGATGGAGGGCTGTTTGCATCCAGCGCCCAGAAGGATGCGATCTGGAGGACGCCGAGCGGCGCACACTCGACGTGGCAGATTGAACTGACCGGAACTGCAACAGTCATTCGCGCCGTAATCGCTCATGTCATCGCGGATCTGGAAAAATGAACGCGGCACGCGATCAGGCGTTCAATACAAAGCTTCAGGAATTGATGGGTGAGCGCGGCAGCAAACCCAATCATGCCGTGCGGTTCCGTGATTTGCGCGATGCTATGGGCGGGTCAGGCCTGCTGGCGCAGGTGCAGAAGGCCGCCGAAAAGGTCGCGCGAGACATTGCAGAAAGCTACGATGGCGCCAACGTCGATCTCTCCACACTTCAGGATCGCATCAATGCCGCCGAGGCAGAAGCTATCGCCGCGAGCGCGGCTGCGCAGAACGCGCTATCCGCAGCGCAGGTCGCAGCCGCCTATACAGATCAAGAGGTTGCCGAGGCAAAAGCGGCCCTTGGTATAGATTACGCCAGCGCCCATGCCGCCGCCGCCAGCGCCCAAACCTGGGCCGATGAGGCGTCGCAAGCCGTGCTGCGGGCGCAGGCCGATGTAGCGCGTCTTTTCCCAACGGATTTCCGAAGCGGCGGCATCTATTGGCGTTCTGCATATGCCGGCGATCCCGCGCTTGCCCCCGTCTGGACCGCAGATCGTTCGTTCATGAACGATCCCGTTGCCGGTGATTTTATTCGGATCGCCGCAGATCTTACACAGACCCGCGCAATCGTGTCTCGGGGGACCGCCCCCTTTGTTGAGGGTAAAACGATCCGCGTCACCGTGAAGGTGCGGACGAACGGCGGTGTCACCAACCGGCTTCAGCTTGCCATCTGCGGGTTGCGCGCGGATTGGACCAATGCGCAGGTTTATGGCTCCGCAACATTTGCGCCCGATGCCCCTGATACATTTCAGACCATCAGCCGCGACTTCACCCTTCCCGCGCCCCCCGCAGGCGTAGTCGCTTTTCGTGCTGGTGTGCGCGCCATATCCAGCGTTACACCAGCCCTCGCGATTGATGTGGCGGAGATCCGCATTGAGGACGTAACCGCGCTGGCTGGCGCAGAGAAAGCGGCGGCAGACGCGATTATCGCCAGAAATGATGCCGTGGCCGCTAAGGATAGCGCGGAGGGTGCCTCTGCGGCGGCCTCATCTTATCTTGGCATGGCGGCGCAGGTCGCATCGACCGGAAATGGTGTGCTGGATGACCAGTTCTTGGCCGCGCCGGTTTGGTTCAACTGGGGCAGCGGCGGCACCGGCACATGGAGGACGAACCAATTCTACCCGATTGGCCGGTCCTACAGCATGTCTCTGGCGGATGGCGAAGAGCGCGGTGTCCGCGTTGACAACGCGATTGCCGCCGGAATCTGGAAGGGTCAGGCCAATGCTGCCGGGTATGTGGTCGAAGTCGAGCTGACCCGGACGGGCAGCACCGCAGGCGCGGGCGTCAGGCTGTCATGGATCAGCGGTGGCGCCAGCTATCATACACCTATCGCCCTGTCGGCCATGCTGGCGGGAGGGGGCATGACCGGCACCCGGCAGACCGCGCGGGCGGTGTTCATGCGGCCCTCTGGTGTGACCGGATCGTTCAGCGACCACAGCATCTATATCTTTGCCGGTCATTCGATGTTCGGGGCTACGGCAGCCAAATCTGTCACGATCCACCGGGTCAATATCCGGCCAGCCACGGCCGAGGAGATGGGCAGCGGGCAGGTCATGGATGCGGTGCAGGCGCATCTGACCCAGAACTACCTGACCAAGGCCGGTACCAATCAGTCCATTGCCGCCGCCGTCCAGACGGTCAACGCCAGCCTTGGTCAGACCAACGCCGCTGTTGCAGTCAACAGCACCGCGCTGTCATCACTGGATGGCGCAGTGGCGCGGTTCAGCGTCGTCACGGATGTCAACGGCGGCAAACAGGCGGCGGGGCTTGAGATC
>JAUNTL010000183.1 GCA_030538705.1 Paracoccus sp. (in: a-proteobacteria) | reverse complement strand
GCCCGGCCTGTCTCGTGAGGAAAAGACCCGTCCCCGAAAAGGGGGCGGGTTTTTTGTTGGCTCAGGGCAAAAGCGGATCACCGTTTGCGGGTATGCGCGCTATCTCGGCATCGGTCAGATTGGTGTGGGCACGCACCAGTTGCGCCGGCAGTGCATGCAGCCATTGATTCAGGGAAATATCCTGAAATTCGGACGCCACGAACATTTCCAGAAACACCATGTCTTCGGTGCCTGTATTCTCCAGATAGTGCCCCGCCATATTGGCAACAAATCCGACATCATTGGCAGTAAAATCCATCGTTCGCGCAGATTCCTGACCGGGAAAGACGGTCATGCGGCCTCTGCCCTTGATCCAGTATTGCCATTCATTTCCGTTCGGATGCCAGTGCATTTCGCGGATGCAGCCGGGCCTGACCGTTACGATCGCCGAGGCAATTTTTTGCGAGGCCGGAAAGTTGCGCGAGTCGATGATCTTGACATGCCCCGCATCGTTTTCGCGCGTGGGCGCCATCGTGCTGGCCTTGAAGGTATAGGACATCGCTGGCCGTTTCGCATATTTCGCAACCTCTGCGATTTCGTCCTCCAGCGATTTTTCCGGCTCGTCGCTGGGAAAAATATAGAGCGGTTCTCCCTTTGGAAGCCTTGCGATGGCATCGGCATCGAGGTTGAAGTTCTTCATCAAGATTTCGGGCGGGGTGCGCATCAGCCAATCCGAAATCAGCAATGTGCTGTCTTCGGAAAAATCGCCCTGATTGAAAACCAGCAGGAATTCGCATCCCTCATCGCCAAGCGCCTGAATGGAGTGGGGCATTCCGGCCGGAAACAGCCATAGATCGCCCTCGCCTACATCGTCGATGAAGATTTCATTCTCTGCCGTGAACAGCGTTACCCTTGCCCGCCCGGACAGCATGATTGCCCATTCATCGGCAAGGTGCCAATGCAGCTCGCGTATGCTGCCCTTAGTCAGTCGCATATTGACGCCGGCCATATCCGTCGATGCCGGCAACTCGCGCGTCGTGACCTGATGGGTCCAGCCACCTTCCTGGACGCGGCGATGGGTCAGGTCAAAAGAATACCAGAACGGCTGAATGACGCCCTTGTCTGTCGGTGGCGGCATGTCGGAATTCGGGTTCATTTTCATCAATCCGGCATTTTTCGGGCCGGGGTTCGAAAATGAATCGTCATGCATGGCGTCATATCGCTTTCGTTCAGCAGCACCGTATAGGCGGGCCAGTTCGCTGTCGTCGGGTTTGGTCATGACTATCCTCCGGGATGCAGGGGCGTTTGCGCAGCCTAACCGCCCGTTCGGTCCGTGCGGTGTTCGCTGGCTGACAGTTGCAGTTTATACTGTCGCGCGCTGACAGCGGAACCAGATCGGGGTGTAGACAGCTTTTCGCTAGGGACGGGGCCTCTGTTCTGCTAACCTGCCCCTTGTCGGCGGGTCCGGCCTTGGGGGGGGAGTCATATCCAGATGATGTTCACGCGTCTTGTCGCCGTTTTGACGGCGTTTTTCATGGCCATGCCTGTGCTGGCGCAGGATGTGGCCGGATCGTCGGATAACCCGCTGATCCCGCGCTATGAGGGCAGCGCAATCCGCGCCTACAGCCTCTCCGAATTCAATGATTACGATCTGGTCCTGTCAGGGACCGAGCGCGATGACGCGACGGGGAACATGGGGCTTGCCGCGCCGGCGCAGGTGATCGAAGGCAAGGTGACCCATCTGCTTTACCGCGCGCCCAGGGACCGTTCCTCGCTGGAGGTGCTGCGCAATTACGAGGCCGCGCTGAAAGCCGCCGGCTTCGAGACCCTGTTCACCTGCGCCAAGACCGAATGCGGGCATGGCTTCAAGATGATCATGAACCCCGGCACCCGTTATAACGGGCTGATCTATGACGAGCAGCAACGCTATCTGGCCGCGAAGCTGACCCGTCCCGAGGGGGATGTCTATGTGGCCCTCTACGTCACCACCTTCGAGCCGGAGAACCTCACCTATGCCCAGTTGGACGTGATCGAAGTCGCGGGCATGGAGGATCGCATGGCCGTTGTCCAGTCCGGCGAGATGGAGGCGGCGCTGGCGCGTGACGGCAAGATCGCGATCTATGGCATCCTGTTCGATTTTGACAGCGCGCAGATTCAGCCCGCCTCGGACGAGCAGATCGGCCAGCTTGCCGCATTGCTGACCGGGAACCCGGATCTGGAGGTGCTGATCGTCGGCCATACCGACGGGCAGGGGGCGTTCGACTATAATCTGGGGCTGTCGCAGCGCCGGGCGCAGGCGGTGGCGGATGTGCTGACCGCGCGCCACGGTATTGCGGCGGCGCGGCTGACGCCCGCGGGCGCGGGGATGGTCGCGCCGGTGGCCACGAACCGCACCGAGGAAGGCCGCCAGCAAAACCGCCGGGTCGAGATCGTCGAGCGGGTCAGCCGCTGACCGCGCTGCACGGGACCGGGTAGCACGGGGCTGCGAAAGGGTGTCGCATCGGCGCTTGACAGCCGCTGCCCTGCCGGTCATAAGCGCCCATCGCAACCATCCCGGCAGGGAATCGGTTGCCTTGTGCCGGGCCGCGCTGCAAGGGGCGGCCTTCGCGCATTCATTCTATACGGTCCGATGCTGGCCCCGCATGGTGCGCGGTCAGCCTCTCGACGGAAATCCCCATCCGAGGGATAAAGATGCAAAGCCAGACCATTCGTATCCGGCTGAAGGCGTTTGACTATCGCGTTCTGGACGCCAGCACGCAAGAGATCGTCAACACCGCAAAGCGGACCGGCGCGCAGGTGCGCGGCCCGATCCCGCTGCCGAACAAGATCGAGAAATTCACCGTCCTGCGCGGCCCGCATATCGACAAAAAGTCGCGCGACCAGTGGGAAATCCGCACCCATAAGCGTCTGCTGGACATCGTGGACCCCACGCCCCAGACCGTTGACGCGCTGA
>JAUNTL010000053.1 GCA_030538705.1 Paracoccus sp. (in: a-proteobacteria) | reverse complement strand
AGAGCGTCAGAGCGTCAGAGCGTGACACACCCGAACCCTCTCCGATGCAAGGCCCAAATGCACTTCCCATTGAATTTTATTACCATCTCCAAAATGTAGCTGCCCTGGAAGCGTGGTCTTCCGGGTGGCATTGTCGTGATGCACGACACTCATGGACCATCAACGTGATAACAATGTCAGCGCTGCGGCATATCGGTTAGTCACCGAAGATGTCGGGCTTGCGGAACGTGCGAGAAAGCGGCGGATCAGTTTCTCGACATTTTCGGGACTCGAAAAATTGCTCATCCCGCCGGAACCAAACATACGATCTGCTGCCTGAATATACTCATTCTTCTGGCGCTCAATCGGCAGTTTCCCATAGGCATCGCTGAAACCGAATGCGCCCTGAAAAACCTTGCGCAAGGGCGTGCTGCCCAGAACCTCATACCACTTTGTTGTTTCGGACGCATCGCGCTGCGCCAGAGCCGCAAGTTCGCGGCGCGCATTCAGCGCCAGGCGAAGGTTCTGATCACTCTGGCCCACCCGGCGATCAAATTCCCGGTCAACATAGGCTGAAATAATCTCTTCCACCGCTCCGGGCGCGCGAACCGGTGGCTCGTCTTTTTCAGAAAAGCCAAAGGTCTCGGCCATGCGCAGATAGGCCTTGTTCGAAAGGCGGTTCGCAAGACTACGTTCATCCGAGAGATCGCTTTCCAGAACCTTGCGGATAAAAGCGCGGTTATGGATATCACCTTCAAGCCCGAAAGCCTTGAGCGATACATCAAGCAGACGGTAGTCGTTAACGAGGTCCGATGCGGCGGAAACCGAGCCGATCTTTCCTCGAAAGTTATCACTCGCCGATGCGACGGCGCGGTCGTTGGCGACAAGCTCGCGCTGCCGGATCTCGGTCCGGTTCAGCAGCGCCCAGCCCGCAATGCCCCCGGTTCCGACAAGCACCTGATAGCTCATACCGCTTGTCCCAGCATACGCGCTTCCTGTGGAAGAAGGTCACGCAGCGAACGAAGGGCGCGATAGTAATCACTCTGCGATACGCCAGCACTGGCCTCCTCCAGCAGCAGGCGACAGTCACGATCCCGGAAGATCAGCATCAACTCGCTGATACGCGCCATAATACTTTGCCGCCCCTCCTCATCTTTGAGATCGCCAGAAAGAAAGAGCTGTAGGGTATAGCAGATCCGACTGACCGGCGTGACCGCAGCATCCGGGTGAATCGCATCACGAAGCCGCAGGATACTCGTCTGCGGCGTCCTTATCGAAATCCGCGCACGGCGATCGCCGTTCTGAATAACGGCACCGTTGATCAGCACCCGTTCATTGGGCGCAAGCTTTAGAACGAGACCGCTCATTCCCGACCTCCGGCGCGCAGCCCCTTCATGATATTGAGGTTAATGTCGATCAGCGTAGAGACATCGCCGCCGTCGCCAAGAATACGGGCACCATGTCGGATGGAAAAAAGCGCGAGCCCCAGCAGGTTCCGCTTCAATTCCGCCGGCAGCGCATTGTCTGAATGTGACAAATCGGCAGCCAGTTCTGTCCACAGCCGGTTATTGTCAACCACGGCCTGAATTCCCGCGTCCGCTTCGTTCGCATGCGCGGCATCCTGCAATGCCCGTGTAATCCGTGCGAAAAGCGCGTATTCAATCTCTCGTGGCGCCTTTGAGACGGGGGAATCGTATTGTCCGGGACGGGTAAGAACTGCGGCAATCACGGTTTATCCTGTCTGAGAGGGTGATGACCGGGGCGTATCACGGACGCCCCGGCCCATGTCATCAGCTGCGGAACAGAGACAGCAGCGATTTCGGCGCCTGATTGGCGATCGAAAGAGACTGAATACCCAACTGCTGTTGAGTCTGGAGCGCCTGGAGCCGGGCCGAGGCCTCTTCCATATCGGCATCCACGAGAGCGCCGATCGCCGATTTCATCGAATCGCCCAGTTTGGAAACGAAGTTCGACTGGATCTCGATCCGCTTGCCGGCCGAGCCAAATGCCGACGCCGCACCAACCGTGGCGGAAATTGCAGCCTCGATCATGGTCAGCGCTTCATCGAAGTCGGCACTGTCATCAGACAGGTCGATCGACGAAAGATCGGTCATCGCGTCCACGCTCCCTCCCGTGATCCGAAGGTCCAGATCGGCCAGGTCGATATCGATCGTGTCAGCGGTCACCGTCCCATCCTGCGACCGGTTAAGCGCCGACAATGCCGAGAAGGTATTGCCGCCATTGAACTCATCACCATTGACCAGGTTGATACCGTTAAACTGCGATCCCTTTACCGTCGTGTCGATCTGGGCCATCAGATCGGTGAAATCCTTGTGCAGCGTCGCACGGTCGAGATTTCCGTCCTTGGCCGCAGCAAACTTGCTTTTGATTTCCGACAGCAGGTTACCCACGGTTTCCGCCGCGATCCGCGCGGTGGACACGGCGCCTGATGCAAGCGCAAGGCTTTTCGACACGGCCTTGAAGCTGGACACGTCCGATTCCATCACGCGGGAGATCGCCCAGATTGCAGCGTCATCCTTGGCCGAGTTGATATCCTTGCCGGTCGAGATCTGATCCTGGGTCTTTGCCAGATTGCCGTTGATTTCCTTGAGAGTCTGCAGCGCCACCATGGCGCCATTATTGGTCAGAATGCTGGACATATTGTCCTCCGATTATTTTGTCGCTTTCCACTTTACAAAGGCCATTCTGACCGCGGGCTTCCCCTGGCGCCTTTTCTGCGCAAGACCATTTCTACAACCTCGAGGCAATAACTGATATAATTCACTCGCAAGATCAAGAAATAGATAGTTCTGATTTTATTCAAAACCTTCCGATCTCGACATTCCTGTTCTGGACCGGGCACGGCTTTCCAAGTTCATCATATGTCTGCACCGTCGTGGCATCACGCCGCGCCGCCTGAAGCGTTGCCCGGGCATCCGCGACCCCCTGTAATGCTGCTTCGGCGAGATCTTTCAGCCGCGCCAGACGATCAGCCAGCGCCCCATGATCAACCAGATTCTGATCCATTAACTGCTCTGCTGCTTCGACCAGCTGAAATGCATCTTCGGCCTGACCAGAGATCAGCGCCTGCGCTGCGCGCTCCAGAAGATACTCTGCTTCAGCCATGCGTCACCCGTATTTTCAGGTCAATTCTTTCCGCCAGCGCGCGGCCGTAAGATTCTTTCAGAAAGGAAGAGAACTGATCTTCACCGGCACCCCCGGAAAAAGCGCCTCCCCCTTGTGGCATGATATGTTTCGCCATTTCTTCAAAAAATGCGCCCTCAAGGCCGGAAATATTCCGGCGCGGAATTTCCGCATAATTTGAACAAAATTCCGTGCAATATTCCAGTTTCATTACACCACCCGAATCGCTTATCCATTCACATTACCTGTGCGCGGTAAATAATTGGTAACCCGTGGCAGGTAAAAAGAGGCTATGGATATGCGAATCACCTTGCCACTCACTCATGCCGCCGGACCACCGTCCGCAGGGAGCCTCTTCTGTGCCATAGCGGGGCGCCCCGGCTTGGCGGAGTTGTGGACAATCAGTTTAGGGATCATCCCGGCAGAACCTGTCCCAGCACATGGCCCGATGATCACAATTGGCGGGAACGCCATAGGATTCTTGCAAACAGGCAGGGACGAGCGCGCCCCGGCGGTGGCGGATGAGGTTGACTTTTCCGGCGAGATCACACCCGAAGCAGGGATTCCGATCGAAAATCACGATATATCTTTCGGGGCCCATCAGGGGCGGCCTCCGCAGCTGCTTTCTGGCGTCGACGGTCACGAGACCCTCCAGACCAAGCGCTTCACGCCAGCGGATCCCCTGCCGCAGACAGAAACGCCGGCGCATCTTATCGCCACCCATGCAGCCAAAGAAAACACGGGAACAGGCCACCCGGCACTGCTGGCGGGCAATCTTCACGCCGGTTCAACGGCGCCCATCGTCGAAACGGTATCGGCCCCTGCGGCGGCGCAGCCCGCGGACCATCCGGCTATCGGCGGAGCGGCTGCCGAGAGCACGTTACACAGCATCGCAGGGATCGTGTTGCATCCCGCGCTCGCCCTTCCGGACGGTCAGGCCGGGGCTTTCCGGTTACCCACGCCGGAACATGCGCCCGAGGCCAGACAGGGCGATCCACATCTCACTGACCCGGATCCGGTCAGGAAATCGGTCCAGGCCAACCCGGCTGACAGCGACCTGCCCCGTCCGGCTACGACCTTAACGGCCGCAGAATTCGATCAGACAGAGATCGGGCAGCAGGCGGATTTCGACGGCAGATCACCTTATTCGACGATGAAATCTGACGCCCCTCAAGGGCTTGCGGATCGTCAGATTGCCACGCATACATCCGGCCAAACCGCAAAGGATCCGCCTGTCCCGCGCCTGCCCGACGATAAGGCGGCGCCGCATTCTGCCCGCCCCGCGTCAGACGATGTCTCGCGCATGGTGGCCAGTCAGACAATACACCCCGGAATGAGTAACGGCGACAATACGCCGCTGACACCGCGGCACGCCCCGCAGGATATCGCCACGCCAAAGCAGGACTCCATCCCGACGATGCAGCACGTCCGGGCGGGGACACAGATCCAGAATGCGTCCTCTGGATTCCCGGACCGGACGACAGCGGACAGCCCCGTCCCGGCGATGGGCCTGCGCCCCGGCGCGCCATCCACTGGCGTCAAAAGGGACACCATGACCTTTCCAGAGGTCTCACTTTCAGCTGGCGGCGACGCGGGCCCGACCCGATCATTGCCCCTATCTCCGCAGGTTTATTCCCCGCCAGAAATCAGCCGCCAGATCACAGATACGATCCTTCAGGCCCGGTCAGGCGGACAGGATACCGAACTTGTGCTCTCGCCGGAGGAGTTGGGCAGGCTGCGGTTCTCGATCTCCAATGATGAATCCGGGATCGTCATCACCATTACTGCCGAACGGCCCGAAACGCTTACCCTCATCAAGCGCAATATCGAGTTGTTGACCCATGACCTGAAGCAGTCCGGCATGGGCGAGGCCACGCTCAGCTTTGGCGAATCCGGAAAAGACCCGGAGCAAAAGGGCATGCAAGGCAGAGATCCGGCCCCGCCAGCGCAGGCAAAGCAAAAAACAGATGAGACCGCCACACCGGCCGCACCGCACCGAGGGCGGCCATCAGGGCGGCTGGATATCCGCGTCTAACCCAGTTGCAGGATGAACGAAATGACCATGACGACCGCTATCACCCCGCCGGGCAGCGCCCCCGCATCCCCACGTCAAAATACGACCTCTTCATTTGCCGGTGGCGATTTCGAGACATTTCTTAAAATGCTGACGGCCCAGATTCGCAATCAGGATCCGCTGAACCCGATGGAAGGCGCGGATTTTGCTGTGCAACTGGCAACTTTTTCCGGGGTCGAGCAGCAGGTGCGCACCAACAGCCTGCTTGAACAGATGGTGCGGCAAGGTGGCGCCGATTCGCTTGCGGCCTATACCGACTGGATCGGCAAGCGGGTGCGCAGTTCCGGGCCTGTTCATTTCGGCGATCAGCCGATCATGATGGATATCACTCATGATCATTCAGCCGACCGCGTGCTGCTGGTGACCAAGGATCAATATGGCCGCCGCCTCACGGTCGAGGATATTGGCCGGGGCGAAGGGCTGATCGAGTGGTATGGACGTGACGCAATGGGCAATCGTCTGCCTGTCGGCATCTACAGCCTCAGCGTCGAAAGCTATCGCGGCACGCAGATGATCGCTGAAACCCCGGTCGCCAGCTACAGCACGGTTCAGGAGATCCAGCATAAGAATGGCGCCATCACATTCGTGCTGAACGGCGGGGCAACCGCAACGCTGGATCAGATCAATGCGCTTGCTCTTGGCTGACAGCGCAGGTCCTGTCGGGGCGAGGTCACGGGCAGGCAGCAGCCGTCCGCATGGGCTGATGCCATCTGTGATCTGCACCCGCAGGCAGCTGCCGGGACGCCCGGAATCAAGGCTGCGCCTCGCCTTCCTGACGCAAGATATCGTCAAGACCGCTGCGCAGATCGGGATAAAGCAGGCGATAGCCCAGCAGATCCTTCAGGCGATCATTTCTTACACGCTTGGAATCATGATAAAAGCTTCGTGCCATCGTGGACATCTGCGCGGTCTCGAACGCCTCGGCCTCCGGTACGGGCATGCCAAGCATCCCGGCCGCAACTTCAATCGTGTTTTCAGGCGGCGCGGGATCATCATCGCAAAGGTTGAAGATCGAAGCACCGACCGGAACACCAGCCGATCCCTCGGAGCAACAAGATACATTGTCACCAGATGGGGTCCGATCCAGCGATGCAAGGATCGCCCCCGCGACATCCGCGACGTGAATACGCGAAAATATCTGTCCCGGACGGATGATCCGGCGGGCCGTCCCTGCCCTCAGCTTTGCAAAGGGACCACGCCCCGGGCCATAGATCCCGGCCAGCCGAAAGATGGTCAGCGGCCACCCCGCCTCGGCCGACAGCCCGGCCCAGGCCATTTCTGCCTCAAGCCGGGCTTGCGCACGCGGGAAACCGGGGTGCGGTGGTGTCGTCTCATCCACCCAGCCGCCACCGTGATCCCCGTAAACACTGGTCGACGACACATACCCCAGCCACCGGGGCCGCGCCTGACGCAGGGCATGTCCAAATCGGTCGAGCACAGGATCAAAATACGTTGGCGAGGGTGCCCCTTGCCTGTCGGCGGGGTCACCATCCGCAGGATCATATCTGACAACCGGGGGCGAAAAGGATGGCTTGTTGCTGTTCCCGGCCGCGCGTTCGTCGGCCGGGGCCGTGCCCGCCGCGACGGCAACCGGTGCGACACAGCTCAGCACCGCATCGGCGCGCGATATCTCGCCCAAAAGGGCCGCCTCATCGCCGGTCCATTCTATCGCCCGCGCACCGCTCGCGGTGACGCGCGCCGGGTCGCCGCGCGTGGTGCCGCTGACACTCCACCCCCGCGAGATGAGCTGAGGGGTCAGAGCCGCGGCACAGTATCCATGTCCAAAGATCAGCATATGCATGGGATGGTTCCGCTTCTGGCCGTCGGCACCAGATCGGCCGGGGCGGTCATATTCAGCCAAAAATCGGCGCGCGCCGGGGCAAGGTCAAGACACCGTCTGCCAGCGCAACCACCCCGACGCCACGGTATGCGCGGCACAACCCGCGCCGGCCGCACAGTGATCACATCATGCCGTGCGAACAGGGCCTGCCGGATTCATCTCTATATGATGACAGCAGCAGGGTCAGGCGCCGGCAGGATTCCGGTCCTGCCGGATATGCCCGCACCATTCCTGCTGACCCAAATCGCACAACCTCTGCACAAAGCCCCGGCATTGCCCGGCGGCAAACGCCGGCTGCCGCCCGCTCCGGCCCAAAGGCAGAAAGCACGGCAGGCCGGGCGATCTGTGGGGCTTGTCCGGCGATCACCTTCCGCGTCGCTGCCGGTCGCCAGCCGGCCATTGCGCCACCCGGCTATGTCCCGGCTGCCACAACCCCGGCCGGCAACGGATGTGCTGGCGGGTATTCGGCCCCCTCCACCCCAATCAGCCGACGACCGCCCATACGGTCGGGGCGTCTCAGCCAATCCCCTGATCAATCAACTCGGCGGCAATTCTGAAAGAGGTCTCGCGCGCTGCGGGGTCATGGATCTGGCCGGTCAGGATCAGCTCATCGGGACGATATCGTGCGATCAGTTCGGACAGGCCCGCCCGCACCGTTTCAGGGCTGCCGACCGCGCTGATACGCAGCGCCTGATTGACCATACGCGCGACCGGTGCGGTGATCTCGGACAGATCGTCCGTCGGTGCAGGCAGTTTGCCGGGATTTCCCGTCCGCAGCCGTGCAAAGGCCAGTTGCTGGCTCGACTGCAACCGTCTCGCCTCGGCGTCGCTTTGGGCCGCGATCACATTCACAGCCAGCATGAAGCGCGGTGCTTCACTGGCCTCGGCATGGCCAGAGGGGCGAAAGCGGGCGCGATACAACTCGACCGCCTCATCCAGCGCGCCGGGGGCGAAATGCGACGCGAAAGCATAGGGCAACCCCAGCATGGCGGCCAGTTGCGCACCGAACAGCGAGGAGCCCAGCATCCAGACCGGAACATTCGTGCCCTGCCCCGGATGCGCCATAACCGCCGATCCGGGAACCGGCTCACCGAGATAGGACAACAGTTCGACAACATCCTGCGGAAAGTTCTCGGCCATGTCGGGGGTTTTGCGCAAAGCCCGGAATACCGCCCCGTCCCCACCCGGCGCGCGACCAAGGCCAAGGTCGATACGCGGCCCGTGGATTGTCGCCAGCGTGCCGAACTGCTCGGCAATGCTCAGCGGCGAATGATTCGGCAGCATGACCCCCCCGGCACCCACGCGTATGCGCGAGGTCTGCCCGGCGATATGATCAATCAGCACCGCCGTCGCAGCCGAGGCGATGCCGATCATGTTATGATGCTCCGCCAGCCAATAGCGGTGATAGTTCAGGCCATCCGCCATCCGCGCAAGCGCCGCGCTGTTGGCAATCGCCTCGGCGGTGGAAAAACCCTCGGGCACAGGGGCCAGATCAAGGATCGAATATCGCATGTGATTTCCTTTCAGACGCGATCTAGGTGCCCGATGGCCGTCTTGCCAGTGCCGCATCGCGCTGGCACTGTCATTGCAAACGCGAGGCACAGGATGAACGATCAATATCTGCCGCTTGAAACGCCCGAGCCGGTCGGGCGGGCCTATTTCACCGACCCGGATCAGGCGGTTGATCGCCTGATCGAGCTTTATGATCTGTCATCCGGCTTTCTGACAGAACGGTTTGTCGCCTGTCTGGGCGGTGAACGGCCAGCAGCGCGTTACCGCGCCTATTACCCCGAGGTCGGGCTGACCACGACCAGCCATGCCAAGGTCGATTCCCGGCTGTCCTTTGGCCATGTCTCGCTGCCCGGCGCCTATTCGGCCAGCATCACTCAACCGCGGCTGTTCGCGAATTACCTGCGTGAACAACTGGGCCTTTTGATCCGCAACCACGGCGTTCCGGTCTCGGTCGACTTTGGCGAAACACCTATGCCGGTGCATTTCGCCGTCGCCACGCGCACCGATCTGAACGTCCCGCAAGAGGGGGTTCTGGATTTCAGCCTGCGCGACGTCTTTGACGTGCCGGACCTGAACACCGTGAATGATGACATCGTTAACGGGGTCGCCGTCCCGCTCGATGACAGCAGTCATTACCTTGCACCATTCACCGCGCAGCGGGTCGATTACTCGCTGGCGCGGCTGGCGCATTACACCGCAACCGCGCCCGAGCATTTCCAGAACTTCATTCTCTTCACCAACTACCAGTTCTATGTTGATGAGTTCGAGGCCTTTGCCCGCTCTGTTCTTGGTCAGCCGGACGGCGGCTATACGCGCTTTGTCGCGCCCGGAAATCAGGTCATCGACACCCCCGAGGGCGAGATCCTGTCACTTTCGAAAATGCCGCAGATGCCGGCCTATCACCTGCTGCGCGACGGCAATCAGGGCATCAGCCTGGTCAATATCGGCGTCGGCCCCTCGAATGCCAAGACGGCAACCGATCATATCGCCGTTCTGCGCCCCCATGCCTGGTTGATGGTGGGCCACTGCGCCGGGCTGCGTAATTCGCAATCCTTGGGCGATTTCGTTCTCGCCCATGCCTATCTGCGCGAGGATCACGTCCTTGATGACGACCTGCCGGTCTGGGTGCCGATCCCGGCGCTGGCCGAGGTTCAGGTCGCCTTGCAGGAGGCCGTTGCCGAGATCACACAGCTTGACGGTTATGAGCTGAAACGGATCATGCGCACCGGCACCGTCGCGACCATCGACAACCGCAACTGGGAGTTGCGCGACCAGTCCGGCCCGATTCACCGCCTGTCACTGTCGCGCGCGATTGCTCTCGACATGGAAAGCGCCACAATCGCCGCGAACGGGTTCCGCTTTCGCGTGCCCTACGGCACCTTGCTTTGTGTCAGTGACAAGCCACTTCATGGCGAGTTGAAGCTGCCCGGCATGGCCACGGATTTCTATCGCACACAGGTCGCCAACCACCTTTTGATCGGGGTGCGCGCGATGGAAAAGCTGCGCGATATGCCGCTGGAGCGCATCCACTCGCGCAAGCTGCGCTCGTTCAGCGAGACGGCCTTCCTTTAGTGACCGCTCTGTTGATCGCCGGGGGCGCTCGTGACGCGGCGTCACTTCAAAAGAGCGGGGAAAAACCGCCGATTTGACCCGCCCTTCGCGCTAAGGGCGAGAAAACGGTTGAAAATCTCTGCGAAACCTAGTGTAGCAATGCAGTGCCGCAGCTTGCGGTGATCGGATTCCCCGAAGCAGGGGCAATGAGGAGACAGTGATAATGGCTCAAGCCGTCAAGCCGATGACCAAGACCCAACTCGTCGCCGTTCTGGCCGAAGAGATGGGCAGCGACAAGAAAACCGCTGCCGCAGCGCTGGATGCGATTGCCGCGGTTGTGACCCGTGAAGTGTCGAACGGCGGCGCAGTGACCCTGCCGGGCATTGGCAAGGTCGCCTGCCGCGCCCGTCCCGAGCGTCAGGTCCGCAACCCGCAGACCCAGGAGATGATGACCAAGCCGGCCGACAAGCAAGTCAAGGTGACGGTTGCCAAGGCGCTGAAAGACAGCGTCAACGCCTGATCTTCTGATCAGCAGGATCGCGGGGCCGCCCACGCCGGGCGGCCCTTTCTTTTTGCGACGCAGGGCCGCGCGCCGACCGCTCCACAACCCATCAGGGCAGTGTCCCGGGGTGCGGTCGGGCATTATGCCGGCCTGTGCTTTTCGGCGGCGGATATCGCGGGCGGCCCCTGCCGAACTTGCCTGCTGGCCGGCCTGACCGGCGGGCTTTGCCTGTCCCGGCTGCGCCCCATATGACCCAGCCAAACCGGCCGCCGCACCTGAATAGCCACACCGCACCTTCAGAGGAACGGCCTGCCTGATCCGCCGGGTATCAGCCTGTCCCGTTTCAGACAGCCAATGCCCGCCGGTCAGCATCCAGCCCGGCCCGCACGTCCGCCCCGGCCGGCCTGACCGGCGCCGCACGCGCTTTGCCTGTCCCGCTTGCGCCTCATATGACCCAGCCAAACCGGCCGCCGCACCTGATTCATCACACCGCGCCTTCAGAGGAACGGCCGGCCTGATCCGCCGGGCATCAGCCTGTCCCGTTTCAGACGTCCCATACCCGCCGGTCAGCTTTCAGCCCGGCCCGCACGTCCGCCCCGGCCGGCTGATCAGGCACAGGCGGCCCCATGCCCCCGGCGGCCGGTCATGATGCCTGGCACCGGGCGCCGGCCAGCATCCTGACCGCCAGCGCGGCCAGCACCATCCCCATCAGCCAACGCGGAATGACAGCCCACAAGGGCCGCCGCACCGGCAACAGCGCGATGCTGCCCGAGGCCATCACGATCGCCGTGTTAACGCATATGCTGACCGCAATCTGGGTAAAGCCCAGCACATGGGACTGGCCGAGGACGCTGCCGCGTTCGGGGCTGATGAACCGGGGCAGCAGCGACAGATACATCACCGCAGCCTTGGGATTGAGCAGATTGGTCAGCAGCCCCATCAGGAACAGCTTTCCGGGACCGTCCGGGGCAAGGGCGCGAACCTGAAACGGCGGGCGACCGCCGGGCCTGACTGCCTGATATGCAAGGTAAAGCAGATAGCAGGCACCCGCCAGGCGCAGCGTATCATAGGCAAAAGGAACAGCCATGACGCGCGCGGTAATCCCGAAGGCCGCATATAGCATCTAGAAAACAAAGCCAGACGCGACACCGTATCAGGATATCAGCCCGGCCCTGCGCCCCTGACAGACCGAGCGCGAGATCAGACAGACCATGTTCGGACCGGGGGTCAGCACCATGCCCATGGCAATGGCAGCAAAGGCCAGCAGGCTGGTAAATTCCGGTATGTTTCATCCTCCCGAACCGATCATGCCTGGCTATATGGACGCCCGGCCGAACGACAATCCCCCCGGACCTTGCGACAGGCCGGGCGCGGCAGCCACCGCCGGCACGCCTGCCCGGACCGCATGACAGCGGTAGCGGAAATTCCAGCCGGCCCTCATCGCATGACACCTGCCCGCCGCGCACGCTTTCGCCTCTGGCACATGGCAGGCGCTGTCCCTAATGTCCCGCCACCGAGGCGGAGGCATGCGATGGATTTCAAGGCCATTCTGATGGGGCTGGTTTTTGCGCTGTTCTGGGCCTCGGCCTTTACCTCGACGCGCATCATCGTGCTGGCCGCCCCGCCGCTGACCGCCCTTGTCATCCGCTTTGCACTGTCGGCAGTGATCGGGATCATGATCGCCCGCGCCATGGGGCAGAGCTGGCATCTCAGCCGCGGCGAATGGCGCGTGCTGATCGCCTTTGGCATTATGCAAAACGCGCTCTATCTCGGCCTTAACTGGGTTGCCATGCAAACGGTCGAGGCTTCGGCCGCCGCCATCATCGCCTCGATGATGCCGCTGCTGGTGGCGCTTTCGGGCTGGCTCTGGCTGGGCGAGCGGCCGCGCCCGGCGGCGATGCTGGGGCTGATCATGGGCGTGATCGGCGTCGCCATCGTGATGAGCGTGCGGCTGCGCCATGGGCTTGACCCGCTGGGAACGGTGCTGTGCGTTCTGGCGGCGGTCGCGCTGACACTGGCGACGCTGGTCGTGCGTGGCACGGGCGGCAGCCGCAACATGCTGATGATCGTCGCGCTGCAAATGGCCGTCGGCTCGGCCGCGTTGGCATTACCGGCCGCATTTATGGAATGGGGCATGCCTATCGACTGGAGCTGGCGGCTGGTTCTGGCCTTTCTCTACACCGTCGCCGCGCCGGGGCTGGCGGCAACCTTTATCTGGTTTTTGCTGGTCAACCGCATCGGCGCGGTGCGCGCGGCGACCTTTCACTTTTTATCTCCGATCTTTGGCGTAACCATTGCGGCGCTGTTGCTGGATGAGCGGTTTGGCATCTCGGATGTGGTCGGGGCCGGCATCGTGGCGGCGGGTATTTTGCTGGTGCAGCTGTCAAAAGTCACACCGCCCGCCACCGGCCCCGCGCAGCGTTAGGCGGAAAACGCCTGCGCCAGATCATCGCCCGGATGCACCGCGCCGCCCCCGGGCATCCGGCCAGATGTGGCGGGCAACGCCGCCACACCCGGTCCGCCCGCAACCACCCCGGGGGCGGACCGCAATCTAATCCGCCTGCACAGCGCGCGCCGCGTCACGGTCCCCGCAGCGGGCGATCCATGCCTTGATCGCGGGCGTTGCCGGCATCTGGTCGCCGAACCAGCCGAAGGGCGAGGCACAAAGCAGATCGGCCGCGCTGTATTCCGCGCCCAAAAGATAGGGCTGACGGGTCAGCACCTCATCCAGCCGGGAAATTGCGGTATCATAATCGCGCAGGCTAGCGCTCAGCGCCGGGTGGCTGATTTTGGCCCATGACAGAATGACCACCGGCTCGAATACGCCCTGATACCAGAACAGCCATGACAGATAGCACCCGCGCTGTTCATGCCCGACCGGCCGGCCCAGCGGGCTGTCAAACCTGTCGGTCAGATAAAGAATGATCGCCGCGCGTTCACGCACCAGATCCTGATCATCGGTCAGATAGGGCACCTTGCCCTCGGGGTGAGGATTGGCGGGATCGCGCGCGCCCGATCCGTCCTGTCGCTCGATATCGACGGTTACGATCCTGACCTGATCTGCGGCACCGATCTCGTGCAGCAGTTGCAGCACCGAGGTCGAGCGGCTGGCGGGAGCGTGATAAAGTGTCAGCATGATTGCCTCCTGTAACGTGATCGGTCATCTCTAGCCGGGGCATGCTGACAAAAGGCGGCAGGATGGCACGAACCGACCGGCTGATGCGACTGATGGATGTGCTGCGCCGCCTGCCGGCCCCGGTGACCGCCGGGCGGCTGGCGCAGGAAACCGGTGTCAGCTTGCGCCAGCTATACCGCGATATCGCCACGCTGCGGGCCGGGGGCGCGCTCATCGACGGGGCGCCGGGGCTGGGCTATTGCCTGACCGAGGATCCCGCCCTGCCCCCGCAAAGCTTTTCGCGGCTGGAGATCGACGCCCTGCGTCTGGCGGTCGAGGCGCTGCCCCGTATCGGCGATGCCGAGCTGGCGGATGCCGCGCGGGCGGCCCTCGCGCGCATCATTGCGACCCTGCCCGAGGCGCAGGCACGCCATGCTGTTCATGCAACCGTGCGCGCCTTTGCCCCCGCCAGCGCGCGTCCCGCCCCTGCGGTCGGGACGGCCGAGATCCGCCGCGCCTGCTGGGATGAGGAAGAACTGGAAATCGCCTATCGCGACCTGAACGATCGCGAGACCCGGCGCGAGATCTGGCCACTGGGTCTGTCCTATTCGGAATCGGCGCTGATGCTGCTGGCCTGGTGCCGGCTGCGCGGGGACTATCGTATCTTTCACGTCAACCGTATCGCCTCGATCCGGCTGACGGGCCGCTATTTCCGCGCCCGTCGGGTCGCCTTGCTGCGCGATTATGTCATCCGGTGCGCGCATAGGCCGGTCAAAGCGATGCCGGACCAATGACCAAGGGCCGCGCGGTCACCCGCACGGCCCTTTGCCTCATCCGTGGCCAGGATCAGAACTGATAGTTCACGCCCAGTTTGATATTGTGATAATCCGGCGTCATCCGCGTGGAATAGGGAAAGCCCGGCTCATTCCCAAGGATGTCCTTGCCGAAATTCGCGTATTCCCACTCACCCGTGACCGAAAGCCGTTCGTTCAGCTTGCGCTCGACACCCAGGCCGATGAGATAACCGGTCGCCGTCTGTCCCTCGACCGAGGACGAAAAGCCGGTTGAACCATCTCTGCCCGAGAAGCTGTAATCATAGTCGATCTGGGCAATCCCGGCGATGCCGTAGAACCAGGTATCGCGGGCTTCGTTCAGAACGCCTGCCCGGCCGCGCAGCCCCAGCACATGGTTCACATCGACGGCACCTTCGAAACCGTCGGCGGCAAGGCTGTCCTTGATATTGCCGCCCTCGAACGCGATCTCGCCGCTGACCAGCCAGTTGCGCCCGATACCACCGAGTTCACTGCGATAGCCAAGACGCAGCCCGGCGTTCAGCCCCGACAACTCAAGCTTGCCAGGCTCGGCAAAGATATAATTGTTGCGGCTGACGCCAAGGCGGTCATCCCCCATGAATGCATAGGCGATATTCGCCCCGACATAGGCACCGGTCCAGCCCAGCGGGGCCACCGGCGGCTCGAGAACAATCACCTCGGGGGTAGCGATCGGGCTGACCAGACCGCCGGCCAGTGCGCCGGAAACGGACATAGCAACCACAGCGGCAGACAGCCGCAGAACCGAATATTTCATAACACATCCAACCATGGGAGGACCCAAAGCCCTCATTTACAAACCGGCACATTATAGAATGCTTGCCGGATTCGGACAACCAAAGGCCCGAAACCCGATTAACGAATCCCTGACAGGCGTTGCAGTGAAAACAACAGCCTACCGGTTTGTCAGACGTCGAGATTCTCGACGCTCAGCGCATTTTGCTGGATGAAATCGCGCCGCGGCTCGACCAGATCGCCCATCAGCTTGGAAAAGATATCCGCAGCCTCGGTCAGATCCTCGATACGGACCTGCAACATGGTGCGCGCCTGCGGGTCCAGCGTGGTTTCCCACAGCTGTTCCGGGTTCATCTCGCCCAGACCCTTGTAGCGTTGCAGCGAAAGCCCCTTTTCGCCCTCAAGAAAGACCGCCTGCAACAGGCCCAGCGGGCCGTTGATGGTCAGCTCTCGGTCCTTGCGCAAGAGCGTGGCCGGGCGGCCATAGATGTCCTGAAGCTTTGCCGTCATCTCGCCCAGCCGGCGCGATTCGGCCGAACGCAGCATGACACCATCCAGCGTCCGCGCCTCTTCGACGCCGCGCAGATTACGGGCGACGCGGATACCGCCGTCCTGCGTCGGGCGTCCGATCCAGCCGCGTTCATATTCTTCGGCCACCTCGTCCAGCCGCAGCGCCACGGCCTGCGCCACACCGGCGGCGTCCTGATCAACCCGGCCCGGCACCAGCGCGCCGGCGATGGCGGCCTGTTCGATGATATGGGGCGGGTAATGCGTCGGATAGGCACGCAGGATGCGCCGCGTCACCCGCGCCTCTTCGATCACGCGCAGCAGATCGTTGCCCAGAATGGTCTCGCCCGAGGCAAGCCGCAGCGTCGCCCCCTCGACGCCTTGCTGGATCAGGTAATCCTCAAGCGCGGCCTCGTTCTTCAGATAGACCTCGGAGCGTCCACGCCCGACTTTGTAAAGCGGGGGCTGCGCGATATACAGATGCCCCGCCTCGATCAGCTCGGGCATCTGGCGGAAAAAGAAAGTCAGCAAAAGCGTGCGGATATGCGCGCCGTCGACGTCGGCGTCGGTCATGATGACGACCTTGTGATAGCGCAGCTTGGACAGATCGAACGCGCCCTGATAATCGCCGCGCCCGATGCCCGTGCCCAGTGCCGTGACCAGCGTGCCGATCTGGTCCGAGGCCAGCATCCGCGCCTGCTGGACGCGCTCAACGTTCAAAATCTTGCCGCGCAGCGGCAGCACGGCCTGATTCTGGCGCGAGCGGCCCTGTTTCGCACTGCCGCCGGCGGAATCGCCCTCGACGATGAACAGCTCTGCCAGTGCAGGGTCTTTCTCCTGACAATCGGCCAGCTTGCCGGGCAGGTTGGCGATGTCGTTCTTGTTCTTGCCGATCAGCACGGTATCGCGCGCGCGCTTGGCCGCCTCGCGCGCCAGCCCGGCGGTGGTGATCTTTTCCATCACCACCTTGGCAAGCGCGGGATTTTCCTCCAGCCACTCGCCCAGCTTTTCGCCCACCAGCCCCTCGACTGCGGGACGAACCTCGCTTGAGACCAGCTTGTCCTTGGTCTGGCTAGAGAATTTCGGGTCCGGCACCTTGACCGACAGAACACAGGTCAGCCCCTCGCGCGCATCATCCGGGGCAAAATCGACCTTGTCCTTTTTCGAGGTCATCTGCTGGCGATAGTTGTTGATCGCACGGGTCAGCGCGCCCCGGAATCCGGCCAGATGGGTGCCACCGTCGCGCTGCGGGATGTTGTTGGTAAAGGGCAGCACAAGCTCATGATAGCTGTGGTTCCACCACAGCGCGATCTCGACGCCGATCCCGTTGCGTTCGCCGGCGATATAAATCGGCTCGGACATAAGCGGCGGCTTATCCGCCTCGTTTTTCGAGCGGTCAAGATAGCGCACGAACTCGCGGACCCCGCCCTCGTAATACAGTTCTGTGTGCAGCGGCTCGGCCGGGCGTTCATCCTCCAGAATGATCCGCACGCCCGAATTGAGGAATGCCAGCTCACGCAGCCGGTTTTCCAGCGTCTTGAAGCTATAGGCAAGGTTCGAGAACGTGCCGCTGCCGCCATCCTCGCGGCTCGACGCCAGAAAGCGGACCTCGGTCCCCTTTTCGCCCGGTGCATCACCCGCGACGCGGACATGCTCGACGGTTTCGCCATGCTCGAACCGCGCGAAATATTCCTTGCCGTCGCGCCACACGCGCAGCTCCAGCCATTCCGACAATGCGTTCACCACCGAAACGCCGACCCCGTGCAGACCGCCCGAGACCTTGTAGGCATTGCCGTCATCATCGCTGTTGTTGAACTTACCCCCGGCATGCAGCTGGGTCATGATGACCTCGGCCGCGGATACGCCTTCTTCGGGATGAATATCGACGGGAATGCCGCGCCCGTTATCGCGCACGCTGACCGAATGATCGGCATGAATCACGACGCGGACAAAATCGGCATGGCCCGCCAGCGCCTCGTCGATGCCGTTATCGACGACCTCATAGACCATGTGATGCAGGCCCGAGCCGTCATCCGTGTCGCCGATATACATGCCGGGACGCTTGCGAACCGCCTCCAGTCCACGAAGAACCTTGATCGAATCGGCGCCATAATTGGCCTGCCGGGGCGCGGTATCAGTCATGCGAATTATGTCCTGTCTGGTTACGCATGATATAGTGGTTTGCACCGGGCTTGTCACTGCATCGACACAATATTTCGGGCCTTATGCGCCCTGCTGCGACCAACGGAGATGCAGCTCGTTGGCGGCGGTCCAGTCCGGTTCAGTGCGCCGCGCCGGGCCGGCCGCCAGCCAGTCGCGCGCGGCCGCGACCTCATGGGCGATCAAAGCATCACAATCGGGGTTTGTGGCCGCGGCCACACCCATTTCACCGGTGGCCTGCTTGACGGCGATCAGATCGTTCAGCCAGGGCGTCACGGCGGCGGGCAGCTCTGTTTCAGCCATCAGCGCCTGCATGTTCATCGGCACCATCGCCGCGCCATGCAGCCGCATGTGCCGCAACGCAAGCGCCGGGCGCAGACAGTAGAAATACCGCTTCAGCCGCACCTGCCCCTGCGGGTCGCGAAGCTGCGCGGATTGGCGGTGCGCCAGGGACAGGTAATGCCAGCTGACCGCACGCCGATCCAGAACACGCGCGGCGAAACCCGTCAGATCAGCGCGGGCCGACGCATCTTCAAGATAGGTGATCGGTGATTGCAGCCATTCGGCCAGAACCGCATTCGATTTCATCGCCAGCCGCAGCGCCTTGGACAGCTCCCACCCCGAGATGTCCAGATCACCCGAAATCGGGCGCTCGATCACATCGCGCCCCGGCTCCAGCCGCAGGTGCCATTCGGGCGGACGGGCATAGATAAAGCGCACGTCATAATCGCTGTCGGGCGAATGAAAGCCCCATGCACGCGACCCCGATTCAACCGCAAGCAGGATGGTCACACCCTCGCTGCGGGCGATGTCTTGCAGCCGCGCGCAAATCCCGGCGCGCATCTCGGCTGAAACCGCGCTCATGATCCGATCCCCGATATGTCGCCGGCTCTCGCCACAGCCAGACAGCGCCCGTCAAGCCCGGCGAACAGCTCGTCCCCCGTGCCGGTCAGCACCGCCTGCGCATCCATTGCCGCAATCTGCTGATAGAGCAGCTCACGCCGGCCCGCGTCCAGATGCGCCGCCACCTCATCCAGCAAAAGCAGCCGCCGCTCGCCCGCCAGCGCGCGGGAATTGGCAAGGATCACCGACAAAAGCAGCGCCTTTTGCTCGCCGGTCGAGGACAGTGCCGCGGGCATGTCCTGCGGCCCCCAGACCGCGCCCAGATCGGCACGGTGCGGGCCGGTCAGGCTGCGCCCGGCCGCCAGATCGCGCCCGCGCATTGCCGCCAGACGGCCGGCGATATCCGCCTCGACCGGATCATCGGCGAAACCCTCGCCCGGCAACAGGCTGAGGCGCGCCGCAGGAAATCCGGTGGCATCATCCTGTGCCGCCATGATCGCCGCGATGGCGGCCAGCCGGTTGCGGGTCAGGCGCGCGCCCGCAGAGGCCATCTGCGTCTCAAGCGCGCGATACCATCCCGCATCGGTGATCTGATCCCGCAACAGGCGGTTACGCTCGCGCATGGCCTTGTCATAGCCAAGCGCCGCCTCGGCATGATCAGGACAAAGGCTCAGCGTGATCCGGTCAAGGAAGCGGCGCCGCCCCTCGGGGGCATCGGACCAGACGCGGTCCATCGCCGGGGTCAGCCAGATCACCCGCAGCAGCCTGCCAAGCGCGGTCTGCGGTGCCGGCTTGTCGTCGATCACGACCTCGCGCGGGGTGCCGGGCACGGCCTGCATGCGGATGTCGTGACCGGCGATCCGGGCGCGGATGCGCCAGCCCGCCCCGGCCGCCTGCCGGCCCTGATCACCGGGCGCGGCACCGCGCAACCCGCGCCCCGGCGCCAGCATTGACAGCGCCTCCAGCACATTGGTCTTGCCCGATCCGTTCGGGCCATAGAGTGCGAGCGGGCGGTGGTCCAGTTCCAGATCCAGCCGCGCCCATGACCGGAACTGGTTCAGCGTCAGATGAGACAGGCTCACACGCGCATCGGCATCACGACATAGACGGCAGAGGGGTCGTTGCCCTCGCGGATCAGGGCCGCATCGCCGGCGCCGTTGAACAGAAAGACCGCGTTTTCACGGTCGATCTGCGCGGCGATTTCCTGCAAATACTTGGCGTTAAAGCCGATCTCCAACGGGTCATCACCGTAGGCCACGGCCAGTTCCTCATCCGCTGTGCCGGCATCGGGGGCATTGACCGACAGCACCAGCCGATCCATCTCCAGCGCCAGCTTGACCGCACGCGAACGTTCCGACGAAACCGTCGCCACCCGATCGACCGCACGGGCAAAATCGCTGGCATCGACCTCCATCTTGCGGGCGTTGCCGGTCGGTATGACGCGGGTGTAATCGGGGAATGTGCCGTCGATCACCTTTGAGGTCAGGGTGATGGTCGGCGTCGCAAAGCGGATCTTGGTCTCGCTGACGGAAACGGCGATCTGGGCCTCGTCATCATCCAGCAGCTTGCGCAGCTCGGCCACGGTCTTTCTCGGCACGATAACGCCAGGCATCTCGCCCGCACCTTCGGGCAATGCGGCATCGATCCGCGCCAGCCGGTGACCATCAGTCGCCACGCAGCGCAGCGCCGGGCCGTTTTCCGACTGGGCAACATGCATATAGACGCCATTCAGATAATAGCGCGTCTCCTCGTTCGAGATGGCGAATTTCGACTTGTCGAACAGCCGCCGCAGCACCGGCGCGGGGGCCGCGAAATTGGCACTGTATTCAGCATTGGCCATAACCGGGAAATCCTCGGTCGGCAGGGTCGCAAGGCTGAAATTCGACCGCCCCGCCTGCACCGTCAGCCGGTCGCTGGCGCCGTCGACCGCGATGGTCACAAGCGCGCCGTCCGGCAGCTTGCGCGCGATCTCGTTCAGCATCTGCGCCGAGACGGTGGTCGCGCCGGGGCGTTCGACATGGGCGGTCGTGCGGTCCACAACCTCGGTATCCAGATCGGTGGCGCGAAAGCTGACCCCCTCGGGCGTCGCTTCGATCTGCACATTGGCGAGAATCGGGATGGTATGACGGCGCTCCACTACCGAGCCTGCCTGCGCCACAGCCTTGACCAGATCGGCCCTTTCGATCGAGAATTTCATCACCTGTCCCCTGTCTAGCGCGCCAGCCCGGAGCGGTTTCGCACCGGGCCGCAGCCGGTTCCGGGAATTTCAATGGAAACGGTCCGAGAATCAAGCCTCGGCCGTCTGAACCTTATTGCCTCAGGCCTCAAGCGTGCGACGCAGCAGGCGCACATCCTCGGCCAGACCATGATCATCGGCGCACAGCTCTTCGATCTTGCGCACACCATGCATGATCGTGGTGTGATCACGCCCGCCAAAGCGCCGCCCGATTTCGGGCAGGCTGCGGGTGGTCATCTGCTTGGCCAGATACATCGCCACCTGACGCGGCCGCGCGATAGTGCGCACGCGCTTTTGCCCGACCAGATCGGCCAGCCTGATATTGTAATGCTCGGCCACCTTACGCTGAATATCCTCGATCGACAGCTTGCGTTCGGACGAACGCAGGATATCGGCCAGACAATCCTGCGCCAGATCCAGGTCGATCTCGCGCCCGACAAGGCTGGCGAAGGCGAAAAGCCGTTGCAGCGCGCCTTCCAGCACACGCACATTCGAGGTGATGCGATGCGCCAGAAACTCCAGCACGCCGGGCGCGATGCACAGGCCCGGATATTGCGCACGAAAGGCGTCGGTCTTGGATTGCAGGATGCCAAGGCGCAGCTCGTAATCGGTCGGGTGCAGATCCACCACCAGCCCGCATTGCAGCCGCGACTTGATGCGGTCCTCAAGATCCTTGATCTCGCCCGGCGCACGGTCGGCAGAGATGACGATCTGCTTGCCCTGATCAACCAATGCGTTGAACGTATGGAAGAATTCTTCCTGTGTCGATTCCTTGCCGGCGATGAACTGCACGTCATCGACCATCAGCACCTCGACCG
>JAUNTL010000182.1 GCA_030538705.1 Paracoccus sp. (in: a-proteobacteria) | reverse complement strand
CAGCGCGTTGATGACCACGGTCGTTCCATGGGCCATCGAACCGATGGCGGCCGGATCAACCCCCGCACGCGCCAGCACATCCAGCACACCCTTTTCGAAATCGGGCGGCGTGGTATCCGCCTTGGCGGTAATGACGCGCGATTCCCCCGTCGCGGGATCGGTCTCGAAACAGACCAGATCCGTAAATGTGCCACCGACATCGGTCGCCACGCGGATCGTCCTTGCGTTCATGCCTTATCCTTCTTGCCGTCAGTTTCGCTGGCCGCGCGCATCAGGCAGATCGCCCCCGGCGCGACCAGCCGCGCCGCGCGGGTCACGCGTTCGGCCGTGTAATGCCCCGGCCCGGCCAGACAGTTCAGCGTGCCCAGCACCCGCCCCGAGACGACCACGGGCAGGTTGAGACAGCTCTCAAATCCAAGACCAAGGATCAGTTCGTGATCGGCGAAATGCGTGGCGATTTCGGCGATCGAATTGGCGATATAGGGCTGCTGGCGCGTCAGCACCTGATCGGCCCAGCCGCTTGCCGGCATGGGCTTGCTGCCCTGCGGCGGGTAGTCCTGCGGCATGGACGACCAGACGCGTCTGGCCATCCATGTCGCCGGGTCAAAGGTCATGACCGTGAACAGCGGCGCCCCGATTTCAGCCTCGGCCAGATGCCAGAGCGCGACGAATCCCCCTTCGGCCGGGCCGGGCCGGGCGATGGCCGTGGCGAACTCGCCCCAGACGGTCATGCGCCCCGCCCCTTTTCATGGCCTGCATAGGCCCCGGGCGGCCCGTTTTCGGCCGAGATCCGGTCATCAAAGACATCCATCGTGCAGACATGCAGCATCACCGCAGGATTGACGGTATGATTCCATGCCGAATGGCGCCGCCGCGACGAGAAATGCAGCGTGTCACCCTGCGCCAGAACCGTCGGATGCCCGTCCAGTTCGACCGTGATGCTGCCTTGCAGGATAAAGAACATCTCTTCGCCATCATGGCTTTGCGGCTCGATCCGGCAACCGGGCGGCTCGTGGATAATGACACCCGTCAGCACCGAGCCGGGAAAGATCGTCGTCAGCCGCTCATAGGCATGGGTTTCGCCGGCCTCGGGGCGCAATTGATAGCGCCGGCGCGACAGGCTGCGCGTCGCCTCGGGCACGGGACCGGTATCGGGAACGATATCGCGCACCGAGACCCCCAGCACCTCGCAGATAGCCTTTAAAGAGGTCAGAGACGGCTCTGAAATGCCACGTTCGACCTGGCTGATAAAGCCGATAGACAGCCCGGTTCCCTCGGCCACCCCGCGCAAAGGAATGCCAAGGGCGGCGCGACGGGCACGCAGTTTTTCGCCCACGGTCTGATGAGGCTGCGGCTGATGTGCAGGGACTGTCACCGGTGATCCTTTTTAGTCTGACTTCAAAGTTCAGCAAAACTCGGCACCGATCAAGGATTTATATGCGTCACCGCCCAAGTAATTTATCTCGGCACTTTTTGACCTCTGGCCCTGCCCGGCCTCTGGCACAGGCGCGCACAAGAAATCTCCGGCTTTAGTCAAGCTAAAACCATCGGGCAGCGCGGTGGCAAACCCCGGCCGGGGCGTATCGGAACATTCCCCGGCGGCTGACGTTCTCTTCGCCGGCGCCCTTGCGCCCCGTCGCCACCCTTCGCGCATTATCCAGACGAGGAAGCCATGGCCAAGACCTATGATATCGCCCTGTTGATCGGCAGCCTGCGCAAGGATTCGCTCACCCGGAAACTGGCCGCGGCACTCGTTTCTCTGGCGCCCGGAACCCTGAATTTTCACGAGGTGCCGCTGGGTGATCTGCCCCTTTACAATGCCGATCTGGACGAGGGTGATGTTCCCGATGCATGGACGCGCTTTCGTGCGGCGCTGCGTCCGGTCGACGGGGTGATGTTCGTGACCCCGGAATATAATCGCTCGATCCCTGCCACGATCAAGAACGCACTTGATGTCGGCTCGCGCCCTTACGGGGAAAGCATCTGGGACGGCAAGCCCGCGGCCGTGGTGACCGGATCGCCGGGCGGTATCGGTGGCTTTGGCGCCAATCTTCACCTCAGGCAGTCGCTGGTATTCCTGAATATGCCGGCGATGCAGCAGCCAGAGACCTATATCGGCGGGATTGGCGCGATGTTCGACGATGATGGCAAGGTCATGAGCGAGGATACGCGGAAATTCCTGTCGCGCATCGTCGGCAGCTTTGCCGATCTGGTGGCGCTGCGCGCCGGCGCGAAATCCTGAACGGCTGTGCTGCGCCGGCCCGCCTAACCCGGCGGGCAAGGCGCGCGCCCTGGTGCCGGATGCGGTCAGGCCGTGTGATCGTGCCGGCCTTGCCGATGCAATCATAAGCCGCAGCGATCACCAGAGCCGGCCACAAGGCGGGCTATCGCCAAGGAAACCATCATGCGCTGTGTCGGCCAAAAGGCCCGGAGCCGGCCACAAGGTGGGATCATCCCCGGGGGCGATCACCGGCAAACAGCCCGGCGCCAAAAGAAAAGGCCGGGTTTCCCCGGCCCTTTCTTATTTCTTTTCTTCGATGATCTCGACCAGATGCGGGATCTTGGCGACCATGCCGCGGATCGCGGGCGTGTCCTCCAACTCGCGGGTGCGGTGCATCTTGTTCAGGCCCAGACCTTTCAGCGTCTCACGCTGGATGGCGGGGCGGCGGATCGGGCTGCCGATCTGTTTGACGACGATCGTGGCCATTACGCGGTCTCCTGCTCGGGCGCGACGTCAGCGGCCTTTTCCTGGCTAGGCAGGATATCGGCGACTTTCTTGCCGCGGCGCTGCGCGACCGAACGCGGGCTGGCCTCGCGCTTGAGACCGTCGAGCGTGGCGCGGATCATGTTATAGGGGTTCTGCGAACCCAGCGATTTCGCAACGACGTCCTGAACGCCCAGCATCTCGAACACGGCGCGCATCGGACCACCGGCGATGATCCCGGTCCCGGGAACGGCGGTGCGCATCACGACGCGGCCCGCGCCGTGGCGGCCCTCGATATCGT
>JAUNTL010000052.1 GCA_030538705.1 Paracoccus sp. (in: a-proteobacteria) | reverse complement strand
GCGCTTGTCCTTGGCGATGGGGATCTGGTTCTGTTCGGCAAATTCGATCAGCTTGGTGCGCGAGGTCAGATCCCATTCCCGCCAGGGCGCGATCACCCGGATCGCGGGGTCAAGCGCATAGGCCGACAGTTCGAACCGCACCTGATCATTGCCCTTGCCGGTCGCGCCATGGGCCACCGCATCGGCCCCGTGCTGATGCGCGATCTCGACCAGCCGTTTCGAGATCAGAGGCCGCGCGATCGAGGTGCCCAGCAGGTAAAGCCCCTCATAGACCGCATTGGCGCGGAACATCGGAAAGACGAAATCGCGCACGAATTCCTCGCGGAGGTCCTCGATATGGATGTTTTCGGGCCGGATGCCCAGCAACTCGGCCTTGTGGCGCGCCGGCTCCAGTTCCTCGCCCTGACCGAGATCGGCGGTAAAGGTAATGACCTCGCAACCATATTCGGTTTGCAGCCATTTCAGGATGATCGAGGTGTCCAGCCCCCCGGAATAGGCAAGCACGACTTTCTTGGGCGCGGTCATGGGCATGTCCTTTACTGATTTCGCCTTCGATTATGCGCTTTTGGGCGTTCTCACAAGTGGTCGGGCGGCGTTAGGCGGCTGTTAAGGCCCCCTGGGCTAGGGTCATCCGGCAAGGCGGGTGATTCGGTGGGCGGATGATCGACTGGGGATGGGCGCAGACCCTGCGCGACGAATTGGGCGAGGCGGATTTCAACCTGATTGCCGGCATGTTTCTGGATGAAATAGCGGCTGCGGTTGCGGGGCTGGATGGTGGTGATGACCTGAAGATCGCGGCGGATCTGCATTTTCTGACAGGATGTGCGCGCAGTATCGGGCTGGCAAGTCTGGCGCGGCTGTCGCATGCGGCCGAAGAGAGGCTGCATGCCGGTGGCGGCGTCGATCCGGCCGCGATCATACGCTGTCACGCGGATACGCGGCGCGCATTTCTCGCGCGGCTGAACAGCCTGCCACCCACGACCGGCCCGCGGGGGCATGCCGGGATGCCCCCGGCGTGACCCGTTCAGATCAGCAGCTGTGCCAGCAATTCGTCGCCGGTGATATCCTTATAGGCAAAGCCGCCGGCGCCCAGCCTCTCGGCCAGCCGGGTCAGGTTTTCGGGCCGCGTGGTTTCGATCCCGATCAGCACCGAGCCGAAGTTTCTGGCCGATTTTTTCAGATATTCGAACCGCGCGATATCATCATCGGGACCAAGCATTTCCAGAAAGTCGCGCAGCGCGCCGGGCCGCTGCGGCATGCGCAGGATGAAATATTTCTTCAGCCCGGCGTGACGCTGCGCGCGCTCCTTGACCTCGGGCAGGCGCTCGAAATCGAAATTGCCGCCCGAGCAGATGCACACCACCCGGCGTCCGGCCAGCTCTCCGGCCGCATGCAGATCGCCCAGCACGTCGACCGCCAACGCACCCGCGGGTTCCAGCACGATACCCTCGACGTTGAGCAGGTCGAGCATGGTCACGCAGATCCGGTCCTCGGGCGCGATCATCACCTGATCGGGCGAAAAGCCGCGCAACGCGTCAAAGGGCAGATCCCCGATCCGCGCCACCGCCGCCCCGTCGACAAAGCTGTCAACCTGATCCAGCGTGACCTGATGTCCGGCGCTCAGCGCGGCTTTCAGGCTGGCGCCGCCCTTTGGTTCGGCAAAGGCAAAGCGGGTCGCGGGCGCGGCCGTATTCAGATAGGTCGTGACGCCCGCCGCCAGCCCGCCGCCCCCGACCGGCAGCACCACCAGATCGGGCGCGCCGCCAAGCTGTTGCAGCATCTCGCGCGCGACGGTGGCCTGACCGGTAATGACATCGCGCGAATCAAAGGGCGACAGGAAACCCGCGCCCTGATCGGCGGCAAAACGCTGTGCCGCGGCAAGCGTCTGGTCGAAATAATCGCCCTTCAGCACGATCTCGACGCAATCGCCGCCAAAGATCCGGGTCTTGTCGATTTTCTGGCGCGGCGTGGTGACCGGCATGAATATCGTGCCGCGCACGCCGAAATGGCGACAGGCGAATGCCATGCCCTGCGCATGATTGCCGGCGCTGGCGCAGACGAAATGCCTTGTGCCGCCGCTGTTCAGCGCCGCCCGCATGGCATTGAAGGCCCCGCGCAGCTTATAGCTGCGCACCGGCGTCAGATCTTCGCGCTTCAGCCAGATTTCGGTGCCAAAGCGGGCCGAGAGATGTTCATTCAGCTGAAGCGGCGTTGCCGCGAAAAGATCGCGCAATGCCGTTTCGGCGGCGGTGACGTCGGTGATGAAATCGGCCATGAAAACCCCTCGGGACGATGTCGTCAGGGTTTGCATGACGGGCATGCGGGGTCAATGCGGGCGGCGGTTCCTCTGACGCGCCATTGCCGGCGCGCCAGAGGGACCGGTCGCCCCGAAAGGGTGGGTCAGCTTTCCGCCGCCGGGCATGACCCGGGCGGGAAATCCCGCAGGCCGCACATGGCGCGCGACCCCCGGCATGCATCACCACCCGGGAACGGGCGGCCGTCAGATCCGCTCGATCGCCAGCGCGATACCCTGACCGCCGCCGATGCACATGGTGATCAGCGCGCGCCGCCCGCCGGTGCGGTCCAGTTCATACATCGCCTTGACGGTGATGATCGCGCCGGTCGCGCCGACCGGATGACCAAGGGCGATGGCGCCGCCATTGGGGTTTACCCGCGCCGGGTCCAGCCCCAGCTCGTGATTGACCGCCAATGCCTGCGCGGCAAAGGCCTCGTTCGATTCGATGACGTCGAAATCGTCCAGCGACAGGCCGGTCCGCGCCAGAAGATTGCGCACCGCCGGCACGGGGCCGATGCCCATGACGTCGGGCCGGACGCCGGCATGGGCATAGCCGATGATGCGGAAACGCGGGGTCAGCCCCGCCGCCTCGGCCGCGTCCCGGCGCGCCAGCACAAGGGCGGCCGCGCCATCGTTGATCCCCGAGGCATTGCCCGCCGTAACCGTGCCGTCACGCCGGAAGGCCGCGCGCAGACCGGCCAGCGTTTCGGCCGTGCTGGGCTTGGGATGCTCGTCCGTTGCAAAGGCGACGGTGCCCTTGCGGGTTTTCACCTCGACCGGGACGATCTGATCGGCAAAGCGGCCCGCGGCGATGGCACTGGCGGCGCGGGCCTGCGATTCCAGTGCAAATTCGTCCTGCATCAGGCGGGTAATGCCATGGGCGGCCGCGACATTCTCGGCCGTGATGCCCATATGGCCGGTGCCCATCGGACAGGTCAGCGCGCCTGTCATCATGTCCAGCATCGGTGCATCGCCCATCTTGGCGCCAAACCGTGCCTGCGGCACCGCATAGGGTGCGCGCGACATCGATTCCGCCCCGCCGGCGACGGCGAAACCGGCGTCACCCAGCATCAGCGCCTGTGCCGCCGAAACGATGGCCTGCGCGCCCGAACCGCACAGCCGGTTGACGTTCATCGCCGGCGTCGTGTCGGGGATGCCCGCGTCCAGCATGGCGACGCGCGACAGATACATGTCGCGCGGCTCGGTATTGATGACATGGCCGAATACGACCGTTCCGATCTGGTCGGGCGCGGTGCCGGCACGCTCAACTGCGGCGCGCGTGACGATGGTGGCCAGCTCGATCGGCGTCACCGCCGCGAGGCTGCCGCCGAATGTGCCGATGGCGGTCCGCGCCCCCGACAGGATGACGATTTCGTTTTCCGACATGATCCGCTTCTCCCCTGCTGATCCGCGCCTTCAGCTTAGCCGTCTGTCATGCGCGCGTATAGGGTGACGCGCGACCGGGGCCGGCGCGGGTCTCAGCCGCGGTCGATCAGGTGCATGACGACGGGGATGGTCAGGACGCTGGCGGCCGTGGTGATCAGGATCGCGGATGAGACGCGGTGAACGGCAAGACCGAAATACTGCGCCAGCATATAGACATTGCCGGCCACCGGCAGGGCGGCGGCGGCGACCATGACGCCGGCCGCAAAGGGCTGGACGCCAAAGGCAAAGGCGGCCAGACCGACGGCGGCGGGATGCAGGATCAGCTTGGCCGTGCTGAGCCAGGCTGAAATCGCCGGCCGCTCGATCCGGCGCCCGACCAGCCCGGCGCCGATGGCAAACAGCGCGCCCGGCGTGGCCGCAGCACCCAGCAGGGTCAGAAACTCGATCGCCGGGGCCGGCAGCGGCAGGCGCAGGATCGACCATATCAGCCCGGCGCCCAGTGAAACGATCATCGGATTGGCGATCAGCCCGCGCATCAATGCCCAGATCGCCCGCGCGCCGGGCCTTCCCTGCCGCGCGCCGGTGACAATCAGGGTGATCAGCGTCGAAAAGACAACCAGATCAATGGTCAGAACCATCAGCACCGGCCCGGCGGCGGCCTCGCCCAGCAGCAGAACCAGCATCGGCACACCCAGAAAGCCGGTATTGCCGATGATGCAGCAATGCGCCTCCATCGCGGCCTCGGGCATGGACAGGCCGCGGGTGCGGGCCGCCACGATTGCGATCACCCATAGCGCAAGCGAGCCGCTGAGATATGCCGCCGCAAATGCCGGATCCCACAGCGACGCCAGATCCAGCGTCGCGGCAAAGCGGAACAGCATCGCAGACAGCGCAAAGTAAAAGACAAAGCGGGTCAGCCATGCCGCCGCCTCGGGCGGAAAGATCCGCGTGCGTGCGGCCGCCCAGCCCAGCCCGATCAGGGCAAAGAAGGGCAATGTTTTCAAGAATATCGCCAGCATTACAGCCCCTGTCCCGGCCCGCCCCGCCGGTGCCTTGCGCCAAGGTTACAAGATCACCCCGCAGGGGCGGTTTCAACCCCGCCCGTCAGGGCCGGGCTGCGGATGGATGGCGCGGCCGCGCGGATATCATCAGCCGTCTGTGTCGCCGCCGGCCTGCAAAGGTGACGGCGGATGAGGGATGGCGGGGGCCGTTCCCTTTTGATCACCGTGGTCCGCGCCGATATGGGCCTGTCCCCGTGCGGCGGCGAGATCGACCTGATGCTGACGCTCGCGAAAGCGCGCGCGGTCGGCGTCACTGTATTCGCCCCTGCAATGATGGCACGAGACGCCGGGTTCATAGTCCGGGCGGCCCAGATCCGCCGGGGTCAGTGGCCGGCGGCAGGCGCGACACAGGCTGTGGCCACCGGGATGCAGCCCGTGGGTCAGGCTGACACGCTCGTCAAAGACAAAGCAGGCGCCCTGCCATGTGCTGTCGTCTGGCGCGACTGTTTCGAGGTATTTCAGAATGCCGCCGCGCAGGTGATAGACCTGATCAACCCCCTGCGACAAAAGGTAGTTCGTTGATTTTTCACAACGAATGCCGCCGGTGCAGAACATGGCGATACGTTTGTTATGAAAGCGATGGGCATTTTCGCGCCACCAGTCGGGAAATTCGCGAAAGGATCGTGTCTGCGGGTTCACGGCGCCGTCAAAGGTGCCGATCGCGACCTCGTAATCATTGCGTGTGTCGATGACGGCGACATCGCCGGCGCGGATCAGATCGTTCCAGTCCCCGGGTTCGACATAATGGCCGGTGGCGGCGGTCGGGTCGACGTCGGGCTGGCCCATGGTCACGATCTCGCGCTTCAGCCGCACCTTCATACGGCCGAAAGGCATGGTGTCGGCGCCGCTTTCTTTCCATTCCAGTGTCGCACAGCCGGGCAGGGCGCGGATATGGGCCAGCATCTCATCAATCGCGCCGCGTGTGCCGGCGATGGTGCCGTTGATGCCCTCGGGTGCCAGCAAAAGCGTGCCGCGCACACCCTGCGCCGAGGCAAGTCGCAAAAGCGGGCCGCGCAGGGCGGCAGGGTCGGGCAGACGTGTGAAATGATAAAGCGCGGCGACAATCAGCATGAAAAGCGCGATAGGCCGGGGCGCGCGTCATGTCCAGACCTTGGCGGGCGGGCACCGGCCCAAGCGCCATTGACGCGCGCCCAGCACCTGTTACCAAAGCGGCAAGGGAGAGAGAGTGATGTCCAACGCGCTGATTGTCATCGACATGCAGGTCGATTTCTGCCCCGGGGGCCGGCTGGCCGTCGCCGGCGGCGATGAGATCGTCGCGCCCATCAACGACCTGATGGCCGATTACGAAGCGGTCGTGCTGACGCAGGATTGGCACCCCGAGGATCATTCCAGCTTTGCCGATAACCATCCCGGCGCCGCGCCGTTTTCCTCGGTGCAGATGGATTACGGCGATCAGGTGCTGTGGCCGCGTCATTGCGTCATCGGCAGCCCCGGCGCGGGTTTTCACCCGGTTCTTGCGGTGGATGTGGCGGATCTGATTATCCGCAAGGGCTTTCGCCCCGGTATCGACAGCTATTCGGCATTTTTCGAAAATGACCGGCAAACCCGCACCGGGCTGGAGGGGTATCTGCGCGAACGCGGGCTGATGCGTCTGGATTTTGTCGGACTTGCGCATGATTTCTGCGTCGCCTGGTCGGCCATCGACGCCGCCCGGCTGGGGTTCGAGGCGCGCGTGATCGAGGGTGCGACGCGTGCCATCGACCTGAACGGATCGCGTGATGCCGCACGCGCGGCGATGCAGGGGGCGGGGGTGGGGCTGACATGGTGATGCCGAATGTCGACATTGCGGCGCGCGTCTATAACCACCGCTGGAAGATCGACCCGATCGTGCGCTCGCTGCTCGATACAGATTTCTACAAGCTGTTGATGTGTCAGTCTGTTTTTCGCAACCGGCCCGACACCAATGTCACATTCCAGCTGATCAACCGGACGAAATCGGTGCGGCTGGCCGAGATCATCGACGAGAGCGAGCTGCGCGAACAGCTTGATCAGGTGCGCGCGCTGCGGCTGACGCGGGGCGAATCGACATGGCTGCGCGGCAATACCTTCTACGGCAAGCGCCAGATGTTCCGGCCCGATTTCATGGAATGGCTGGAGCAGGTGCAACTGCCCGAATACGAGCTGTCTACCCGTGACGGCCAGTATGAGCTGCGCTTTGACGGCAAATGGCCCGAGGTCATGTTGTGGGAAATCCCCGCGCTGGCGATCATCATGGAACTGCGCTCGCGTGCGGTGACCAAGGATATGGGCCGGTTTGAACTACAGGTGCTGTATGCGCGTGCAATGACGCGGGTCTGGGAAAAGATCACCCAGCTTGGCGATTTGCCTGATCTGCGTATCGCCGATTTCGGCACGCGCAGACGCCATTCCTATCTGTGGCAGGATTGGTGTGTTCAGGCCATGGGCGAGGGGCTGGGCAATGCCCCGGTGGGCAAGTTCATCGGCACATCGAACTGTCTGATCGCCATGCGCCGCGATCTGGAGGCGATCGGGACCAATGCCCATGAGCTGCCGATGGTTTATGCCGCCATGGCCCGCAGCGATGAGGAGTTGCGCGAGGCCCCTTACAAGGTGCTGGAAGAATGGCACGAAGAGCATGATGGCAACCTGCGCATCATGCTGCCTGATACCTATGGCACACGCGGTTTTCTGGAAAACGCGCCGGATTGGCTGGCTGGCTGGACCGGGCTGCGCGTCGATTCGGGCGATCCGGTCGCCAATACGGAATATGCCATCGAATGGTGGCGCTCGCGCGGGGAAGATCCGTCGCAAAAGCTGGTGATCTTTTCCGACGGGCTGGACGTCGCGCAGATCCGCGATCTGCACGCCCGCTTTCATGGCCGGGTCAAGGTCAGCTTTGGCTGGGGCACGCTGCTGACCAATGATTTTCGCGGGCTGGTTGCGGGCGACGGGCTGGACCCGCTGAGCCTTGTCTGCAAGGCGGTCGCGGCCGAGGGGCGTCCGACGGTCAAGCTGTCGGACAATCCCGCCAAGGCAATGGGCCCGGCCGATGAGATCGAACGCTACAAGCGCGTGTTCGATATCGGCGAACAAAAACGCGTCGATCTGTTCGTCTGATCGCCGGTGCGGCAATGGCGGGCCGCAGCCGGTTCGCGGGCGTGTTCCGGTCAGGCAGGCGGATGTGCGGCAATCCAGCCCGCGCGCCCGGATAAGGAAGGTTCCGCCGCCCGTATTCGCAACACCGCATAAAGCTGTGTGATATCCGGCGCTGTTCAGTTGCGGACCAGTTGTGCCTGATCGCGCCGCGCGTTGATTGGATAAGCGGGAAGCGCCGGAAAACAACCCGATTTCAATATGTTCTATTGAATGCGCTCGCCGCTTTCCGCCTCGAACAGATGAACCAGATCAGGGTCAGCGGTGACAGATATCTGATCGCCTGCGCGGATATCTGCCCGTGTGCGCAGCAGCACCGTGGCGGGCTGACCGTCCAGCATGCCCTGAACCATGGTTTCTGATCCCGTCGGATCGACATTCCCGACATCCAGCTTTGCGCCGCCCTCGCTGATAACCAGATGCTCGGGGCGGATGCCGATCTGTATGGCGCCTGATCTTTCTGCCGGGGCGGGGGTCCAGTCCCGGCCCGCGAAATGAACAGAACCGCCCGTGACCTCGGCGGGAAATATGTTCATCGAGGGCGATCCGACAAAGCGGGCCACGAATGTGTTGGCCGGATGATCATACAGTTCCAGCGGTGGACCGGCCTGCATCACATGGCCGTCCTTCATGACCACGATGCGGTCGGCCATGGTCATGGCCTCGACCTGATCATGCGTGACATAGATGGTCGTCACCTTGAGACGGTTGTGGATCGCCTTGAGTTCGGCGCGCATCTGGACCCTCAGCTGAGCGTCGAGATTTGACAGGGGTTCGTCAAACAGGAACACCTGCGGGTGCCTGACGATCGCCCGGCCCATGGCGACGCGCTGGCGCTGACCGCCCGACAGCTGCTTGGGATAGCGGTCGAGATAGGGCGCAAGGCCCAGAATTTCGGCCGCCGCGGCCACTTCGCGCCGAATTTCATCCTTGGGCTTTTTCAGCAGGCGCATGGAAAAACCCATGTTTTCGGCCACGGTCATATGGGGGTAAAGCGCATAGTTCTGGAACACCATCGCAATGTCGCGGTGTTTCGGCTCGACCTCGTTGATGACGCGGCCGCCGATCGAAATGGTGCCTGCGGTCACCTCTTCAAGCCCCGCCAAAAGGCGCAGGATCGTCGACTTGCCGCAGCCGGAAGGACCGACCAGAGCCACGAATTCGCCATCCGGCACGTCGATGGAAACGCCGTGAATGGTCTCGATCAGGCCAAAGCTTTTACGAAGGTCGCGGATTTCTACAGAAGCCATGGTGTCCTCACGCGGTCTGTGCGGCAAGAAGGGATAATCCGGTGTGATAACCGGGATCGAGATCGGGCGTGGCGGGCACATAATCGGCCGGGCCGTCCTGTGTGCGGCCCTGATAGGCAAAGCCCATCGGGCCACGCCAGTAATGGCTGAAAAATGCGGTATCGGCGAGGGTCTGGATACGTTTCAGATCCGCGACCTGAGGGGCGCCCGAGGCGCGTGCAAGAGCGGCTGCGCGAATGGTCTCGGGCAGCGGCCACCAGGGGAACCACGGCGCCAGCAACTCGCCCGATGCCGCCGAGACAGCCAGCGGAATGCCCGGCATGCGAAAGGCATGGTCAAACAGCCGGATCAACACCGCGGCCAGCCGCTCTTTCAGCGCGGGATCACCATCAGCGCCAATGTGATCAAAGGCAAAGCCAACGAATTCGATGCCATGGCCAGCGTTGAGTGCATCCATCCCCGGCACGTTGCGCAACAGACCCGTATCATCCACCCAATGGTCAAGAACATGGTGGATCATATCCCCGGCCCAACCCGCCTCTTCCGCCAGCCCCGCGCGTTTCAGCATGCCGGCCGCGCCCAGCAGGATCATGCGCGGGCCATGATCGTCCGGTTCGGCCGCAATGGCGGCGCGGGAAATTTCCGCCTGCTCATCCATCTGAAAGCGCCCGTCCTCGATAGCGGCGCGGATCTTATGGAAAAACGCAAGGTGCTGTGGCAGATCCCCGGGTGCGTAACGGGCAGCGGCGGCGATCAGGCCCTTGGCGAGAAAAATATCCGAATAGCTGAAAAGATCGGCTGTCAGAGTTTGCGCAACGACCCCGCCCTTGCCGTCGCGCCGCACCGGCGTCAAGGCCTTGTCATACAGAAAACAGCCATGCCCATGTTCCGCCCGCAGCGCGCAAAGCCGGGCATAGAGGGGCCGTGCAAGGGCGTCGAGACGCGCAGCGAGGTCCGGGCGGGCCATCTGGTAATGCGCCGCAAAGGTTGCCAGAGCCTCAAGCCCCCTGCCCTGTATCCAGCCGCAGATCCAGTCCGGGCCGCGCAGGCCGTCCGCCGCGCTATAGTCGCTGCCGCTGACGGGATTGACCCGGGTGTTGATGAATACCCCCTGCACCGGCGACCGGGACAGCAGCCATTCAAGGGTCGCCCGGTTGGCCGCGTCATAGCGTGCGGGGGTATCTGCCAGATCCGCGCTCATTCCTTCATCCCTGTGGAGGCGACACCCTGAACGAAGTTCCGGCGCAGGATGACAAAGGCCAGCACCGAGGGGATCAGCACGCAGGCAGAGGCCGCCGACAGCCTGCCCAGATCCACGGTGTAGCCGGTCGAGAACAGGGCCAGCCCGACCTCGATCGTATAGGCCGAGCGCCGCGTCGCGACGATCATGGGCCATGCAAAGGTTGTCCACGCCTGAAAAAAGGCCAGCACCGCCAGCGCCGCCATCGGGCCGCGCAGCAGGGGCAGGACGATATGCCAGAAAATCCACAGCTCACCCGCGCCGTCGATCCGGGCGGCCTCGATCAGCTCATCGGGGATCGAGGCCAGAACATTCTGGCGGATCAGGAAAATGCCAAAGCTCATCACCAGATAGCCGATCAGCAGGCCCTGCGTGGTATTGAGCAGCCCCAGATCCTTCACCTGAAAATAGAGCGGGATCATATAGACCTCGAACGGCACGATTGCCGTCGCCAGAAACAGGGCAAAGACCAGATTGATCGACCGGAACGGGAACTTGGCAATGATATAACCCGCGATGGCCGAGGTCAGCACGATGGAGATCGTCGACAGGATCGCAAAGCTCAGCGAGTTCCAGATCCACAGCAGCAAGGGCGTTTCCCCCAGCACCGAGCGGAAATTATCAAGCGTGGGATCACTGGGAATGAATGTCGGGGGCCAGGCGACCATTTCGGCCGGGGATTTAAAGGCATTGGCGATCAGCATCGCCAGCGGCGCCAGCATCATGAGCCCGAACAGGAACAGGCCGATATCAATGGAAAGATCCATCGCCTTTCTCTGACCACGGGTCATTTGCGGGTTCCTTTCTCGCGCAGCAGGGCAAACTGGGCGCCGGTCAGCACCAGCACGATGATCAGCAGGATCATCGCCTCGGCGGCGGCATAGCCCACGCGATAGTTGCGAAAGGCATTTTCGAGCATATCCAGCACGAGAACCCGGACCTGACGTCCGGGGGCGCCCTGACTGTCCGACGCCAGCACGAATGCCTGTGCATAGACATTAAAGCCCGAAACCAGAGTGACCACCGAGACATAAAGCGTGATCGGCTTGAGCAGCGGGACGGAGAGGAAACGAAAGGCCTGAATGCCGCTGGCCCCGTCCAGCCGCGCCGCCTCATAGACCGAGGTCGGCAGATTGCGAAAACCGACAAGATAGATCAGCACCGCATAGCCAAGCGCCTGCCAGCTGCACAGCACGATGATGGAAAACAGCGCCAGCTTTGGGTCGAACAGCCAGGATTGCGGGCTGCCGCCTAGGCTGACGATCAGCGCGTTCAGCGGGCCGAGCTTGGCATCGAATATCCACTTCCACGCCATGGCCGCCGGCACCAGCGAGACGACATGCGGAATAAAGACCGAAGTTTCGTAAAAGCCGGCAAAGCGTGATCGGGTGCGATAGTGGATCAGCCCGGCGATCACCATCGCCGTCGGTATGGTCAGCAGCATGACGCCAAAGGCGATGATGGCGGTATTGATCAGCGCCGTCTGAAACAGCGAATCCCCGAACAGCTCGGCAAAATTCGCCAGCCCCACAAACGGCCGGTTGGTTCCGATCAGGTTCCAGTCACGAACCGACAGGTTCATCGTCTGCACAATCGGCCACATGCGCACCCAGGCAAAAATCGCAAAGGTGGGCAGCAAGGCGAGGATGGCGAAACGGAAGCGGCGGCGTCTGAGCATGGCGCAAGCTTTCGGTAGCAGCCTTGAGCGGCTTTGTGGGGCTTTGTGTTCCGGCCGCGGCCGTCGGGCGCCGCCGGCAGGCGTAGGTGACCCGAAAGCGGCGCAGCGCCTCCGGGTCACATTGGCGGGTTACTCTGCCAAAAGACCCTCACGCTTGAGGATCGCATTGGTTTCCTGAGCCGCCGATTCCAGGAATGCGAGAATGGCCGCATCATCGCCGGCCAGTGCAGGGTTGGCAAAGGCCTCGGTCAGCTTGGCCGCCAGCCGGGTCTGCAAATCCTCGATGACGGCAATCGAGGGCACGGTGAAGAAGGTGTAATCCGCCGGGTAATCGACAAAGGCACCAAAGGCCGCGATCTCGTCGGTCACGCTGGAAAAGTCGACGCCGGCCCGGTTGGGCAGCCAGCCGACATTATCCAGAAGCCAGACCAGATTCTCCGGCTCATTGGCGGCCATGGCAAAATCCCAGGCAGCCTGTTTTTCCTCGTCACTGCCCTCGCCTGCAACATAGAGGTTCACCGGCAAGGCGATTGATCCGACCGGCAGGGGCGCTGTGGCATATTCGAGGTCGGGCGCCTTGGCGGCAATATCACCGATCACCCAGCTTTCGCGGATGAACATGGCGGTCTGCTCGCGCTCGAAAGCCTCGGCATCGGATGGCATCTCGATGGTCACGGTGCGCTTGTCATAGAGGTTATCAAGATATTGCCCGAGCGCCTGAACCCCGGCCTCATTGGCATAGCCCGCGCGCCATTTGCCGGGGCTGACCTCTTCGATCAGCGTGCCGCCATAGTTATACAGCACCAGCCACCATTTTTCAGCAATCCCCTGACTGCCGCCGGAAAGACGAAGCGACCAGCCCGAAACGACCGGATTGCCGTTTGCATCGCGCTGCGTCAGCTTTTCCGCGTAATCGGTGAATTCGGCCATGGTCTGCGGCGGTGCGTCGAGCCCTGCCTCGGCGAACATGCGGGTGTTGTAGAACAAGGCACCCTGACCGCGGAACAGCGGTATGCCGTAGACCTTGCCGTCATGGCTGGCGGCATCAATGAAGAACTGGGTGAAATTCGCCGGGTCGGTGACGAATTCAGAGGCGCCTGCCGGCGCTTCGGGCATGAGGCCGGCCTGCACATAGCGCCCTGCCGTGGATGTGGAAAGCTCGATCACCGAGGCGCCTTCCAGCCCCGAGCTGAGGCCCAGGGCAACGCGGCGTTCATGCTCGCGCAGGGTGATCGGTTCGACATTGACCTTCAGGTTCGGATAGGTCTCGCGCAATCCCTCGGCGACGCGCTCATAAAATGGTGTCATTTCAGGATAGCCCGAAAGAACAGAGATTTCCTGTGCGACGGCCGGCAGCGTGAATGCAGCCAGCGCCGTGGCGCCGCAAAGCGCCGAACGAAGTGAGGCAAGCTTAGTCATGGCAGTCTCCCTTTGAAGTGTTGTCGTCATGTTGCCCGCTTGCCGCGTTCAGCACGGCCGTGGCCAGCCTTTCGGCCGAGCGGGGCGCCAAGCCAGCCGGAAGCCCGTAAAACCGGTGGGCCTCGGTGACTTCGTAACCCCCGCATGCGAATTCGCCTTCGGGGGGGATATAGCCGGGGTTGTCATCGGCATAGCCGAGGATGAACAGCGGTCCGGTGCGAGCGGCGCCCATGGCCTGCCGCAGATCCTGCGCCGTGCGGGCAAATATCTCGCCCGGCATCGCCAGCATGCGCGCACCACCCCAATTGGCGGCGCTCACCCTTTGGCTGAGCGGGGCGGGGTTTTCCTCGGCCAGCCGGCGCGCCCAGTCCATCCATATATCGAGGATCCGCGCACGCAGCGGCGGGGCGGAGGCGCGCTCTGCCCGCCAGGCGGCGCATTGGGCCGGCAGGTCGTCATTGGGCGAAAACTCAAGCTCGGCAAAGGAATCCGAGGCGGAAACGGCGCTGCCAAGCGGAGAGAGCGGCGCGGCAAGCGCCGCGGCGGCGACGGCGCGGCCGATGCGCCCGGCCTCGTGATAGCTGCGCAACGGATTGCTTGCCGGATCAAGCGAAGCAGCAGCCGAATGGCCCGTGTTGACGTCGCCCGCGCAGCCCGTTGCGAAAATCGCGACGGCACCGGGCAGCGCCTCTTGCAGCGTGCGGCGCACATAATGCGGATAGTCGGACGTCCACAGCAGATTATCCGAGGACAGAACGACCGGGTGGCAGGCATATGACACCAGCACGGCCATGACCGACCCGTCCTTGCGGTCCAGCCGCAGGACCGGCACGCCACTGTCGACCGGCCCGCCCGGATGACGCCGGTTGCGCGCGATCCCCGGCTCGGCGCCCGTGCCGCCAAATAGCACCACCGGCTCCATCACCTCGCGGGCGCGGCGCAGGGCGGTGATCAGGCCGGTCTCCAGCCGGTCCAGAAACCCGGGATCGGCCGTGCCGGCCAGACGCCCGGCCATGCTGACAGGCCCGCCATGGGTATGGGTCGCCGCCAGCGTGACCTTGTCCGGCGGCAGGCCGCAGGCCATGCGCACCCGGTGGGACAGCCCGGCGTCAATGCCGATGACATCGGCGACCGCGATGGCGGTATCGCCGATGACCAGTGCCCGGACGCACAGCGGGTCATGGGTGCCCGACGCCGGCGGCACCCGGGCGGCAAAGCCGCTCATGGCCAGTCCGGCCGGCGGGGTAATATCGACAACCGAGACGCCGGCGCTGATCATGCGGCCCGTCCTCCGTCGCTGAAAACGACCTCGCCGGCCAGCACCGTCTGCCGCAAGGCAAGGCTGTCATCGCCTTCTGCCCAGTCGAACAGGATCAGATCGGCCCGCGCCCCCGGCACGAGGCCCCCCGGCAGGCCGATTGCGGCCGCAGCGCGGATGCTGGCCATGGCGAGGCATTCGCCCAGCGGCAAACCCGTCATCCTTGCGGCCCGCGCCACGCAGCGGCGCAGCGGATCGCCAGAGCCGGCAAGGAACGAGGTTCCGGCCATGGCCACCCGGCCCGAGGGCAGGATTTCAACAGCGCCGCCGACCGGCGTGCAGTATTTCCCCGCAGGCAGCCCCGCCAGTGCGACGGAATCCGAGACGAGAACCGCGTTCTGCGGCCCTTTGGCCCGCAGCATGGCTTTCACCGTGTCGGCGGGCAGGTGATGGCCGTCCGTGATGAAAGATGCGGTCAGCCGGTCATCGGCCAGCTGTGCCCAGATCATGTTCGGGTGCCGGGGCAGCGTGGCGGCGCAGCCATTGCCCAGATGCGTCGAAAGCGTCGCGCCGGCATCAGCGGCAAGGTGGATCTGCCCGGCTGTTGCCGCGCTGTGCCCCAGGGAAACGCGTATGCCCATCGCTGTGGCGGCGCGGATGGTCTCGATCGCGCCGGGCACTTCGGGGGCAATCGTGATGATACGGATCAGCCCATCTGCGGCGGCCTGCCAGCGTGCGATCTCGGCGGGGTCGGCATCGCGGATGCATTCCAGCCGATGCGCGCCGCGCGGCCCGTCCTGCGGCGACAGAAACGGGCCCTCGACATGGATGCCCGCCACCATGCGGGCCGCAAGCGGGTCGCCCGCCACGGCCCGGGCGATGGCCGAGACAGCCGCAAGGATCGCAGGTTCCAACGCCGTGATGATCGTGGGCAGAAACCGCGTCACGCCCTCGGCCGCCAGTTTCCGGCACAGCGCCGAGACAGTTGCGGGCGTCAGCGCGTCATCGTTGAGGTCAAGCCCGCCAAAACCATTGACCTGCAAATCCACCAGCCCGGGCGCCAGCCAGGCCATATCCGGCAAAGGCGCGACAGGTTCCACACCGGTCACGATTCCGTCCCGCGTGTCCACCCGCAACGCACCACCCGCAAAAGGATCCCGTCCGCTGAAGGTGACTGAACTCATAGCCAGCGCACCCGGCCCCTGAACCGCTCGATAAAGCGGGCATTCGCCGCATCGCCGCCCGGCGCATTGCCAGAGCGCCAGACAGGCGGTTCGACACCTTGCCCGACCAGCAGGGCAACGGTGTGGATCACCAGCGCATTCAGGGCAAACGCATTGGCGAAGGTCGAGATCGCAGCAATATCCTGTGCCATGCCCGGCACGCGGACAACCGCATCGCCGACCGGCACTTTCGTATCCACGGCCAGATCGACGATATCGAGCAGGTTCTGTTTTGTGGGATGGCGGGCGGGATGATCCCCAGAGGTTCCCTCTGCATGCGCGCGCGAGGATATGCCGATCACCCTGACCCCGCGTTCCCTTGCCTCGAGAGCGGCGTCGATCAGGGCGGCATTGATGCCATAGGCATTGACCAGAATCAGGACATCCTCGGGTCCAAGCCCCTGATCGCGAATGACGATCCTGCCGATTCCGGGCGTGCGCTCTATCGCCATGGAGCGCAGCGCGCCATTGGACAGCAACGTTCCCTCGTCAAGGATGGCCGACATATGCATCAGCCCGCCGGCACGGAAAAACACCTCCTGGCTGGCCAGGTTCGAATGACCGCCCGGACCGTAAATATGCACCAGCCGGTCGGCATGCACCTGACGGGCGAGCAGGGCCGCGGCCGCCTCGATCTGCGGGGTCTCCTCGGCCTCGATCCGCTGCATGACAGCGGTCACCGTGGCCAGATAACCGCTGACCAGCTGGCGCGCCTTGGCTGAAGACCTCCCCGTCATCACAGCATTCTCCATCGTGGTTCCCGGATACGCCGGCAGGTAAATCTGACGGCGCAAGAGCCAGACCGGCAGACCCCCGATTTCCGCCAGCCTCCACCAAATTGCCGGTCAATGAGTACATGCAATCGGTTGCATGTCAACACGCGACCCGGGAACGCCCGCCGCGCGGAACGATCCGGTCAAGGCAGATGATGGCGCCCGCGCGCGCCCTTGCAAGGATCAGCCGGGGGCCGCCTTCGGTGCCGGGGCAGTGGTGCGGCGCAGCACAAGATGGGTCGTGAGAAGATGGCGTTCGGGCACGGCGTCGGGGGTCGCGATACGGTCGATCATCAGCCTGACCGCTGCCGATCCGGTGTCCTCGGCCCGTGTGGTGATCGAGGTCAGTGCCGGGTGTGTCATCTCACCCAGAATGTCGTCGCAGCCGATCAGCGAATACTGCCTGGGCACATCCACACCGCGCGCGTGCAGGCCGGCGAGAATGCCTTGTGCGAGAATATCGTCAAAGGCGATGGCGGCCGTGGTGCCGGAGCCGAGGATCGGTTCCGCCATCCCGAGGCCCGCATGAAAGCTTGCCTTTCCCGCCGGCACAAGCACCAGCTCGCCCCCTTCTGCTGCAATGGCGTCGCGCACGGCGTCGAGGCGGACCGAATTGGACCAGCTGCTTTCCGGCCCGCCGACATAGGCGATACGCCGATGCCCCAGCCCGGTCAGGTGGCGCACCGCCTGACTGACGCCGCGGGTATAGTCGACCAGAACCCGCGGCAGACCGGCAAGGTCGCGGTTGACCAATATGACCGGACCAGAGCGGGCAAAGCCCTCTACGGTTTCGGGATCAAGGCGCGACGAGACAAGGATGGTCCCCTCTACCTGACCGGCGAATCGCGACATCAGCCGCGCTTCGTCGCGCGGATTCTCGTCGGCGTTGCCGATAAAGATGCAATAGCCCGAGCGGTCGGCCTCTCGCTGAACGCCCATGATGAGACGCGGAATGAACGGATTGGTAAGGTCATGGACCACCAGCGCCAGATTGGCCGCCCGTCCGGTGGACAGCGCCCGCGCCAGCCGGTTGGGCGAATAGCCCATGCGCTTGGCCACGGACAGGACATGTTCGGTGGTTTCGGGGCGGATCATCTGCGGTCGGGTAAAGGCCCGGGACACGGTTGAACGATCAACCCCCGCCGCCTCTGCCACATCCCGGATTGTCACGCGACCGCGCTTGTCGTCCACCAGCCAGCCCCCCACTGGTTTCCCCTAGCAGTGCGGGCACGATTGTCAATGGCGGCAACCCGGACGGAACCCTGTGACCTCTGCCATGACCCGGCCCGGGATGCTCTCGCGCAGCCGCTTGTGCAAACGGCTGTGCAACTAGCTATGCAACCGGTTGCGTAACTTTTCAAACCTGCTACCGTCTGAACGTGACCAGAGGGGGCAATCGTGCAGATCCACATTCATGACAGCACCGCGAGCATGGCCCGATCTGCCGCCGCCGAGGGGATTGCGGCGATCAGGGCCGCCCTGACAGAGAGGGGCGAGGCCAATGTCATTCTGGCCACCGGAGCCAGCCAGTTCGGCATGCTGGAAGAGCTGATGCAGTCCGGCATCGACTTTGGCAAGGTCAGGGCCTTTCATCTGGACGAGTATATCGGCCTGCCGCTGAGCCACCCCGCCAGCTTTCGCCGTTACCTCAAGGAGCGCGTCATCGCCAAGGTGCCGGCCTTCAAAGAGTTTGTTCTGATCGACGGAGAGGCCACGGATATTGATGCCGAAATCGCCCGTATCTCGGCGCTGATCCTGAAACACCCGATTGACGTATGCTTTGCCGGGATCGGCGAAAACGGCCATCTCGCCTTTAATGATCCGCCGGCCGATTTCGACACCGAGGCGCCTTATATCAATGTCGAGCTGGACGCCGCCTGCCGCCAGCAGCAGTTCGGCGAAGGCTGGTTCGAAACACTGGATGCCGTGCCCGGCCGCGCCGTATCCATGTCGGTCCGGCAAATTCTCAAATCAAAGACCATCATTCTTACGGTGCCGGACGCGCGCAAGGCCGAAGCCGTTGCGCGTTGCCTTGAGGGGCCGGTCGACAACATGGCGCCGGCATCAATTCTGCAAACCCACAAGGGCACTTCGGTCCACCTTGATCCCGCTGCCGCATCGCGGCTGAACGGGCGACCCTGATCCGCTTAGTGTAACGAGTATTCTGGTTTAAAAACATGCCTCAGGCCGCGCCACCATCCGGGTATCGGGAACAATGGCGCGGCCTGGGCGACAGGGTCCGGCCGATGCGATCAGGCCGCCCGCCCCGGTTGCCCAAAACCGTCTCGGCGTCACGCCCCGAAGAGAGTTCCTTTCACCGAGGGCGTCGTTTCTGTGGGCCTCGTTTCTGCGGGCGCTGATCGCGGTCGCCGCTGGCCGTCACATCGGCAATGCACCGCTAGGACGCAAACCCCCGGCAGCCGTCAGCATGGGCGCCGCGCCGCTTGATCCTGCATGCGCCGTCATTCCGGCGTGGCGTGGCTGCGCCATCATTCTGACCGGTCCATTCCGCGCCGGACCTATCCCCGTGTCAGGCAGGTTACGGTCTCGACATGCGGGCTGTGGCGGAACTGGTCCACGACCCAGACCGGCCCGATCCGCCAGCCGCCCGCGATCATGGTGGCGGCGTCGCGGGCGAATGTTACCGGGTCGCAACTGACCCAGACCACCCGTTCCAGCCGTGCAGCCGCCAGATGCGCGGCCTGCGCGGCCGCGCCGGTCCTCGGCGGGTCGATGACGGCGGCATCGAAACCTGCCAGCTCGTCCGCCATCAGCGGGCGGGCGGCAAGGTCGCGCGTCTCGGTCGTGACGCGGCGCAGACCGGATGTCGCGCGCCACGCCGCATCCAGTGCCGCCAGCGGCGCGGGCAGCCCTTCGACGGCGTGAACCTCGGCCCCACGTGCCAGCGGCAGGGTAAATGTGCCGCAACCGGCGAAGAGATCGGCGATACGTGCCGCGCCGGCCAGCGATTTCACGACCACGGCACGCAGAGCGGCCTCGCCCTCGGCTGTGGCTTGCAGGAATGCGCCCGGCGGTGGTGTGACGCGGGCCGGACCCATGCGCAGGACGGGCGCGCGCTGCGTCAGTGTCAGATCGTCCCATGTCAGCCGGGCAAGACCGCCCGCCTCCATCAGTGGCGGCAGCGCGGCCTGCCGCGCCGTTGCGGGTGCCGGGGCGCCGGTCATCATGATATCCGGCCCGCTTTCGGTGGCATTTACGGTGATTGACACCTCTGCCCCGCGCGGGGCGAGCGCGGCGATCTCGCGCAGCACCGGCAACAGCGCCACCAGATCGGGGCGGATCACCCGGCATTCGCGGATGTCGGTGATGCGATCCGAGGCGCGGGCATGAAAACCAAGGCGCAGCCCCTCACGGTCGCGCCGGGCCGAGAACACCGCGCGCCGCCGCGCGCCCTCGGGCGAGGTCGCGATGCCACCGATCCGCGCCTCGATCCCACGGGCGGCAAGGGCGCGCCGCACCTGCACGCCCTTCCATTCCGCGACGAATGCGGGCGCGGCATGCATCAGCGAACAGCCACCGCATGCGGCGTAATGGGGACAGGGCGGCACCACCCGATCAGCCGAGGGTGTCAGGATGCGCGGCGTGGCGATGCGCCCCGCCGTGGCCTCGCCACTGATCACCTCGCCGGGCAGGACGGGCCAGGCGCGGGCCTGACTGCCGTCATCCGCCACCGCCATGCCGTCCGCGCGCCTGTCCAGCCGGCTGACGGTCCAGATCATGGCGCGCCCTCCGGGCCTGTCTGCCCGTCCCCGTCGTCATCCTCGGTGCCCAGAAACCCGCCCGACTGTCTGTTCCAGTAGCGCGCATAGGTGCCGCCGCGTGCAAGCAGTTCGTCATGCGTCCCGGTCTCGACGATGCGCCCTGATTCCAGCACGACGATGCGGTCCATTTCGGCGATGGTCGACAGGCGGTGCGCGATGGCCAGCACCGTCTTGCCCGCCATCACCCGGTCAAGCGAGACCTGGATCGCCGCCTCGACCTCGCTATCGAGCGCCGATGTCGCTTCATCCAGAATCAGGATCGGCGCATTTTTCAGGAATGCCCGTGCCAGCGCGATCCGCTGGCGTTGCCCGCCCGACAGGCGCACGCCGCGCTCGCCCAGATGGGCGTCGTAACCGCCGCGCCCGGCGTGATCGCGCATCGCGGTGATAAAGTCATGCGCCTCGGCGGCACGGGCGGCGGCGATGACCTGCTCATCCGTCGCATCGGGGCTGCCATAGGCGATATTGTCGCGCGCCGAGCGGTTAAACATCGCCGTCTCCTGCGTCACCATGCCGATCTGGCGGCGCAGGGATTCCTGCGTGACCGTGCGGATATCATGCCCGTCGATGCGGATCATGCCGGTTTCCACATCGTAAAGCCGCAACAGCAACGCAACCAGCGTCGACTTGCCCGCGCCCGAGGCGCCGACCAGACCGACCCGTTCGCCGGGTGAAATGGTCAGCGTGATCCCCTCGACCCCGCCCGCACCCCGGCCATAGGCAAACCCCACGTCCTCAAAGGCGATCTGACCGGTCACGCGGGGCAGGGCCGCGGCGCCGGGAGGGTCGGTCAGCGCATGGGGCGGGGTCAGGGTCTTCATCCCGTCCTCGATCTCGCCGACGGCGCCCCAGATATCCATCAGCGACATGCTGACCCATCCCGTCATCTGCGACAGTCGGAGCGCGATCGCGCCGGCCGCCGCGATATCGCCCGCGCTTGCCTGTCCGCGTTGCCACAGCAGGATGGCGCCGCCAATCAGGATCACCGGCAACACGCCGGCCAGCGTCATCAGCGCCAGCCGGAACCAGGTCGAGACGATCCCGAAATCCAGCGCGCGCTCGCGAAATCCGGCCATGGCCGACAGCGCGGCCCGGTCCTCGTGATCGGCATGGGCGAACAGCTTGACCGTCTTGATATTGGTGATCGTATCGACGACCTGCCCGCTGACCGTCGCCCGCGCCGATGCCCGCGCCGCCGAGCTGGAGCGGATGCGGGGCAGAAAAAAGCGGATCAGCAGGCCATAGCTCGCCAGCCAGGCCATCAGGGCGATCCCGCCCCAGAAATCGACCGACATCACAAAGGCCGCCGAGCCGATGATCGCAGCAAGGGCGAAGGCGACGACATTGACCATCTGACTGGCGAAATCGGTGATCGCGCGGGCGGTCTGCATCTGCTTTTGCGCCAGGCGGCCGGCGAAATCATTGTCGAAAAAGCTGACCGCCTGCCCCATCGTCCAGCGATGCAGCCGTGACAGCACCAGCGGCAGGACATTCGGCCCGATAATGACATTGGACGAGGCCGTCGACAGGCCAAGGATCAGCGGCCGGATGACCAGAAAGAACAGGATAAAGCCGAGGATCACCGGCCAGCCATCCGTCCATACCCGGTCGGGCGAGGACGAGGTGACCGCGTCGATGACCGCGCCCAGAAGTGTGGCCGATATCACATCCGCCGCGCCGCTGGCCGCGGATGCCAGTGCCGCAATCGTCAACCCGCGCCCCGAACCCGACAGCCCCCAGCCGATAAACCGCAAGAGTGAGCGCGGCGGAGGCCCCCCGGCGGGGCGAAAGGCGTCGATCTGACGCGCAAAGGCTGCATGGATGTTCATGCCTGTTTCTGCCCCGCGCCGGTTTCCGGGTCAATCCGCGCGTCGGCAGGTTGCGTTGCGGGTGATGCGGCTGCTGTCTTGCTCATTGCTCATTG
>JAUNTL010000181.1 GCA_030538705.1 Paracoccus sp. (in: a-proteobacteria) | reverse complement strand
CTGCGCGAGGCGATGGCCGAGGAAATGCGCCGCGACGAGACCGTGTTCCTGATGGGCGAAGAGGTCGGCGAATATCAGGGCGCCTACAAGATCAGCCAGGGCCTGCTGGACGAATTCGGCCCCCGGCGCGTCGTCGACACCCCGATTTCCGAACATGGCTTCGCCGGTATCGGCGTCGGCGCGGCCTTTGGCGGGCTGCGTCCCATCGTCGAATTCATGACCTTTAACTTTGCCATGCAGGCCATGGATCATATCGTCAATTCGGCGGCAAAGACGCTGTATATGTCAGGCGGCCAGATGGGGGCGCCGATGGTGTTTCGCGGCCCGAACGGCGCCGCCGCCCGCGTGGGCGCCCAGCACAGCCAGGATTACGCCGCATGGTTTGCACAGATCCCCGGGCTGAAGGTCGTGATGCCCTATTCCGCCGCCGACGCCAAAGGTCTGATGAAAACCGCGATCCGCGATCCGAATCCGGTGATCTTTCTTGAGAATGAAATCCTCTATGGCCGCAGTTTCGAAGTGCCGGATCTGGACGATTTCACCATCCCCTTTGGCAAGGCCCGCATCGCGCGTCAGGGCAGCGACGTGACCATCATCAGCTTTGGCATCGGCATGGCCCATGCGCTGGAGGCCGCCGACAAGCTGGCAGCCGACGGGATCGACGCCGAGGTCATCGACCTGCGCACGCTGCGTCCGATCGACTATGACAGCATCCTTGAATCGGTGCGCCGGACCAACCGCGTAGTCACCGTCGAAGAGGGCTTCCCCGTCGCCTCCATCGGCAATCACCTGTCGGCCTGGATCATGGAAAACGCCTTCGACTATCTCGACGCGCCGGTCATCAACTGCACCGGCAAGGATGTGCCGATGCCCTATGCCGCGAACCTTGAAAAGCTGGCACTGATCACCCCCGATGAGGTGGTCGAGGCAGTCCGCAAAGTCACCTATCGTTAAGGGGGCGATGATGAGACGCGTGATAATTCCGCTCGCATTTTGCTTTCCTGCGGTCGCCATGTCTGAAATGCCGCGCTTTGACGTTGAAGGCTATTGTGAGAAGATTGCCGGATTTGGAGGCACCTACAGCGCAGAGATGTATAATTTCTGTGTCGAATCCGAGCAGGCTTCTTATAATGATCTGAAATCTCGCTGGGATAACTTCCCGGCCGCGGCTCAGGAGCATTGTAGAAAGATCGCCAGCTTTGGCAGCCCCGGATCTTACGAAATGCTTAAGTTTTGCATTGAGGAAGAGACGAGGGCAGCAACTCAGAAGAAAACTTTTTCATATTGAAGGTGGGATAGATCATGGCAATCGAAATCCTAATGCCCGCCCTGTCGCCCACCATGGAAGAGGGCACGCTGGCTAAATGGCTGGTCAAAGAGGGCGACAGCGTATCCTCGGGCGATATTCTGGCCGAGATCGAGACCGACAAGGCAACGATGGAATTCGAGGCCGTCGACGAAGGCGTGATCGGCAAAATCCTGATCGCCGAGGGCTCCGCCGGGGTCAAGGTCAACACCCCCATCGCCGTGCTGCTCGAAGAGGGCGAAACCGCCGATGATATCGGCGCCAGCCCGGCCCCGAAATCCGCCGAGGCGCCGTCCAAGGCCGCAGCCGCCCCCAAAGCCGAGGCAAAAACCGATGCCGCCCCGGCCGCGAAACCCGCCGCCAACCCCGGCGGGCGCGTCTTTGCCTCGCCCCTCGCACGGCGCATCGCCGCGCAAAAGGGGCTGGATCTCGGCCAGATCACGGGTAGCGGACCCAATGGCCGTATCGTCAGGGCCGATGTCGAGGCCGCCCGGCCCGGCACAGCAAAACCCGCCAGCGCCGGCACGGACGCGGCAAAGCCCGCATCCCCTGCTCCTGCCGCCGCCGCCGCTCCGCAAGGGATGGGCTATGAGCTGGTGAAAAAGATGCTCGACGGACGCGAGACCGAGGAAATCGCGCTTGACGGCATGCGCCGCACCATCGCCGCACGGCTGTCCGAGGCCAAGCAGACCATCCCGCATTTCTATCTGCGCCGCTCGGCCAGGCTGGACGAACTGATGAAGTTCCGCGCGACGCTCAACAAGCAACTCGAGGATCGCGGGGTCAAGCTGTCGGTCAATGACTTCATCATCAAGGCCTGCGCCCTCGCCCTGCAAGAGGTGCCGGACGCCAATGCCGTCTGGGCCGGCGACCGGATCATCAAGCTGAAACCGTCGGATGTGGCGGTTGCCGTCGCGATCGAGGGCGGGCTGTTCACCCCGGTGCTGAAGGATGCCGACAGCAAGACATTGTCCAAGCTGTCGACCGAGATGAAGGATCTCGCGGCCCGCGCGAAATCGAAAAAGCTTGCGCCGCATGAATATCAGGGCGGCAGCTTCGCAATCTCTAATCTCGGCATGTTCGGGATCGAGAATTTCGATGCCGTCATCAACCCGCCCCATGGCGCGATCCTCGCCGTGGGCGCCGGGATCCAGACCCCGGTCGTCGAGGGCGGCGAGGTCGTGATCCGCAATGTGATGTCGATGACGCTTTCCGTTGATCACCGGGTCATCGACGGGGCGCTTGGCGCGCAGCTTCTGGAACGCATCGTTGCCCATCTGGAAAACCCGATGGGGATGCTGGCCTGATCCGCACCGCCACCCGCGACGCACCGATCCCGCAACGGGCGCCCGACCACGGCGCCCGTTTTTCTGTCGGGCCGCGGGCTCTCTGGTGTCGAAATACCTCGGGGTGAGCCGCGCAGCGGCGAGGGGCAGCGCCCCTCAGACCATCATTTCCTTGGTCGCGGTCAGGCGCAGATCGGGATGATCCCGCGTCACCCGGTCGATATCCCATTGCAGGCGGGTGAGATAGACCAGATCCCCGTCATGATCGGTCGCCATATGCTGCTTGTTGGTATTGGCAAAGGCTTCGACCTTGTCCCTCGGGCCTGACAGCCAGCGGGCCGAGGTGAATTGCGACCCTTCAAAGCGGACCGGGATGCCGTATTCCAGCTCGATCCGGCTGGCCAGCACCTCGAATTGCAGCG
>JAUNTL010000180.1 GCA_030538705.1 Paracoccus sp. (in: a-proteobacteria) | reverse complement strand
CCTATTTCCAGCAGGTCGCGGGCTATGACTGCGCGCCGGTCTCGGGTGAGCTGACTTACGGGCTGGAACGGCTGGCGATGTATGTTCTGGGCGCGGAACATGTCATGGACATGCCGTTCAATGACCCCGACAGCCCGATCCCGCTGACCTACGGCGATATCTTTCGCCAGACGGAACAGGAATATTCACGCTGGAACTTTGATCAGGCCGATACGGCGGTGCTGTTTCAGCATTTCCGCGATGCCGAGGCCGAATGCGAGCGTATCGTGACCGCCGCCGATGAGGATACGGCCGGGCGGCGGATCCTGATGGCCCATCCGGCCTATGATCAGGCGATCAAGGCCAGCCATCTGTTCAATCTGCTGGACGCGCGCGGGGTGATTTCGGTCACCGAACGGCAGGCCTATATCGGGCGCGTCCGCGCGCTGACCAAAAAATGCGCCGATCTTTTCGTGCGCACGCAGGAGGCGGTGGCATGAGTTCGGGCAAGATCGCGGCCTCGATGCTGGTTCTGACGACCATCCTTGCGGGGCTGGCCGTGTGGTATTTGCAGGTCTACGGCTTTTATGACGAGGTGGACGAGATCACCGGCGCCGGGGCGCTGCGCATCACCGATACCCATGGGGTCGAGCAACCGCTGGCCGTCGGCGATTTCCGCGCCATCGACGCCGACAGCTCGCCGCTGCGTTACCGCGCCTGTTTCACCGTCGCGCCGGCGGCGCTGACCGATGCGGCCGCGTATCAGACGCCGACCCCGCTCAACGGGCCGAACTGGTTCAAATGCTATTCCGCGCGCGGCCTGACCGGCGATCTCGAATCCGGGGCGGCGCGGGCCTATCTGTCGCAGCGCGATATCGCGCAGGGCATAGACCGGGTGATTGCCGTCTATCCTGACGGGCGCGCCTTTGGCTGGCACCAACTGAACGAAACTGCCGAGGAAAGCAGGGGGATCGAGTAATGGATCTGCTGATTGAATTGTTTTCCGAGGAAATTCCGGCCCGGATGCAGCCAAAGGCCCGCGAGGATCTGAAAAAGCTGGTGACGACGGGGCTGGTCGATGCCGGCCTGACCTATCGCAGTGCCGGCGCATTCTCGACCCCGCGGCGCCTGACCCTGTCGGTCGAGGGGCTGGATGCCGCGTCAAAACCCGTGCGCGAAGAGCGCAAAGGCCCGCGCGCCGATGCCCCGGCGCAGGCGATTGAGGGGTTCTTGCGCGCGACCGGGCTGACGCTCGACCAGCTGGAACGGCGTGACGAGAAAAAGGGCCAGGTCTTTTTTGCCGTGATCGAACGCCCCGGCCGTCCCGCCGCCGAGATCGTGGCCGAGGTTCTGGCCGGGGTGATCCGCGATTTTCCGTGGCCCAAGTCGATGCGTTGGGGCAGCGGAAACCTGCGTTGGGTGCGGCCGCTGCATTCCATCCTGTGCATTCTCAGCGATGAGGCAGGCGCGCAGGTCGTGCCGCTGAGCGTCGAGGGGATCACCTCGGGCGATCGCACGCGCGGCCATCGCTTTATGGCGCCGGGCGAGTTTTCTGTTACGAATTTCGATGATTACGCCGCGAAGCTGCGGCGCGCGCGGGTCATGCTGGATGCGGCCGAACGCGAAGGCGCGATCCGGCAGGGTGCTGGTAACCTCGCCTTTGCGCGCGGGCTGGAGATTGTCGAGGATGGCGGCCTTTTGGCCGAGGTTGCGGGGCTGGTCGAATGGCCGGTGCCGCTGATGGGCGTGATCGAGGATCGCTTTCTGACGCTGCCGCCCGAGGTTTTGCAGACCTCGATGAAAGAGCATCAGAAGTTCTTTTCCGCCCGCAATCCCAAAACCGGCCGGATCGAGGGGTTTGTCACCGTCGCCAATATCGAAACCCCCGATGACGGCGCGACCATTCTGGCGGGCAATCAGCGTGTGCTGGCCGCGAGGCTGTCCGATGGGCTGTTCTTCTGGGAAAACGACCTGCGCGCGGCGAAATCGGGCATGAAGGATTGGGCCGAGGGGCTGAAATCCGTGACCTTCCACAATAAGCTGGGTTCTCAGCACGACCGCGTGGCGCGCATCGCGGCACTGGCGCGCGAGATCGCGCCGCTGGTGGGCGCCGATCCCGATCAGGCCGCCCGCGCGGCAGAGCGGGCGAAACTGGACCTGCGCAGCGAAATGGTCGGAGAGTTCCCGGAACTTCAAGGCGTTATGGGTCGTTACTACGCGCTAGAGGCAGGCGAGGATGCCGCCGTGGCCGACGCCGCCCGCGATCACTATTCACCGCTCGGGCCGTCAGATGACGTGCCCACCGCGCCGGTTTCCGTCGCCGTGGCGCTTGCCGACAAGCTGGACACGCTGACCGGATTCTGGGCGATTGATGAAAAACCCACGGGGTCGAAGGATCCCTTTGCGCTGCGCCGCGCGGCGTTGGGGGTGATCCGGCTGGTGCTGGGGAATGGGGTGCGGGTTGGGCTGGATGATCTCATCTCAGGCGGCTTGCTAGAGCATCTTCAAGCCCAAAGCTGGAGCGAGATGGCCGAGCGGATGCAATCCGAGCAGCAGGCCGCCCAGTTGCTTGGCGTTGAGGTAAGCGACGTTTCTAAGTTCGTCGTTGAGGCGAAGCACGGGTTTATCATCAATCCGCGCCGTGCCTCGGAGATTGTCCAAAATGCAAGGCTTGCTGCGCAAGGTGCGACGACAGCTAAGGCAGCCTCTGATGCACTAATTGGCAAGCTGGTAATGGAAGCGGATAATCTCCTCGCCTTCCTCCACGACCGCCTGAAAGTCTATCTCCGCGACCAAGGCATCCGCCATGACGTAATCGACGCGGTGCTGGCGCTGCCCGGCAATGATGACCTCGTGCTGGTCGTCGCCCGCGCCACCGCGCTCAATGACATGCTGAAGACCGAGGACGGGGCGAACCTGACGCAGGGCCTCAAACGCGCCGGCAATATCCTCGCGCAGGCCGAGGAAAAGGACGGCGTCGAATATTCCTTCGGGGCCGATCCGAAATTCGCTGAAACCGACGCGGAACGCGCGCTTTTTGCGGCGCTTGACGCCGCCGAACCCGCCATCCGCAAGGCCACGAGCGAGGAAAACTTCCCCGCCGCCATGGC
>JAUNTL010000051.1 GCA_030538705.1 Paracoccus sp. (in: a-proteobacteria) | reverse complement strand
ATGACGCCGTGATGCCCCAGACGGTCGAGGCGATCAACCACGCCAAGGCCGCCAAAGTGCCGATGATCGTCGCCATCAACAAGATCGACAAGCCGGCGGCCGACCCGCAAAAGGTGCGCACCGACCTGTTGCAGCACGAAGTCGTGGTCGAAGCCATGTCGGGCGATGTGCAGGATGTCGAGGTTTCGGCCCATACCGGGCAAGGTCTGGACGAACTGCTGGAGGCGATCGCGCTTCAGGCCGAGATCCTGGAACTGCGCGCCAATCCCGGCCGCGCCGCGCAAGGTGCGGTGATCGAGGCCAAGCTGGATGTCGGCCGCGGCCCTGTCGCCACGGTTCTGGTCCAGCACGGCACGCTGAAACAGGGCGATATCTTCGTCGTGGGCGAGCAATGGGGCAAGGTCCGCGCCCTGATCGACGACAAGGGCGGCCGCGTGACCGAGGCCGGGCCATCGGTTCCGGTCGAGGTTCTGGGTCTCAACGGCACACCCGAGGCCGGCGACGTTCTGAACGTCGTCGAGACCGAGGCGCAGGCCCGCGAGATCGCCGATTACCGCATTCAGGCCGCCAAGGACAAACGCGCCACAGCCGGCGCCGCGATCACGCTGGATCAGCTGATGGCCAAGGCCAAGGCCGACGAAAGCGTCGCCGAGCTGCCCGTGGTGGTCAAGGCTGACGTGCAGGGTTCGGCCGAGGCTATCGTGCAGGCCCTTGAAAAGGTTGGCAATGACGAGGTCCGCGTGCGCGTGCTGCATTACGGCGTCGGCGCGATCACCGAATCCGATATCGGTCTGGCCGAAGCCTCGGGCGCGCCTGTCATCGGCTTTAACGTCCGCGCCAACGCGCCGGCACGCAACGCCGCCAACCAGAAGGGGGTCGAGATCCGTTATTACTCGATCATCTATGATCTGGTGGATGACATCAAAGCGGCGGCCTCGGGCCTGCTGTCGGCCGAAGTGCGTGAAAACTTCATCGGCTATGCCGAGATCCGCGAAGTCTTCAAGGTCACCGGCGTCGGCAAGGTTGCCGGCTGTCTGGTCACCGAAGGCGTGGCGCGCCGCTCTGCCGGCGTCCGCCTGCTGCGCGACAACGTGGTGATCCACGAAGGCACGCTGAAAACGCTCAAGCGCTTCAAGGACGAGGTGAAGGAAGTGCAGTCCGGTCAGGAATGCGGCATGGCGTTTGAAAACTACGACGACATCCGCCCCGGCGATGTGATCGAAATCTTCGAACGCGAAGAGGTCGAGCGCACGCTGTAAGGGTTGCGATGGAAAAGGAAATGGCCCGCCGGATTGGCGGGCCGTTTTGTTTTGGGCTGCCTCCATTACGCCTGTTGAGCATGCTCAAATACCATGTAAAAATCTCACTGTGCGGAAGCAGTTGCTGTAGTGAAGGGCACAGCCAATGCAGGTTACCAGCTACGGTCTCTTCTGGAGAGCAGACGAGATAGAATGGTTTCCCGGGCAAGGTAGCCGGAATGAGTTTCGCCTGCTTGGGCGGATCGGAAAGAACCGTCCCGGCCTGAGAGTCGCCGATTTTCGTTATCAGCAGGGAATATACATTCTTTTTGACCTGTACGGTCCGGCCTATGTCGGCCTGGCTAAGGGTGAGCGGCTTGGCGCTCGCCTTCGTGACCACCAACAAGATCGTCTACGGGATAAATGGGATCGCTTTTCTTGGTTCGGCTTCAATCCAGTCGGCGCAACCCCCGATAAAGACGGCGTTCTCCCCTTGAATAGCCCTCGCCGGGATGTAACCGACGATACTTCGACCACCATCGGCGACCTGGAGGCTCTCCTAATCGCGGCAATGGGGGCAAAGCTGAATCGAAACAAGATGCGCTTTGACAAGGCCGAAAAGTGGGAGCAAATCGACTACTGGGAATGGAGCGAAACTTATCGTGCAAGAGTTGCGCCGCAAGGTTGAGCAAGTCCTCGAAGGCGCGGCCATCTCAAAGAGCCACAGGTAGAAGCATGGCTGGCTGGGCATAGAAGAGATGCGAGGTATCCCGCATCGGTGGGGCTATTGTAGTTGAGGGCGACTTTAGGGTCGCTCGAATAGCCGTTACTATCTCTACTCCTTCACCGCCGCCAACGCCGCCCGCAGCACCTCTACATCCCCGATATGGTTCATCAACACCAATATCAGCCGCGCGTTCAGCGCATCTGACTCAGCCTTTGTCAGCCCTTCATGGGCCTCCAGCAGCATTGCATAGGCGTCATCGGGGAAAGGCAGGTTCGGGTGCAGGTTCAGGCTCATGGCGTGTTTCCTGTGGCGCGAGACAGGGCCGCACGGATGGCGGTTTCGTCGTATTCGGGCCAGCGGGCGGCGATATGCTGGTCGGGGCGGATCAGGTAGAGGCCGCGCCCGTAGCGGTCCAGAGCCGCGCCCCCGGCAGGCAGAGTGATGAGGTCAAGCGGGATGTCGGCCTCGACCGCGGCGGCGTCCGTGCCGATGGCCAGCAGGGTGAAGCGCCCGCCCAGACGGTCGAGCAGAAAACCGCCCTCGATTTCCGCATCCGGGCAGGGGCTGCCGGGGCGGGTGCGGGCGGGACCGTCAGGCATCGCGTCGGGCGTGTTCAGCACCGAGCCGTCATAGGTGCAGGGCACCGACAGCCGGCCCGAGTTCACAAGGGGCCGGGCAAAGGCGTGGCGCGCGGACAGGTGCAGCGCGGCGTCGCGGAACATCCGGCTGATATCAGATTTGGGCGTGATGAAATCGGTCGAGCGGGTAGAGTTGAGGATGTTCTCATCCGCGCCATGCACACGCTCGGCATCATAGCTGTCCAGCAGGCTTTCGGGCGCGGTCCCGTCCAGAACCAGTTTCAGCTTCCAGATCAGGTTGTCGGTGTCCTGCATGCCGCTGTTCGCGCCGCGCGCGCCAAAGGGGCTGACCTGATGGGCGCTGTCGCCCGCGAACAGCACGCGGCCATGGCGGAAACGCTCCATCCGGCGGCACTGGAACGTATAGACGCTGACCCATTCCAGCGTAAACGGCACGTCCTCGCCCAGCATCGCCTGAATACGGGGGATAACGTTTTCGGGGCGCTTTTCGGCCTCTTTGTCGATGTCCCAACCCAGTTGCAGGTCGATCCGCCACACGCCGTCGGGTTGTTTATGCAAAAGCGCCGACTGGCCGGGGTTAAAGGGCGGGTCGAACCAGAACCAGCGTTCGGTCGGGAAATCGGCCTGCATGATCACATCGGCGATCAGAAAGTTATCCTCGAACACCCGGCCGGTAAAATCCAGCCCCAGCATCTGCCGCGTGGGCGATGCCGCACCGTCGCAGGCAATGACCCAATCGGCGCTGATCTCGTAACTGCCCTCGGGCGTATCGACGCTCATCGACACATGATCAGGATGCGCGGTAATGGCGCTGACCCGGTTGCGGCCACGCAGGTCAATGGGCGCGCCCTGGGCCTGCAACTGGCGCAGGCGGTCGATCAGGATCGCTTCAAAGTGATATTGCTGAAGGTTGATAAACGCCGGACGGCGGTGGCCGTCTTCGGGCAAGAGGTTGAAATCATAGACCTCGCGGTCGCCGGCAAAGACGCGCCCGACATTCCAGACGACACCTTTGTCAACCATCGCCTGCCCACAGCCCAGCCGGTCGAGGATCTCGAGCGGCCGCTTGGCAAAGCAGATCGCGCGGCTGCCGAATGACACGCGGTCATTATCATCCAGCACGACCACCGGCACACCCTGCGCGGCCAGATCCAGCGCCGCCGCCAGCCCGACCGGGCCGGCACCGATGACGGCAACCGGATGACGGGCAGGCGCAGGGGCATCCTGATCAGCGTGCCGCCTGTAGGGATAAAGCGGCACTTCAAATATTTTCGGCTGTTCCATCATCGTTTCCTCCCCGATCCGATGTCAGCCTTGCAGCAGTGACCACATCTCGCGGTCGCGCTCGGCCGTCCAGATGCGGGGCGTGTCGATGCCGCGGGCCTCGTCATAGGCGCGCGCGACATTAAAGGGCAGGCAATGCTCATAGATCGCGTAATCGGCGAATTTGGGGTCACATTCTGCGCGCACCGCGTCCCATGCCTCGCGCAGCGACCCGCCGCGCGCCGCCACCCGCGCCGCCGGCTGATAGGTCGAGCGGATGAACTCGGCGGTGTTATCCAGCGCCGCATTGACCATATCGGCACCGATCAGCGCGTCACCACGCCCCGGTGCGATCGCGGCCAGATCGAATTCGCGGATCGCCTCAAGCGTCCATGGCCAGTCCGCCAGATGGCCGTCCCCGCAATAGCAGGCGGAATGATATTCGACGATATCACCGGTGAACATGACGTTTTCATCCGGCACATGGATGACAATATCGCCGGCGGTATGGGCGCGGCCCAGATGCATCAGATCAACCCGGCGATTGCCCAGATAAACCGTCATGCGGTCGTTAAAGGTCGTCGTCGGCCAGGTCAGGCCGGGGATCTCCTCATGCCCCTGAAACAGGCGCGGAAAGCGCTCGAATTCGCTGTCCCAGTCCTCCTGTCCGCGCTCGACCACCATGGAGCGGGCCTTTTCGCCCATGATGACAGTCGGCGCACCATAAGCCGAGGCACCAAGAACGCGAACGGCATGATAATGGGTCAGCACAAGATGGCTGATCGGCTTATCGGTGATCTCGCGGACCTTTTCGATGACCTTGCGGGCCAGACGCGGGGTCGCCTGCGCCTCGACGATCATCACGCTGTCATCACCGATGATGACGCCGGTATTCGGATCACCCTCGGCGGTAAAGGCCCACAGGCCCTTGCCAATTTCGGTGAAGCTGATGTTTTTTTCCGCCATATCGCCGGCAGAGGCGAATTGCTTGGCCATGTTTGTCTCCGTCGCGGGTTGGATCAGTTGTCTTTGGCGGGCAGGACGGTGCCCTCGCACGGGCCAAAGCCGATACGATAGCCATCACCCTGCGCATAGCCATGCAGCGACACGCGGTCGCCGTCCTCGATAAAGGTGCGGGTCGCGCCATCATCCAGGGTGACGGGGGACTTGCCGCCCTGTGTCATTTCCAGCAGCGCGCCGGTCGTATCGGGCGCCGGCCCCGAAATCGTGCCCGTGCCCAGCAGATCACCAACCCGCATCGGACAGCCTGACCCGGCGTGATGGGCAAGCTGCTGCGCTGACGAGTAATACATCACGTTCAGATTGGTCCGCGCCATGACCTGCCCGTTCAGCGACCAGCCCAGCCGGATATCATAAAAGCCGGGCCGCGTTTCGTGCAGATAGGGCAGCAGCGGGTTTACCCGGTCCGCGCCCGGGCAGCGAAAGGGTTCAAGTGCGGCCTGCGTGACGATCCACGGGCTGATCGTGGTCGCGAAAGCCTTGGCCTGAAACGGGCCGAGCGGCTGGTATTCCCACGCCTGAATATCGCGCGCGGACCAGTCGTTCAGCAGGACATAGCCGAAAATCATCTCTTCGGCCTGATCCACGCTGATGCGGTCGCCCATGGCGCTGTCGGCGCCGACGATGGCACCCATCTCAAGTTCCAGATCCAGCCGGCGGCAGGGCGCCCAGACCGGCCCGTCATCGCCCTTGAGCTGGCCCATCGGGCGGGTGATCCCGGTTCCCGACACCACCACCGAGGACGCCCGCCCGTTATAGCCGATGGGCATATGGGTCCATTGCGCCGGCAGGGCGTTCTCGGGGCCGCGAAACAGCACGCCGACATTGAAGGCATGATTTTTCGAGGCGTAGAAATCGGTATATTCCGTCACCCGGATCGGCAGATGCAGGGTCGCATCGGCCATGCTGACGGTGGGGGTGGCGGTATTGCCGCCATCAATCAGCAGGGCGGTCAGGGCCTGCCGTATGGCCGCCCATTTGTCCCGGCCCTGCGCGATGAAATCATTCAGCTGCGGGGCAGAAAACGCGCCGCCCGCATCAATCAGCCCGGCCGATTCACATGCGGCCAGGTCGACAATCCGGTCGCCGATCGCCACGCCGCAGCGCGCTGCGGTGCCAGCGGTGGAAAACACGCCATAGGGCAGATTCTGAATTGGAAAATCACAATCGGGCGCGTTGGCGGCCTCAACCCAGCTTTTCATCACCTGCGACATCTCCCCAGTATCAGTTGCAAACGCAACTAACATGCCGGTCCACCCTGCGCAAGCGTTCAGTCGGGGGGCGGGCCGGTCAGCTCGCTCAGGATCGCGGCCAGATCGGCGGCGCGGGCCGCACCGATACGCGTGACCAGCCCCGCCTGATAGCTGCGGGCACGTTCGGCAAGGTCGGCGTGAACCGCCCGGCCGCGTTCGGTCAGTGACAGCAGCTCGGCCCGGCGGTCACTGTCCGAAGGCTGCCGCAGGATCAGGCCCGCCGCCTCCAGCCCGGCCACGGCGCGCGAAACCTTTGATTTCTCCAGATAACCGCGGGTGCAGATCTCGGTCGCGGTCAGCGCGCCAAAGCTGCCCAGATGTGCCAGAATGCGCCACTGCGCACGGCTGAGACCATGAGCCTGCCGATAATGGGCGGCAAACGCGCGGCTCGTCGCCTCGGCGGCGTTATTCAGCAGATAGGGAAGAAAATCGTCCAGCGTGAAATCCGTCATCCCCTTGGGCATCCTGCGCAATCTGACCGGCACAGTCTGGCACAGCCCGCCCCCCCTTGCCAATGCGACGCAAAAGCGCGACGAAATCGGGTATGAGCGGCTTTGTCTCTTTTGTGTCCTCGGGTCCGGGCGACCCTGATCTGCTGACCCGGCGCGCGGCTGACCGGCTGGCCCGCGCCGATGTGGTGCTGTATGATGATCTGTCCTCGGGTCCGATCCTGGCACTGGCAGAGCGCGCCGAGATGATCGGCGTCGGCAAGCGCGCCGGCCGGCCAAGCGCCAAGCAAGAGGCCGTGAACGCGCTGATCCTTGAACATGCCGGGCAGGGGCGGCGGGTCGTGCGGCTGAAATCCGGGGATGCCGGCATGTTCGGCCGGCTGGAGGAAGAGCTGTCGGCCGTGCGCGGTGCCGGCATCGCCTTTGAGATCGTGCCGGGCGTGTCATCCGTCAACGCAGCCGCGGCGGCGGCGGGGGTGCCACTGACGCGGCGGCTGACCGCGCGCCGGGTGCAATATGTGACCGCCGCCGATGTGACGGGCCGCCTGCCCACTGATCTGAACTGGAGCGCGCTTGCCGATCCGCGGGCTGTGACGGCGGTATTCATGGGTCAGCGCAGCTTTCCCGAACTGACGGCCGGGCTGATCGCGCATGGCATGCCCGCGGATACGCCCGCCCTGATCGCCGAGGCGGTCAGCCAGCCCGGCCAGCGGCTGCGGCGCGGCACCATCGCGGAACTGGCCGCAGCGCTGACCCGCGAGGGGCCGGGTGCGGCGCCGGCGCTGATCCTTTATGGCCCGCTTGCCGCGATCTCGGATGCGGCGGTCATGGCGCTGGCGACAGATCAGATTGCAGAGCCGGACAGCCCGCCGCGCTGACGCGCCGGGAGCCGGCGCTGATATTGCTGATCCGCCTTTCCGGGGTTGTGCGGGCACCGTCAGGGTCATCCCGGCCGGCGGCTGGACGCTGTCAGGGCGCGGGACAGGCGCGCGGTGCCCCGGATCCGTGCGGGCCGGTTTGTTGCACCCACAGGAGAGGGCAGGCAAGTGCCGCATAGCCCCCTTTGATGTCGCGTTTACGGGTTCATGATCCGGGATGCAGGAGTGAGGCGCGCGCGGCCTCATATTCGCGCGCCAGCTGATCTATGTAATCGCCTGCCGGCTGGACAGCCCGGATCGCGCCGATGCCCTGACCGGCGCCCCAGATCGCGCTCCATGCCTTTGGCTTTGACGCGCCTTCGGTAAAGCTCATGGCCGAGGGATCGGCCCCGGTCAGGGCATCGGGGTCCATGCCTGCCGCCCGGATCGAGGGCTTCAGATAATTGCCATGCACGCCCGTAAACAGCGAGGAATAAACGATATCCTCGGCGCCCGAATCACAGATCATCTGCTTGTATTCCGGGGCGGCATGGGCCTCGGCCGTGGCAATGAAGGGGCTGCCGATATAGGCCAGATCGGCCCCGGCGGCCTGTGCCGCAAGCACCGAGCGGCCGGTGGCGATGGCACCCGACAGCGCGAGCGGGCCATCGAACCAGTCGCGGATCTCTTCGATCAGGGCAAAGGGCGATTGCATCCCGGCATGGCCACCCGCACCGGCGGCAACAGCAATCAGGCCGTCGGCACCCTTTTCGATCGCCTTGCGGGCGAATGTATTGTTGATGACGTCATGCAGCACGATACCGCCGACGGAATGCGCGGCCTCGTTCACCTCGGGCCGGGCGCCCAGCGAGGTGATCCACAGCGGCACCTTGTGGCGCACGCAGATCTCGAGATCGCGTTCCAGCCGCGTGTTTGAGCGATGCACGATCTGATTGACCGCGAAAGGTGCTGCGGGCCGGTCGGGATTGGCCTGGTTGTGGCGGTCAAGCTCTTCGGTGATCCGGGTCAGCCAGTGGTCGAGCAGCGGCGGCTGGCCCTCGGCCTCGCGCGCATTCAGCGCCGGAAAGCTGCCGACGATGCCGGCCTTGCATTGCGCGATGACCAGCTCTGGCCCCGAAACGATGAACATCGGCGAGCCGATGACCGGCAGGCGCAGCTGTGACAGGATGGGGGGCAGGGACATGGGCGGCCTCGTGCAGGACATGATCCCGCATCATCGGGGCCGCCCGCGCCGGGGGCAAGGGTGACGTCGCGGCCGCCCGTTCAGCCGCGCCGGCCCAACCGGTCGAGATAGGAGGGCGGGGCATTGATCACGCCCTGCCACTGCGGCCAGGGCTGCCGGCGGGCAAGGGCGGCGTCGATTTCGACCTCGTCAAAGCCCGAGCGCCGCGCCATGGGGAACTGATCGGCGATGACATGGCCCTGTGCCCGCAGCCGCCCTGCGTAGCCGGCCATACGCAACCGCCGCGCCAGCGTAAAGCCGCGCCCGTCGGCAAAGCTGGGAAACCCGATGCGGATCAGGGCGGCGTCATGAATGCGCAGCGCGGGATCGCCGGGATCGGCATCGGGGGCCAGATCAAGGATCGGGCCGGTCCAGTCCTCGGGGCCGAAGCCGGTGTCGCGGATGATCACGGGCTGGCCGTCCTGTGGCTGAAACTCTGGCGGGGCGGGGGAAATGGGCTGCATCTTTCCGTTCACGAAATGGATTCCACATTCTGTCTTGGCCGATCCGCGCCAGCGGCCGGCGCGGGGATCCTCGCCTTGCGCGATGGGGCTGGTGCAGGGTGCGCAACCGATCGAGGGATAGCCGCGCGCCACCAGCGGGTGGCGGGGCAGGTCGTTATTGGCGATGTAATCGGCCACATCCCGCGCGCCCCAATGGGCCAGCGGATTGATCTTGATCCGCGGGCCGGCGGGGTCATCCTCGAAGAAATCAAGCGCGGCGCGGCTGCTGCCCTGAAACCGCTTGCGCCCGGTAATCCAGGCATCAAAGCTGTCGAGCGCGCGTTCCAACGGCACGGTCTTGCGCAGGTTGCAGCAGGCATCCGGGTCTTGCAGATGCAGCTCGCCCGAGGGGTCACGGGCGTCCACTGCCGCCGGGGTCGCGCGGATAATGCGCAGATCGGTCAGCCCCAGGCGCGCGGCGACCTGCGCCTGATAGATCAGCGTTTCGGCAAACAGCATCTGGGTGTCGATGAACAGGACCGGCACCGCCCGGTCGATGACCGAGATCATATGCAGCAGCACGACTGAATCCGCCCCAAAGGACGACACCATCGCCACCCGTCCCAGATCGGGGTCGGACAGCGCATCGCCCAACACCCGGATCGCAGCGTGATGGCGGTGGCGGCTGTTCAGCGCCGCGATCCGGGCGGCACGGGTCGGTATCCAGACCGGTTGCACCATCGTCATTCGGCCGCAACCCGCGCGGCGGGATAGAGCGCGGCCTTGAAGGGCGCCGGCCCGAGGCGGCGGAAGGTTTCGATGAATGTCTCGGCGCCGGTCTCGCGCAGATCCAGATAGGCACGCATTATCCGCTCGACCGCCGGGACGATCTCATCGGCGGCAAAGCCCGGGCCGGCGCGTTCGCCCACAGTCATGGTTTCGGTGCCATCCCCGCCAAGCGTGATCTGATAGTTCTCGGCCCCCGCCCGGTCCAGCCCGAGAATGCCGATATGGCCGACATGGTGGTGCCCGCAGGCATTGATGCAGCCCGATATCTTGATCTGCACCGGCCCGATTTCATGTTCCAGATCCAGCTCGTCAAAGCGGGTCGCGATGTCCTGCGCCACGGGAATCGAGCGGGCGGTTGCAAGCGCGCAATAGTCCATGCCGGGGCAGGCGATGATATCGGAAACCAGCCCGATATTGGCGGTCGCCAGACCGGCGGCGCGCAATGCCGCATGGATCGCGGGCAGATCCGCACGGTGGACATGGGGCAGCACGATGTTCTGCTGATGGCTGATACGCAGATCGCCATGCCCATAGCGTTCGGCCAGATCGGCCAGCACCCGCATCTGTTCACTGGTCGCATCACCCGGTGTCGCGCCATGCTTTTTCAACGAGATGGTGACGATGGCATGATCTTTATCGCGGTGCGGGGCAAGGTTGGTATCCGACCAGGACCTGAAGATCGGATCGGCCGCGCGTGCGGCATCAAAGGCGGCAGCGTCACGGCCACGTTCCAGCACAGGCGGCGCGAATTGCGCCGCGATGGTGGCGAGGATGTGCTGATCCGAGCCGTCGAACTGGGGGCGGATTTCGCTGAACCGGGCCTCGGCCAGCCCGCGGATATGGTCGATGCCCAGTTCCTGCACGGCGATCTTGAGCCGCGCCTTGTATTTGTTGTCCCGCCGGCCGACCGTATTATAGGCGGAAAGGATCGCCTCGAGATAGGGCAGCAGATCCGCTGCGGGCAGAAAGTCGCGCAGCACCTGCCCGACCAGCGGCGTGCGTCCCAGCCCGCCGCCGATGCTGATCTCGAACCCGGTTTCCCCGTTGCGCGCCAGCATCCGCAGGCCGATGTCATGCGATTTCACCACCGCGCGGTCATTCGGGCTGCCGGTGATTGCGATCTTGAACTTGCGGGGCAGGAACTGGAACTCCGGGTGATCGGTCGACCACTGGCGGATCAGCTCGGCATAGGGCCGGGGATCGGCGATCTCGTCGGCGGCGGCGCCGGCAAAATGGTCGGCGGTGACGTTGCGGATCGTGTTGCCCGAGGTCTGGATGGCGTGCATCCCGACCTCGGCCAGACTGTCGAGCATGTCGGGGATGTCGACCAGGCGCGGCCAGTTGAACTGGATGTTCTGGCGTGTGGTGAAATGGCCGTAACCCTTGTCCCAGCGGTCGGCGATATCGGCCAGCCGGCGCATCTGAAACGGCGCGATGGTGCCGTAGGGGATGGCGACGCGCAGCATATAGGCATGCAATTGCAGATAGACCCCGTTCATCAGGCGCAGCGGCTTGAACTCGTCCTCGGTGAGGGCGCCCGAGATGCGGCGGCCGACCTGTTCGCGGAAACGTTGGGCGCGGTCAATGACGAAGGCGCGGTCGAATTCGCTGTGGTGATACATCAGACCTGCTCTGCCTGTTTGCCATGGAAATAGTTGGACGGGCCGGCGGCGCGGAATGCCTCGCGCGGGTGGCCGGGAAGGGGGCCGTCGCGTCCCGGGCGCGCCGGGGCGAGAAAGACCCCGACGGCGCGGTCTGACAGCGCAAGTGCCTGCGCCAGACTATTCTGGGCATGGCCCTGATCGGTGATCAACTCGGCCCGCGACAGGCTGCCGACCCATTCGTCATTTCCGGCCAGATAGATGACGCGGCCATCGAACAGGTCGTTGGCCGAGATTACGACAGGCTCAAACTCACGGGCCATGATGATTCTCCGGTTATTCGCCCCGGCAATATGGAATATTTTTCTCGTTATTTGCTAGTCATCGGCGCATATAAGGAATATATTTCCAGAATCATTGCCGGCAAGGACAAAACCCCGAGATGAACACAGATAGCGAAAAGAAGCCCCGTCTGGACAAGCTGGACCGGAAAATCCTGACCGAGTTGCAGGAGGACGCCAGCCAGTCACTGGACGATATCGCCCGCAAGGTCGGCTCGTCCAAGACGCCGGTCTGGAACCGTATCCGCAAGCTGCGAGAGGCCGGGGTCATCACCCGTCAGACGGTGATCCTCGCCCCTGAGGCGGTAGGGCTGGATACCTGTTTTTTCGTGCTGATCCGCACCAGCGAGCATGAAGCGGGCTGGCAGCAGCGGTTTCTGGACGCGCTGCGCGCCCGCCCGGAAGTGCTGGAGGCGCACAGGCTGGCGGGTGAGATTGATTATATCCTCAAGCTGCGCGTATCCGATGCGCGGGCCTATGATAATTTCTATCAGGCCCTGATCGCCGAGGTGAAAATCTATAACGTTACTGCGCTTCTGTCGATGCAGGAACTGAAGTCGACCACGCTTCTGCCGGTGTAAGACAGCGTTATATCAACCGGTTATGACATCCCGCCAAGGATCTGGCACAGGCGGTCGAGCTGGTTCAGATCCTTGTAGGTGATGACCATATGGCCGCCCTCGGTTCCGACATGGCGGATCTGGACACGCATGCGCAGGGTGGCGGACAGATCCCCCTCGAGCGCGCGGGTATCGGCATCCTTTTCGGGTGCGGGCCGTGGTTTGGCCGGCTTTTGCGCCTTGTCGCGGACAAGCGCCTCGGCCTCGCGCACGGAAAGATCCTTGTCGATGACGCGGCGCGCCAGCGCAGTCGGGTTTTCGGCCGTGACAAGGGCGCGGGCATGGCCTGCCGTCAGTTTTTCTTCGCGCACCCATTCCTGAACCTGATCCGGCAGGTTCAGCAGGCGCAGCAGGTTGGCGATATGGCTGCGGCTTTTGCCAAGTGCCTCGGCGAGCTTTTCCTGCGTGTGGCCAAAGCGGGTCATGAGCTGGCGATAAGAGGCCGCCTCATCTATCGCGTTCAGGTCTGCGCGCTGAATGTTTTCGATGATCGCGACCTCGAGCATCTCGGCATCGCTGAACTCTCTCAGCAGAACGGGAAGTTCGTGCAGCTGTGCAATCTGCGAGGCGCGCCAGCGGCGTTCGCCGGCGACGATCTGATAGAGGTTGGCGTCCTGCGGGTGGCGGCGAACGATCAGCGGCTGGATAACCCCCCGGTGGCGGATCGAATCGGCCAGTTCGGCAAGTGCGGCCTGATCAAAGATCCGGCGGGGCTGGTCAGGGTTCGGGGTGATCTGCTCGATCGGCACGATAAGCGTATCGCCGCGCGGGGCCGGCGCGGCCTCATCGGTCTGAAGGTCGGCCATCAGTGCGGAAAGCCCGCGCCCCAGGCTGCTGCGTTTGTTCTGGCTCATGCGCGCATATCCTTCTGCCGGGTGAGAAACTCTGCCGTGAGCGCCTTGTAGGCGCGGCTGCCGGCCGAGGACGGATCATAATGGGTGACCGGCAACCCATGGGACGGGGCCTCGGATATCCGGACATTGCGCGGGATCATGGTGGTATAGACCAGCTCACCCAGGGTCGCGCGCGCATCCGCCTCGACCTGCTGGGACAGGTTGTTGCGGCCGTCATACATGGTCAGCACAACGCCATCGAGGCGCAGGCCGGGGTTCGCGCCCTGCCGGACCTCGCGCACCGTCATCAGAAGCTGGGACAACCCCTCAAGCGCATAAAATTCCGCCTGAAGGGGGACCAGGACTGAATCGGCGGCCACCAGCGCGTTCACCGTCAGCAAACCGAGCGCGGGCGGACAGTCGATAAGCACGAAATCCTGGTCGCGCAGACCTGACAGCGCCGATTTCATCAGACGAATACGGTCCGGACGTGTCGCGAAGTCGATATCGCCCGAACTGAGGTCAGGCGTTGACGGAATAAGTGTAAGGCGGTCGATACCGGTCGGGGTTATCGCCTCATCAAGCGTGAAGCGGCCGGACAGCAGATCATATGAGGTCGCCTTTCGCCCCTTGACCGGACACCCGACGCCCGTCGAGGCATTGCCCTGCGGATCAAGATCGATAATCAGGACATTATGGCCCTCGGCCGCGAGTGCAGCGCCGAGATTGACGGCGGTCGTAGTTTTGCCAACCCCGCCCTTCTGGTTCGCCACCGCGATCACCATCTTCTCAGGCATTATGCTCGATATTCCTCAGTTTAAGCACGGCCGATTCGGGATCGGTCACGCTTTGATAGGTTTGCAGGTCAAAGGACCAGCAGGCCCGGGCCTCGGCCACCTCTTCCCGCCATGATCGACCCTTCAATAGCCAAGCCTCGCCTGTGCTGGCAAGCAGTCTGGACAGCTGTGGCAACAATTCGGCCAGCGGGGCAAGGGCCCGCGCGCTGGCGTAGCGGTGCTGCGCGGGCACAAGCGCCTCGATTCTTTTGTTTTCTATAGCGATATTGGACAGCCCGAGTTCGCGCCGGGCGGTTGCAAGAAAAGCAGATTTCCGCCTGTCGCTTTCGACCAGCACAAACCGGACCGGGTGATCGCGCGCCAGAATCGCGATCACGACGGCCGGCAATCCGCCCCCGCTGCCGAGGTCGATCCAACTGCCCCCGTCGGGCAAGGCAAGATCGAACAACTGCGCCGAATCCGCGATGTGACGATACTCGAGCCCGGCCAGCGTTGCGGGCGCGACCAGATTGATCGCCGGATTCCACTTTCGGATCAGCGCCGCGTATCCGGCAAGCAGCTCTGCTGTTTCACGTGAAACACTCATCGCGCCCGCGCAGGCTTGCGTGCCGAGGCAATAAGCAGTGAAAGCGCCGCCGGGGTCATGCCTTCGATTCTGGCCGCGGCGGCGATGCTGGTCGGGCGGGCCGAGGAGAGTTTCACCTGAAGCTCACGCGACAGGCCCGGCATATCGGCATAGTCAAAGTTCTGAGGCAAGCTGACGGCCTGATCCCTTTTCAGCGCGTCAACCTCTCGCCGCTGCCGCTCTTCGTATTGCGCATAACTCGCATCAATTTTTACCTGGCCCTGGATTGCGTCGTCCCAAACGGGGATATCCGGGTCAATCTCGCGCAAGCGCGCAAAGTCCATTTCGGCATCGGCAAGCAGCTCATAGGCAGATCTGCGGCGCCCATCGCGGCCTGTGCTCAACCCGGTGGCCGCCAATATCTTACCGCCATACTGCCGGCCATGGAGGTCCGCCGACGCCGCGCCGATCTGATCCATCTTGTCCTCAAAAGCGCGCCGTCGCTCGGTCCCGACGCAGCCCAAGGTGACACCCCTTGGCGTAAGCCGCTGATCGGCATTATCCGCGCGCAAGCTCAGCCGAAACTCGGCCCGCGAGGTGAACATGCGGTAGGGTTCTGTCGCACCCCGCATTGTCAGGTCGTCGATCATGACGCCAATATAAGAATCCGCGCGGGAAAACGGCACGGGCTCGTCACTTGCGGCGTTAAGCCCCGCCACCAGCCCCTGCGCCGCCGCCTCTTCATAGCCGGTGGTGCCATTGATCTGACCAGCGAGGAACAGCCCTTCGACCGCGCGCAGGCGCAGGGTCTGATCAAGGGATCGCGGATCGACATAGTCATACTCCACCGCATAACCGGGCTGAACGATCCGGACATCCTCAAGACCAGAAATCGACCGGACATACTCGTGCTGGACATCCTCGGGAAGCGAGGTCGAAATCCCGTTCGGATAGACCAGATCACTGTTCAGCCCTTCGGGTTCCAAAAATATCTGGTGGGAGTCTTTATCGGCAAAACGGTGAATCTTATCCTCGATCGAGGGGCAATAGCGCGGGCCAACACCCTCGATCCGGCCGCCATACATTGCCGAGCGCGACAGGTTTTTCCGGATCACCTCATGGGTGCGGGCATTGGTATGCGTGACGCCACAGCATATTTGCGTCAGCACAGGGCGCCGCGTCAGAAAGGACAGAAAGGAGGGATTGTCATCGCCCGGCTGGCTGCCGACGCGGTCCCAGTCAATGGTCCCGCGGTCGAGCCGTGGCGGCGTCCCGGTTTTCAACCGCCCGAACTTCAGCCCAAGATCACGCAGCGAGGACGCCAGACGCGACGATGCGCCATCACCCCAGCGGCCGGCGGGCCGGCTGACCTCGCCGATATGGATCAGGCCGTTCAGAAAGGTTCCCGTCGTCAGAATCACTCGGGGCGCGAAAAGCTCATCATCGCCCAGCCGGACACCACGGATCGCACCGTCCCGCATCAACAGATCCGTGACCTCGGCCAACACGATCTCGACACCGGAAGTCCTCACAATCTCTCGATTTGCCGCAGCCCGGTAAGCATCGCGGTCCGCCTGGGTCCGCGGCCCCTGAACGGCCGGGCCCTTGCGCCTGTTGAGCAGCCGAAACTGAATACCCGCCGCGTCCGCAAGCCGGCCCATCAGACCATCCAGCGCGTCAATCTCGCGGACAAGATGGCCCTTTCCCAGCCCGCCGATAGCCGGATTGCAGGACATCGTGCCGATATCGCGCGCTGACATCGTTACCAGCGCCGCTCGCTTGCCCATCCGCGCAACCGCAGCAGCGGCCTCGGTGCCCGCGTGTCCGGCCCCGATGACAATGACGTCGAAATGTTTCACGTGAAACGTTCCCTATTTCCCAACGCAAAATGTGCTGAAGACGCGATCAAGATAATCGTCTACATCGATTCTGCCAACCAGCCGCTGCAAATGGTGCTGCGCCGTGCGCAGGCTCTCAGCCATAAGCTCCGGCGGCAGCTCGCCCGCGCCCCGCAAGGCCGCCTCGGCCGCCATCAGGGCCTCGGCCTGCCGGGCATGGCTGGCCAGACCGGCCGCAGCAAGCCGCTCACGCAGGATGTCGAAAATCTGATCCATCAACTGGTCGATCCCGGCACCCGTTACCGCAGAAATCGCGGCCGGATCGCCGGACAAATCACCCCGCGTCGTGATAAACAGGTCACCCTCGCGGATAAGCACCTCTGCCCCCTCCGGCACCGCCCCAAGGAAAACTCGCAGATCGGCGGCGAAGGCGCGCTCTATGGCGCGGCCAATCCCGATCCCCTCAATCTGGTCGGCTGTCTCCCGTATCCCCGCCGTATCGAGAAAGCTGACCGGCAATCCGCGCAGGTCTGCCCGAAACTCCACAATGTCGCGGGTGGTGCCCGGCAAATCCGTGACAATGGCAATATCGCGACGCGCAATGGCATTCATCAGCGACGACTTGCCAGCATTAGGCGCGCCGATCAGCGCGACCTCAAAACCGTTGCGCAGCCTCTCATTCGCCGGATAACCGGCAACCTGCGCGGCAATGGACGCCCGGACCTGCTCGATCACCGCGGCGACGCCATCGGCGACATCATCCGGGATCTCTTCATCGGCAAAGTCGATCGAGGCTGTTATCATGGCGCCCGCGCCGATCAGATCTTCGCGCCATTCCTCCGCCAGCCGTCCCAGCGCGCCGCTGCTCGTCTCGACGGCAAGCTTGCGCTGCGCTTCCGTTTCGGCCGCCAGCAAATCGGAAAGACCTTCCACCTCCGCCAGATCCATGCGCCCTGACAAAAACGATCGCATGGTGAACTCACCCGCTTCGGCCCGCCGCGCACCGCGTGACGCCAGCGCAGCCTCCAGCCGTCGCACCACAACGGGGGCACCATGCAGATGAAATTCGACACTTTCTTCGCCGGTAAAACTGGCGCCGGGATCAAAACGGATCACCAGCCCCCGGTCGATCAGATCCTCTCCATCTCTGAACGCCCGCAAACAGGATCGCCGCGCCTCATCCAGCGGACCGGCCAGCTCCTCGGCAATATGCCGCGATCCCGGCCCGCTCAGCCGAACAACTGACACACCGCCACGCCCGGGCGGGGTCGCTTCTGCAAAGATCGTATCCACAGCCCATCAAGCGTTCATCGAATCAAAGAACTCGGCATTATTCTTGGTCTGCTTCAGCTTCGATATCAGGAATTCGATCGCATCAGTCGTGCCCATCGGATTAAGGATGCGCCGCAGCAGATAGGTTTTCTGCAAGTCTTTGGAATCCACCAGCAACTCTTCTTTCCGGGTTCCCGATTTCAGAATATCCATCGCCGGGAAGACGCGCTTGTCCGCAACCTTGCGGTCCAGCACGATTTCCGAGTTACCGGTGCCCTTGAACTCTTCAAAGATCACCTCATCCATGCGCGATCCGGTATCAATCAGCGCAGTCGCAATAATCGTCAGCGACCCGCCTTCCTCGATATTGCGCGCCGCGCCAAAGAACCGCTTGGGGCGTTGCAGGGCATTGGCGTCAACGCCGCCGGTCAGAACCTTCCCGCTGGACGGCACGACAGTGTTGAACGCCCGCCCAAGCCGCGTAATCGAATCCAGCAAGATCACAACATCCCGCTTATGCTCGACCAGACGCTTGGCCTTTTCGATGACCATCTCCGACACAGCAACGTGGCGCGTCGCCGGCTCGTCAAAGGTCGAACTGACAACCTCGCCCCGGACCGAGCGCTGCATGTCCGTCACCTCTTCGGGACGCTCGTCAATCAGCAGCACGATCAGATAACATTCGGGATGATTTCTTTCGATCGAATGGGCGATATTTTGCAGCAGGACCGTCTTACCCGTCCGCGGCGGTGCCACGATCAGCGAACGCTGTCCCTTGCCGATCGGTGCCACCAGATCAATGATCCTGGCCGAGCGATCCTTGATCGTCGGATCGTCGATTTCCATTTTCAGCCGCTCGTCGGGATAAAGCGGCGTCAGGTTGTCAAAGGCGACCTTGTGCCGGGCCTTCTCGGGATCTTCAAAATTGATCCGCTCGACACGGGTCAGCGCGAAATAACGCTCGTTCTCGCCCGGTGCCCGGATCACACCCTCTACCGTATCCCCGGTCCGCAATGAATGCTGACGGATCATCTCCGGGCTGACATAGATATCATCCGGCCCCGGCAGATAGTTCGCTTCCGTCGACCGCAGAAAGCCGAAACCGTCCTGAACAACCTCCAGCACACCATCGCCGCCGATATCGAAACCTTCCTCGGCATGCTCCTTGAGGATCGAGAACATCATCTCGCCCTTGCGCATGGTGGACGCGTTCTCGATCTCCCATTCCTCGGCCATCGCCAGCAGATCCTTGGGGCTTTTCGCCTTCAGATCCGACAGGTTCAAACGTTCTTCGCTCATGGCATCACCGCATTACCGGCCCGTTCAACAGGCAGCATTTCATCATTCGAGGGAAAATTCCGCGCCGGACGGCCGGATCATGGCGTGCCCATAGCCCGATCTACCGCCCGAGTCAATCTTTGCACCCGCTCAGAACCGCAGGATGACCGAAAGAACGATGACAATCATCAACAGCGTCGGCACTTCATTCATCATGCGGTATCTGCGCCCGCTCAGCCCCTCACCACGCAACAGCGCCCGGCGCTGCGCAGCCAGCCACATATGAAACCAGGTCATTGCCAGCACCGCCGCCCCCTTGCTCCATGGCCAGATCATCGACCAGTTGACCACGCCGGGCGTCAGCACCAATGCGATACCGCAAAGCCAGGCCACGATCATCGCCGGATTCATGATCAGACGCAGCAGCTTGTCCTCCATGATGGCAAATGATGCTGCCGGCTCTGCGCCATTCTGCCCGCGTTCCGCATGATAGACATACAGCCTCGGCAGATAAAACAGACCCGCCATCCATGACAGCACTGCCATGATGTGCAGGGCCTTCACCCAAAGGTAAGCTGATCCGAGAAAATCTGTCATGAGAGCTTCTTAATAAAATATAAGAATATAAGAAAGATGATGATGATATTTGGCCCTGTGGAAAGCCGGATAAGTCGTCACCGCGCAAACAATCAACATCTCCTGCCCGGGTATATATAAATATTTCAAATAGTTAAATCAGAATATCCGCATTTTCCACAGGATGTGGATAATCCCTCCACGCTTTTCCCCATGTGGACGACTCAGCTTCGTTCGCCTTCGGTTCCTGCCAGATATCCACGGTCTTTCGTCGCCGCCTCTTCTCCACCGGCTTTTCCACAGGATCATCCTCAAGGAAGGTCTGATTTGTCTTTTCACTACTGCCGCACAAGGCTATCCAAGGACGATGACCGCTGCGCCAGAACATATGCCCGATCAGTCGCCTTTCCACCCGCCGCTTGCCGGCGTCATTGGCTGGCCGGTTGCGCATTCGCGCTCGCCGCTGCTGCATCGCCACTGGCTGCGTCGCTATGACCTGCCCGGCGATTACGTGGCGCTGCCGGTCCGGCCCGAGGATCTGGCCGAAACCCTGCGGATCCTGCCGCGCATGGGCTTTGTCGGCGCGAATCTGACCATCCCGCATAAAGAGGCAGCGCTCGAAATCGCCGATATCGTGACTGATCGCGCGGCGCTTATCGGGGCGGCAAATACTTTGATCTTTCGCGAGGATGGCACCATTCACGCCGATAATACAGATGGTTATGGGTTCATCGCCAATCTCGTTCAGAACGCGCCGGACTGGCGGGCAGATCAGGGCGCGGCGGCCGTTATCGGTGCCGGGGGCGCGGCGCGCGGTGTTGTTGCGGCACTTCTGGAAAGCGGCGTGCCCGAACTGCGCATCACGAACCGCACCCGCATCCGGGCCGATCAGATCAAGGCTGAATTTGGCGCCAAGGTCGTGGTTTATGACTGGGCACAGGCCGGCAACATGCTCGAAGGCGCCCATACCGTGGTCAATGCAACCTCACTCGGCATGAGCGGCAAACAGCCGCTGAGGGTTCCGCTTGACGCGCTGATGCCGGGTGCGCTGGCGACGGATCTGGTCTATACGCCTCTTATGACTGATTTTCTCAAACAGGCGCAGCTGCGTGGCTGTAAAATCGTCGATGGGCTGGGCATGCTGCTGCATCAGGCGGCACCCGGCTTTGAACGCTGGTTCGGCCGCCGCCCCAAGGTTGACGAGGCCCTGCGCCAGGCAGTGCTGTGAGCTTTCGCCTCGGCCTGACCGGCTCGATCGGGATGGGCAAATCGACAACGGCGCGCATGTTTGCCGAACGCGGTTTCCCCGTCTGGGATGCAGATGCGGCTGTTCACCGCCTTTATGCCCCCGGCGGGGCCGCGGTGATGCCGGTTGCGGCGGCCTTTCCGGCGGCTTTGCGTGATGGCGGCATCGACCGTGCGGCACTGAAATCCGTGCTGGCCGGCGATACCACCGGCACAGCACTCGGGCGGCTCGAATCAATCGTTCACCCGCTGGTTGCCGCCGACCGGCAGGCATTCATTGATGGCGCGATATCCAAGGGTGCGGCCATTATCGTTCTTGATATTCCGCTGATGTTCGAAACCGGGGCCGATGCGGCGATGGATGGCGTGGCCGTGGTGTCGACCGATGCCGCAACCCAGCGTGCCCGCGTCCTTGCCCGGCCCGGCATGACGCAACAGGGGCTTGCGATAATTCTTGCGCGCCAGATGCCCGACGCCGATAAACGCGCCCGCGCCGACTGGATCATTCCCACCGGAACCATGGAACAGGCGCGCGCTGCCGTGGATGCGATCTGCGACGAGATACTGGCCCGCAGAAAGGACTGACCGATGCGCGAGATCGTGATGGACACCGAAACCACCGGGCTGGAGCCGACCAAGGGTGACCGCATCGTCGAAATCGGTGCTGTCGAACTGTTCAACCACCTTCCGACCGGCCGGCATTTTCACAAATATCTCAACCCCGAACGCGAAGTTCCCGCCGAGGTTGTCGCGGTTCACGGGCTGACGACCGAGTTTCTCGCCGACAAGCCGCTGTTCGGGCAGGTCGCCGACGAATTTCTTGCCTTTATCGGCGATGATGCACGGCTGGTCATTCACAATGCCAGCTTTGACATGCGCTTTATCAACGCCGAACTCGGGCGCATGGGCCGGCCGCAGCTGCCCATGGCGCGCGCGCTCGACACATTGGCAATGGCGCGCGACAGGTTTCCCGGCGCGCAGAACACGCTTGACGGGCTATGCCGGCGTTTCGGCATCGACAATTCGGCGCGCACGCTGCACGGCGCCCTGCTCGACAGTGAAATTCTGGCCGAGGTCTATCTGGAACTGATCGGCGGCCGCCAGCCCGGGCTGGTCCTCTCGGTATCCGCCGATACCGCCAGCCCCGGCCAGTCCGCATCCCCAGGGGCTGACGGCCCGCGCCCCGCCGCCGCGCCCCGCGCCCGCCCTGCCGCCCTGCCGCCCCGGCTGAGCGCGGAGGAACTGGCCACGCATTCCGAATTCATTGCCCGGATGGGCGACAAGGCGGTGTGGTTGCGCTATGACCGGGATCGGGACAGCTAGGCAGGGCGCTGCGATGATCGGGGCAATCCGCGACATATGGGATTTCATCCTTTCGGCCGCCGAAAGGATGGACAAGATCCATATGGGGCTGATCGCCGCCGGTGTTGCCTTTTATGCGATGTTTGCCGTTTTTCCCGGCCTTGCGGCGATCAGCGCGCTATGGGGGCTGTGGTATGAACCCGACGTGATCCAGGATTACATCCACGTCGCCGAAGAGTTCATGCCCCCCGAGGCGATGCAACTGCTTCAGGTTCAGGTCGACGCGCTTGTTTCCGGGGGGCGGACGACACTTGGCTGGGCCTCGGTCGTGTCTTTCATGATCGCGACAATCGCCGCACGTGCCGGGGTCGATGCGCTGATCCGGGGGCTGAACGCGGCCTACGGCGTGCGTGCCTATTCCACGGTCTTTGGCTTTATTCTTGCCTATGCGCTGACGCTGGCAATTGTCGGCGTGGTGTTCGTGGGGCTGGCCACGATTGTGATCGTGCCGCTGGTGCTGAACTTCTTTCCCAGTGGGCCGTTGCGCGCATGGGTGCTCACCGGCCTGCCATGGGCTGCGATGTTCGTGCTGGTCATCATCGGGATCGGGATCCTCTATCGCTACGGCCCCAACGTCAAATCGCCGCGGACGCCGATCCTGACCTGGGGTGCGCTTGTCGCGGCCCTTGCCTGGGTTCTGGCCTCACTGGCCTTTTCCACCTATCTCGGCAGCTTCAACAGCTATAACCGCATCTATGGCTCGATGGGGGCGGTGGTGGCGCTGCTGATGTGGTTCTATCTCGCGGCCTTTTCGGTGATGCTGGGCGCGGTTTTCAATGTCGAGCTGGCGCGCCGCCGCCGGATTTCGGCGGCGCGCGCCGCCCGTCACCCCCAGACCGACCCGGACGAAGCCGCCGACCCTGATCAGAGCGCGGCGGTCTGATAAAGCCGCACTTTCAGCCCGCCATGG
>JAUNTL010000050.1:1769-23129 GCA_030538705.1 Paracoccus sp. (in: a-proteobacteria) | reverse complement strand
CCGACCGATCCCAGCCCGCCAGAACTTTCGTCCTCATCCATGGCGCGAGCCACGGCGGCTGGTGCTACGACCGGGTTGCCGCAATCCTGAGAGCAGAGGGGCATCAGGTATTCACGCCAACGCTTGCAGGGTTGGCAGAGCGCGCTTCCATGGATGCTCGGCGGATCAACCTGACCACCCATATTGACGAAATCGTCGAGCTGTTCGAACGGGAAAACCTGAACGATGTCGTCCTGTGCGGCCATTCCTATGGCGGAATGGTCATTGGCGGCGTTGCGGACCGGATCCCGGACCGTATCAGCAATCTCGTTTTCCTCGATGCCGTCGTGCCCGAGGACGGCAAATGCATGAACGACTATGTCTTTCCGGGCTGGCGGATTATCCCGATCCTGATCGCGGTCTGGCTGTTTGGTCGCGGCTCCAAGCTGACGCCGCCGCCCCCGGCGTGGTTTTTCAAGGTGAACAAGGCGGATCAGGCGATGGTGAACGCGCGCCTGACATCGCATCCTTACGCGACATTGCGCGAGAAGATCCGGATCGGAAACAATGCCGACCGTATCGCGAACCACACCTATATCCACGCCGCGAACTGGGGGAATCCCCAGATCATGAAGCAGTATGAACTCGCGAAGAAGCGCGAGGGCTGGAAGCTGTTCGAGGTCGAATGCGGCCATGACATCATGATCGACGCGCCGGATGAACTGGCAAGGATTCTTGTTTCAGCGAGCTAGGTGACTTTCATGTGCATATGCGGACCGGACAGAGCCGCCGCAGCCTCGTCTGGTTCGCTCGCCGGTCCTGCCGCTTCAGTATGATATGCACGCCCCGACAGCCGTTGCGATTGGTATGTGCCGGGTTGCGCAGGGGCGGTCATCACCATAACCTGCGGGGGCACCGGTCTTGTTTTGGCAAAGGGCCAGCGATCATGGGGTCACTTCCGAACCTGGCCATCAAGCTCGCAGCGCGCCGCGAGGCGCGGGGTCTTACCCAGGAATGCGCGGCCGATTTGCTGGGCGTCGATGTGACCACCATCTCGCGCTGGGAAGCAGGGCGCAACCGGCCAAAGGGCCGAAACGTGATCGAGCGATTGCGCGCCCATTATGATCTGACCCAGCAAGAGCTTGATGCAGGTTATTTTGACTGGATCGCAGGCGCGCGGACCACGCCGCGTTACGTCATTCGCGGCATTGATTTTCTGGCTGAAACCGGCGCGAGCATGGCGGATCTGCTGCGCAGAATCCTGCAAATAGACCGGGATCTCGGGGCGGATATGGACACCGAAAAGGCCGTGCCGATCTGGTCTGCGCTTTTCGCCGCCATGCCGTTCAGCTGGCGGCTTTTGGTGTGTGAGGGCGAGGTGGTCGGCTATTGGCATTATCTCGTGCCCGACGAAGCTGCCTTTCACAGCTTTCTTTCTGGTGAGATCAGCGAGGAAGACATTACTCCCGAGATGCTGGCGCAGATCACCTTTCTTGACGGCCGTAACTATCATCTGCTGATTTCGGGACTGGCAATCATCGCGACACATCGTCATCCCGGTTCCAGCCATCTGCTGACGTCGTCACTGTTCCGCGAGATCGAAAATCTGGCGCGGGTGGGCTGCTTTTTCTCCACGGTCGCGACGCTTGCGGTCTCGCCCGGCGGTTTGAAGCTCTGCGAACATCTCGGCATGTCCGACAGCGGGGTGAGGTCGCCGATGGGGTCAATCTACTGCGGCCACGGCGCATCGCTGGCGCAACAAATCCGGTCCACCCGAAAGGGGGGGCTTGCAGAGCTGTACCGCAAGCGCTTTCCCGGCATGCTCCCGACCCGCTCCCGGCCGGAAACGCTCCCTGCTAACGACAGTCAGCCCGAAAGTTCGTGACATAGCCTCCGTTCGGCTCTCGCAAGCAGCCACGACGGTCCATATACCGGCCGGTCGGGTTTGTTTTGCTCTTGGCGGCTTGACTGCGCCGGGGCGCTGCTTGCGCCGGTTTTGACGCCTTCTGGCGCTCTTGCCACCGGGCATAGGATTGTGCGCTGTCGTCACGCAGCCGCGCCATCTGGGCGGCGGAAAGGGGAGAGCGCTCGGCATAGCCCGCGGCGGCCTGCCATTTTGCGAGCGCCGCCCGTGTTCCCGGACCCGCGATGCCATCGACACCGCCCGGATCATGGTCAAGCGATGCAAGGCGACCCTGCGCCTCGCGCCATTCTGCGCGCGTCCATTCGGGTTCGGGGGGTGTTTCTGGCGGCGCAACGGGTTCGGGGGGGGCCTCTGGCGGTGCAATGGGCGTGGGGACCGGCTCTGCGATCAGCGGGGTAGCTACGTCGATCGGGGCGGGCGGATCGGGACGTGCAAGCGCATCGTCCAATGCTGCGATGTCCATTCCGGCAACATTTCCGGTCAGGACGTCGACCGCCTGCACCGACGCCGGATATTCATTCACCAGCTGATCAAGCAACCCACGTATCAGCAAAAGATCCGCGCGCGGACTGTTCAATCCGTCAGGCAGAGCGGCATAGGCAAGCCGAGCCTGTTCGAGCAGTGTCGCCGGTTCCTGCGCATATGCGGGCCGTGCCGGTCCAACGGCAAATGAAAGCACGACAGCAAGGCAGCTGATCCAGCGAAGAGGCGTCACCTCATCACCGCGGTTTTCGTATATCCGCGACGCAGCATGCAGGCATCTATCGCCTGAGCCTCCTCGGGGGTGCTGATTGGTTTGCCGGATGCATCAAACCGGGCGCCGCACCGCCCGAGATCTGCCCGCGCGGCCTCATCTGACGCACCCGGCCCCACGGTCTTTGAATATACATAATGCGTTGTGCAGTTGGAGACCGCCATCGCCACAAGAAATACGCCAAGAATGCGGCAAAATGCCATGTCGTTCCTCCGCTCCAGAATTATGCCGAAGCTAGTGGCCGGAAGTTGAGGCGACCACGGCGAGCATCATGCAGCGGCCAGAAAAACGCATGAATCTTGCTTTAAATGAAAAGCAAAGAAACAGCCTTTTTCGCGCTAATTTCGTGCCGCATGGGTTTTCGCGCACTGGACAGCGACGCGCGACACGGTGCAGCTTTCATCAGCGCTTCATACATGCGGAAATCCAGCTGCTCAGACGCCCTAACCAGACACGTTTACAAGGACTTACCGATGAAGCGTTGTTCGCCCTATATGAGCGTTGTCAAAGCATGTGCAGCCCTGATCATCGCGGCAGTATCGGCCTCTGCCGAGGTCCAGTCTGCCTCACCTGCCGATGAGCAGCCGGCGGCAATCAGCGCGGCCTGCCCTCGCCCGGGGTTGTTGCAGGCGGTCGAGGCGCTTGGGCTGTCACCCGCAAACGCCGAAGCCACGATCGACCGCATTTTTTCCATATGCGAGACTGGTCCGGCCTATACGGAAACGACGCCGGCCCCGGATATCATCATCGACGCGCTCATCTCGGGGCTGGCCAGAGAGGGCGGGACAACCGGGCAGGCCGCCACGGCTGATGGCCCGGCGCCGATCCCGCTTGCGCAGCAAATTACCCGCCAGATTGAGGCAAACGCCAGCATAGAGGCCCTGCCGGAGGCCGAGCGCCTGCCGCACGAACTCGCACAATTGGTTGAGGCGGCGGCTTTTCTCAGCAGTCTCGAGACCGGCGCGGATCGGGCCAGCGAACTGATGGAACTGTCAAGGGCGCGGCTGGCCTCCGGCCGCGCGCCCGAAGAGGCCGGCAAACAGGCAGCTTTGCTTAACCTCGCCTTTGTCGCGCGAACATTGACGCTCAGAAAACAGGCCGAGCGTGCCGGGGCGGCCGTGGCCGGGCTGTCTGCCGCCGCGCAGGGCGAGGACGAAACGGCAGCGCTCGCGCGTGCCCTTTTGCTGGCGGGGGACTTTCCGCTGGCGGGGCCGCCAGAACCGGCACCCGCCGTTGCCCAAGCCCTGCCGTGGTATGAGCAGATCGTTCCGGGCGGATCGCTCCGGGGGTTTGCGCATGGTCAGTTTCCCTCGCTGGGCGAGCGCACCCACGCCGGCGTCGATATCGGCGGAGGATGCGGGCTGCCGGTGCAGGCGGCGCGTGACGGGCATGTGGTCCATGTGGTGCGCGAGGGTGACCGCGACTTTGCCACCCTTGGCAATGCCGTCGTGCTTGATCATGGCACAGCGGGCGGACGCCCGGCCTTTTCGCTCTATCTGCATTTGCAGGGCGTGCCGGACGTCGCGGAAAACCAGCCGGTTGTGCAGGGTCAGCAGCTGGGCCTGACGGGCGACACCGGGGCCGCAGATGGCTGTCACGTGCATTTCGAAGTGCGTCACTTCGAAGGTTTGCGCCATGTCTTTCACCCCGAGACGCGAAACATCTACATGTCAGGCGACTGGCGCGGGGATCCGCGCTTTGCCCGCGACTGGTCGGACCCGGAGCAATGGCTCAGCGGGGGCGAAGAAAGCGGCGGGGCCGACCAGACCGACGCAGGGATGACCGCGCGCTTTGCCGCCGCCTGTGCCGTGCCCCATGACCGCCCCGCGGCCATGGCCTGCCCCTATGTCGAAAAGGGCGCCTGTCAGGGCGAGGCCTGTGTCAGCCGCCTGCCTGCGCCGATTGTGCTGATGGCGGCGATGGATCTGACGGCCACGCCGGGCGGCAGTGCTGTGACCTATCGCGGACAGGCGGGCGAGTTCATGGCGATGGTCACGGTTGACAACTATGTCGTGCCTTGCCGGGGTGAGGTGACCGCCCCGAACGACGCGGCGATTGCACCGGGAACCGAGGTGTTTCGGCTGGGCCTTCAGGGCGAAGGGGCGTATCGCCTGCTGGTCGGCACGCACAGCGCCCAAAGCGACACGGGCGAGCCTGATAACATCAGCTATGACGCCCGCTGCCCGGGGTTGAGCGAGCAATGGGTCGAATTGCAGGCCGGGGACGGCAGCCGCGGATGGGTGCCGGCAGATCATGAAAAGCTGGACGGGCTGAGCTATTACAGTAGTTTTGGCCCGGATTTTGACGGGGTCTCGCTGCCGGACTGGCTGGCAAACATGATCCCGCCCTTCAGTTTCGTTATGGCGGTCCGCAAGGATGTCGGCATCTGCGGCCTGACCGGCAGACCGTTGCGGGATGACGAAATTCGACACCATTTCGCGGGCGCCAGATTCCCGATCAACAGCCTGACAGGCAACAGCATGGGGGACAGCGCGGACAGAGTTTATACATCGCTTGATGCACAGGGAAACTGGACCGGGATCTATGTCCATGATGGCGCGAAAGGGGCAACGCCCGCATCGCTTCGCGTCAAGGACAATCGCATGTGCATCGAAGGCGACGGGCTGCGGTCGTCCTGCTATGAAATTTCGATATGCCTTGAAAGTAATTTGGACGCTCATCTGCCAAGTTATTTTCTGGGCATCAGGGACGATGGAGATGTTCAGGAGTTTTTTGGCCTGACGCAGAATGCGCGCACAAAGATCGAACGCGCGCGTCCTGGCCCTCAGCCTGCCAGCCGCAGAATTCTTTATTCCCGTGACATGCTTGGGATGTCGCCTGAAGATTTCGCGCAATGTGGGCTGGAGCCGGATCCGGCCTCATGCTGGAGAAGCGCCGGCGTTCCCGAGGCTCTTGCCAGCGGCTATGCCAATCTGATGGTGAATACCGATTGGGGCGGTGCCCTGCTGGAATTTGTCGAGCTTGGCGTCGCCGATTACGCCAGAATTGATGACCCTAATCGCAATCGCATCGCGAGGTGGGAGGGGACGGTCAATTATTCCGGCACGAATTCGGGTCAGTTTGGCGATAATGACCTTTCTCTTCGTTACTCCAACTACGAATTGCCCATTCACCAGCAATGGCCGGCGGCGACGCTTCGATATGCTGGTGCGCCGGTTATCTATACCTCCTACAATGAGGATGTCGGCGGCGATATCACGCTTTCCGTGCGGCAGGCCTATGCCGTCATCAACGGTTGCACCGCTTGCCCTGTTGTCGGGCAGATGATCACTGAAACCAAACATTATGGCTGGCACGTCAACACCGAAGTTGCGGATGTCGAGAATTTCGGGCGCGAGGTATCGCAAGCGGATATCATGGACAGCAAGGCGCGTAATTATTTCGCCGATCTCAATCGGCCCGCGCTGGAACAGCTGCAATCAAGCCCGATCCTGTTGCAACGCCTGTTATCGCGCTATGGCTTTTATCATCATGCGATTGATGGCGCGATTGGTGCCCTGACGCGCACCGCGTTGCGCGATTTTCAGCACGAGCATTGTCTGCCGATTACCGGTGTGCTGGACGCGCAAACCGCGAACGCCGTGGTGCATGCACGTGATCTGTGGGGCGGTTGCGCCGGCGATGCTGTGCCGGGGCTTGATGGGCCATTCTATTCCACCTCGCCGCTGTCAGCGGAAATATCCGGGATGAATGTGGCGGCAACCGCCGACGAAACGCCTGATGTTACTGAAAATACTGTGCCGGCGCCCGAGGAACCCACGGACGCTTCTGAGGATGTTGTCACAATTGGCGGCACTGTTGTCCGCGGCAATGTCATTGATCTGGCCACGCTGAATTTTGAAACCGACCGGGCAATCGCTGTGATGCTGGGCGCGGATCAGAAACGGCTGGCAAATGCTTTGAAACAGCGTTCAACAGGTGACGTTTTCGAAGATCAGCGCCGCGCGAATGAACGGTTTGATCGTGTTCTCGGATATGCGGACGAGTTCCGCAAACTTCGGGAAAAATACGGCCCGCCAGCGATTTTGGTCAAAGGTCTGAAACTCGCGGTTTCGCAGCCCAAGCTCAACGCCGGGGCGATATATGTAGAGGTTGGCAGGCGGATAGAAGTGAGTAATCAAGATATGTGCGGGTTGCCGAGTGTGGTGCGGATTGTTTCTCCCGTTCAATCCTTGTCCAGCACAAGGTCGCATTTCATTTTCTCATATCCGTCGGGTGATTGGGTCAATGTCTACAGTTCGGCAAACCTCTTTGCCTCGGGATGCGAGGGGTCGACGAACCAGGAGATTGGCCTGACGCCAGAGGGTGATTTGGTTAAACTCGCCAGCAACGACTATATGCGCTATCATTTTGCAGATATGAACCTTGGCGAGGCCCTGTTTCGCAAGATGGAGCGCGATGGCGCAAAGGCGGATGTAATCTGCTATCTTAACCAGATTTCAACGCGCGATAGCAGCGATCCGATGATCTGCCAAGTTGGCGGGGTCGCGATCTGGGACGAAAATGATGTTCTGATCTATATGAAAGAATGGGCTTACGATATCACCAAATCGGAATGGGCCTGGCGAGAGGTTTGGGGGGAGATCGACCCGACAGTACATTAATACCTGTGATCTCGTAAGTTTCAGAAATCAGCTCGTTCTGATGGGAAAACGACGCGCAGTGATGTTGCTGCCTGCGGTCGTTTCAGCCGGAAGCCGGCTCTGGTTTAATCGAAAGGGCCAGAGATAAGCAGCGGCTGGTTCAGAAAATCAAACTATTGCGGTTCTGAAAGAGCGCGAAGCGGCGGATTCCATTGCTTTGTGCCGCAAACACAGCGTTAACGATTGACGGTCTGGATCCGGGAAAGCTCTCGCTTCAGGCGTGTTTCAAGGTATTCCGGGGATGAGGAATGCGGGTATCTGTCGCGCATTACCGGACAGATGCAGATGCCCCCAAGGTGTAATTTGTCAGACATGGTCCCCCCGAAAAATGTCCGGCCTTACAGGCCATGATAAAAGGCAAGCCGGCCATGCACCCGGCCCGTCCGGCCGGTTTATCTGTGTTTGGCCCCACGTCCGGCCGCCAAAATGCCCGGCGAAACGCTGTGATCTGCCGATGCCGGGGCGGGGTTGGCCCCGCCCCCGCTTTGCCTCAGCAGCCGCAGTGCGTCCGTGTCTGCGCCTTGCCACCGGCCGTCAGGGGCAGCGGTGCCAGATCGCCCGCGCGCAGCGCATGGGCTGCCGCAACAAGGGTTTTCAGCGCGGCCTCGGTTTCCTGCCAGCCCCTTGTTTTCAGGCCGCAATCCGGGTTCACCCACAGCCGTTCTGCCGGGATCACACTGGCCGCCTTGCGCAGCAAGGTGGTCATATCGTCCAGCGAGGGCACGCGCGGGCTGTGAATATCCCAGACCCCCGGCCCGATCTCGTTGGGATAGTCGAAATCCGCAAAACCGCCGAGCAGTTCCATATCCGAGCGTGAGGTCTCGATCGAGATCACATCCGCATCCATCGCGGCGATGGCGGGCATGATGTCGTTGAATTCGGCATAGCACATATGGGTGTGGATCTGCGTGTCATCCGCGACCGGGCTGGCCGACAGCCGGAACGCATCGACCGCCCATGTCAGATAGCCGTCCCAATCGGCGCGGCGCAGCGGCAGCCCTTCGCGCAGTGCCGGCTCGTCGATCTGGATGGCGCGGATACCGGCGGCCTCCAGATCGGCCACCTCGTCGCGGATCGCCAGCGCGATCTGGCGGCAGGTCTGCGCACGCGGCTGGTCGTCGCGCACAAAGGACCATTGCAGGATCGTGACCGGGCCGGTCAGCATCCCCTTCATCGGGCGATCCGTCAGCGATTGGGCAAAGGCGGACCATTCCACCGTCATCGCTGCGGGGCGCGAAACATCGCCGAAAATCAGTGGCGGCTTCACGCAGCGCGAGCCGTAAGACTGCACCCAGCCCAGCCGGGTGAAGGCGAAACCGTCCAGCTTTTCGCCGAAATATTCAACCATATCATTGCGTTCGAATTCACCATGGACAGGCATGTCCAGACCGAGCGCCTCTTGCCGGGCGACGCAATCGCGCGTCGCCTCGCGCAGGAATGCGGTGTAATCAGCATCCGGGATCAGCCCCTTGCGGTGATCGGCGCGGGCGCGCCGGACCTCGGATGTTTGCGGGAACGAACCGATGGTCGTGGTCGGAAAGGCGGGCAGATTCAGCCGCGCGGCTTGCAGCTTCTGGCGCGCCGGATAGGGCAGCTGGCGGCGCAGATCGGCGGGTGTGACGGCCGCCGCGCGCGCCTTGACGCCCGGGTTATGGATGCGCGCGGATGCCGCGCGGCTGGCCGATGCCGCCGCATTCGCCGCCAGTTCCGCCGTCACATCGCCGCCATTCAGGGCTGTGGTCAGCACCGCCACCTCGGCCAGCTTTTGCCTGGCGAATGCCAGCCAAAGGCGCAATTCATCATCCAGATCAGGCTCTTGCGTCAGATCGACCGGCACATGCAGAAGCGAGCATGAGGGCGCGATCTGCACATGATCGCCCGCAGCCTGCGCGATCTTCAGCGCCGCTGCCAGATCGGCGCGCCAGACATTGCGCCCGTCGATCAGCCCGAGCGATAGCAGCTTGTCGGTGCCGCGCGTCAGCACATCGCCCAGCTGATCGGGCGCGCGCACCAGATCCAGATGCAGCCCCGCCACCGGCAGCGACAAAGCAAGGTCGAGATTGTCCCCGAGCGCGCCGAAATAGGTGGCCAGCAGAATCTCCGGCCCCTTCAGGGTCGCATAAGCGTCGCGCAGCGCAGCGCGTTGCGCATCCGACAGGTCGGTGACGAGGATCGGTTCATCAATCTGCACCCATTCCGCGCCAGCATCGGCAAGTGCGCTCAGAACCTGCTGATAAACCGGTAAAATCGCGGGAAGCAGGCTGAACGGATCAACGCCATCCTTGGATTTTCCAAGACTTAGCCATGTCACCGGGCCAAGCAGCACCGGGCGCGCATGAATGCCTTGCGCGCGGGCCTCCAGATACTCCGCGACCGGCTTGTCGCTGGCAAGCTGCGGGACCAGATCCGCGCTCAGTTCCGGCACGATATAGTGGTAATTGGTGTCGAACCACTTGGTCATTTCCATCGCCGGGGCATTCGCCGTGCCGCGTGCCATGGCGAAATATTGCGCCAGAGTCACGCGGCCATCGACCGCGCCAAAGCGCGCAGGCACGGCACCCAGCAGGGCAGAGGTATCAAGAACCTGATCGTAAAGAGAAAAATCCCCCGATGGGATCACGTCAACCCCCGCATCCCTTTGCAGTGCCCAATGCGCCCTGCGCAGATCGGCGGCGCGCGCCAGCAGGGCGGATTCGTCCAGATCACCCTTCCAATAGGCTTCGGTTGCGGCTTTCAGCTCTCTTCGTGCGCCGATGCGCGGAAAACCCAGATTTGCAGATTGTGCCATGTCATCCCTCATTCATGCTTCCCCCCGTCTAGGGGTGTTTTTCAATGAGCAGAAATGGTAGTTTCTCATGAACCAATGCAGGAAATTCATATGTTAGACCGCCAGCACCTGTCCATTCTGCGCGAACTTGACCGCACCGGCAGCGTCACCGCCGCCGCCGAGGCGCTGCATCTGACCCAATCCGCCGCCAGCCACGCCATCCGCAAGCTGGAGGCCCGCCACGGCGTCGCACTTTGGCAAAAGGAGGGGCGCGGCCTGCGCCTGACGCAGGCGGGCGAGTATCTGCTGGCACTGGCCCTGCGCGTGCTGCCCCAGATCGACCATGCCGAGCGCGTATTGGCTGATTTCGCCTCGGGTCAGCGCGGCGCGCTGCGGCTGGGGATGGAATGTCACCCCTGTCAGCAATGGCTGATGCGGGTCATCGCGCCTTATCTGGCGGCCTGGCCCGATGTCGATCTGGATATGCTGAGCGCCTTCCGCTTCGGGGGTATCGCGGCCCTTCTGGGGCATGAGATCGACCTGCTGATCACCCCCGACCCGCTGAATCTGTCCGGCATCACCTATACGCGCGTTTTCGATTATGAACTGGTGCTGGCCGTGCCCGAGGGACATCCCTTGCACGACAGCGCAAGCCCGCAGGATCTGAGCGATCAGGTGCTGATCACCTATCCCGTCGCGCCCGAGCGGCTGGATATCTTTACCCGCTTTCTGGTCCCCGCAGGCTGTTTGCCGCGTCGTCATCGCACGGTCGAGACCACCGAAATGATGCTGCAACTCGTCGCCGCCGGGCGCGGCATCAGTGCCGTGCCCGACTGGTTGCTGATCGAGGAGGGTGAGACACTGCCGCTCCGTTCTGTCCGCATCGGCGACGGGCTGGACAAGTCGCTGTTCATCGGCACGAGGCGCGGGGATGAAACCACCGACTTCATCGCCGGCTTTGTCGATCTGGCTCAGGATATCGGCAGGCCGGGGCGGGACAGGGCGGCGACGGCCTGACTGCTCGGGCTATTTATCCGGGCGATGATATTCCACGGCCATTGATGCCGCCGGGTCAGATATGAAGCAGGGCGCGCTCTGCGGGCCGCCGGGGCGGGCCGTGACACGCCCGCCTGCCGGCATGGGCTTATGTCTGCGGCCGAAAACGGTATGTGCCGGAATCGCCGGCCCGTCCTTGCCTGAGTTCATCGGCACGCAAAACCCGTCAGGGCGGCGCCGTGCCCCGGATGCCGGGTGTCAGCTCCGGGTGCTGTCGCCGGGGCCGATCTGTCAGCGTTTAGCCGCTGTTATTCGACGACACGCGGGGTTGCGGTCGCGACTTCGGCGGCGATCATGGCGGCGACGGCTTCGGCATGCATCGTCACCTCGGGGATGCCCATCAGCTCGCCGATATGGGCACGTGCCAGCGGGCCGGCGATCCACAGGCCCGGGGTGGGGCGGTCATCGCCGCCGACCGCGCGGCATGTATCCGTGACATCCAGCCCGAGGCCGAGAGGGTCGGCGCGCAGCAGGCCGGCAGTGGACAGGCCGGCAATGACCGGATTGCTGGCCGTGATCGCGCCATGATCGGGGCCAGTGGTCAGGATCACGCGGCCAAAGATGTCCTCGCGCGGGCGCGCGCCGCGTGGTGTCCAGCGGACGGCGATGCCCTCGGGGGTGGCACGCGCGGCCTCGATCCGGCCGGCGGCATTGTTCAGCCGGCCCCGCTCGCCCAGATCGTCCAGCACCGCCTCCAGCTGCGGGGCGATGCGGAAACGGTGGACGTCCCACCACACCCGCAGACGGCGCACCAGCCTTGCCCGCTCGGCCAGTGGCAGGGCGGCCCAGATGGCGGCCCCGTCACGCCGGACATTATCGAGAACGGCCTGCCAGGGCAGGCCACGCGCGGCCTCGCTGCGCACGGCGCGGCGGATACGGCGCAGCACGCCAAGCGCGGTTGTTTCGGGCCTGTGGGTAAAATCGCTGCGGCTTTCGGTGCAGCCGATCGCATGCCCGCGCGAACGCAATCCGCGCCGGGATATGGCGGTGATACGCCCGGCAAAGCCCTGCCGGTCAAGGCTTGCGATCACATCGGCCGAGGTCAGCCCGGTGCCGACGATCAGCACATCACCCGTGGCCTGCGCCGTGGCGGTGATCGGGCCGGGATCAGAAGGGTCCGTCAGCAGACGCGGATCGCCCTTCAGCCCGGCAAAGACGGCGGGGATGCCGGGCGGGGGATGGCTGGTTGCGATGACCAGATGGTCGGCATGGATGACCTGCCCGCTGCCCAGCCGGATCGCAAAGGGCCGCCCGGGCCGCACCGCGACCGCGCGCTCGCACAAATGCTGAACCCGCCCGGATTCGAGCATCGGGCGCAGCCTGTCGGCGGCGTAGCGGCCAAAAAGACCCCGCTGCGGAAAGATCGCGCCGCATCTGGTCTGCGTGCCGGGGGACAGCTGAATATCGTTTTCCTCGATCCAGGCCAGAAAATCGCCGCGCCGGGCCGTGTCAATCGTCATGCGGCTGGCCGGGACATTGGTGCGGTGGCTGGGATCCCGGGTCGAATAGGCAAGGCCGGCACCGATCTGCGCGCGCGGCTCGATCACAAAAATGCGGGCCGCGCCCGCGCGCGTGTCGCGCGCCAGATGCAGTGCCAGCGTGGCGCCGGTAAAGCCGCCGCCGATGATCGCGATGACCGGGCGGTCGTCGGGCCTCGGGCCGGTGTGAAGCGAGCGGGCGATTGTCGTCATGCAATGTCCTCCGGCGGTTGGCACTCAGCGCGTCCGGCCCTTGCCCCGCGGTAGAGGGGGCCGGTGCTGAATCGTGTTAATCACCTTAATCACGATCAGATAACACGTGTATAATTGCGCGTGTTTCATATCTTGTCCACAAAAAAAGGCTGGTGATCCGCATGTTGCGGATATTCGGGGAAAATAAATATAAAACAAATGGTTGATTGATTGCGCGCGGTCAGTTTCAGGGCCGGGCCGCCGCCGCAATCAGCCGGACGCCCTCGGTGATCCGGTCCTCGGAGATCGAGGAATAGCCGAGGCGGAACAGCGGGCAGGGCGTTGGCGGCGATTCAAAGAAAGCGCTGCCCGGCTCGATCAGCACACTTTCGCGGCGCAGACGGTCCGCAAGATCGTCGCTGTCCAGCCCCTCGGGGCCGCAGACCCAAAGGCTTGACCCGCCCTGCCGGGCGGCCCCGGCGATTTGCAGGTGCGGAACCGATTCCAGTGCCGCGACAAGGGTGGCGCGGCGCTGACGAAAGGCGCGCCGCAGCTTGACGATATGGGCGTCATAATGGCCATAGGCCAGAAAATAGGCGGTGATACGCTGCAAATGTCCGGGCGGATGACGCAGCATGATCGCGCGCAACGCGCGCGCGCGCGCGATCAGAGGCGCCGGCCCGACCATATAGCCGATGCGCAGACTGGGAAACAGCGACTTGGAAAAGCTGCCGACGTAGATCACCCGCCCGCTCCGGTCGAGTGATTTCAGCGACGGCTCGGGCGGGGCGAGATAAGACATCTCGAACTCGTAATCGTCCTCGATCACCAGAAAATCGCGCTCGCTGGCCAGCCGCAGCAACTCACGCCGGCGGGACAGCGGCATGGTGATACCGGTCGGAATGTTATGGCTGGGGGTGACCATCAGAATGCGCGTTTCGGGCGGCAGATCCGCCGGCGCCAGCCCTTGCGAGTCAATCGGCAGAAAGCGGATCGGACTGCGGGCGCGGCGCAGGGTTTCGGCGAAATCGGGATAGCCCGGCTCTTCCATCACGGCCAGCCGGTCGGGGGCCGACAGCAGTTCAACCGCGATATAAAGCGCGTTCTGCGCGCCCAGCGTAATCAGCACATTCTCGGGCTGGGCCATGATGCCGCGCCGGGGCAGGGTATTGGCACAGATGAAATCGACCAGAAGGGGGTCGTCGCTGCCATAGCGGTCGGCCGCCAGCTCGCCGAACTCGCGCCGCCCGGTCGCCTGCCGCACGCAGTCACGCCAGGCATCGACATCAAACAATGTCGGATCGGCCTGACCATAGATGAAGGAATAGCGATAATCCTGCCAGTCCGCCGGCTTGCGGATGATGCGCCGGCGTGAGGGCGCGTTGTTCAGCCAGCCGGGCCAGTCGACCTGACGGTCGGCAATATCGGGTTCGGCCGGGATGATGCGGCGGTGGGGGACCGCGTCGGCCACCGCAAAGCCCGAGCGCGGGCGCGAATCGATATATCCCTGTGACGCCAGTTCCTGATAGACCAGCGTCACTGTCAGCCGCGAGATGCCGAGATGCCGGGCAAGTGCCCGTGTCGAGGGCAGTTGCGTCCCCGGCGGGTATCGCCGGTCAAGGATCAGCCGCACAAGGGCGACGGAAAGCCGCCCCTGAATTGTGGGGGCACTTTCGGGCTGCATGAATACGGCATCGGGGGAAATCTGGTGGCGCATTGATGGCTCTGACTGCGACAGGGTGACACAACTGGACTTATGCTTTCATAAATCTGGCAGTATACGCGCCTTATGTGCGATGTCACGTTAGCGTCACAACAAGAAAATTCTCGACAGACGGAGGTTATACTTATGACTTATCTTTCGCGTGCAATGCGTGGTGTGGCGCTTGCTGCGGTTCTGGCGGCCGGTGCGCTGCCGGCCATGGCCACCGATTTCCGCGTTGCCGTCGGTGATGGCGCCGGTGGCAGCCAGGAGGCGCTTGGCAAGGCGTTCATCGCTGCACTTGAGGAACAGACCGGCGGCACGCATACGGCGACCTTGTTTCTGAACGGCCAGCTTGGCGACGAGCAGGATACGGTCACCGCGGCCGCAACCGGCACGCTGGATTTCTCGATCCTTGCGATCAACAACGTCACCCCCTTTTCGCCCGAGGTCGGCACGCTGACACTGCCCTATGTCATCCTGTCGCTGGAGGATGCCGAGAAAATCACCCAGGGCGAGATCGGGCAGGAGCTGATCGACAAGACCGTCGAGAATGCCGGCGTGCGCATCATCGGCTGGGCCTATTCAGGTTTCCGCGTGCTGAGCAACTCTGTGCGGCCGGTGACGACTCCGGCCGATCTGCAAGGGTTGCAGATCCGGGTTCCGCGCAACGAGATCATGATCGAGACCTACAAGTCCTGGGGGATCAACCCTACGCCGATGGCCTGGTCCGAAACATTCGCGGCACTTCAGCAAGGCGTCGTTCATGGTCAGGACAACCCCTATATGACCATCTATGCGATGAAGTTCGACGAGGTGCAGAAATATATCACCAACGTGCGCTATATCTTCTCGATCGAGCCGCTGATCGTCTCGGAAGCGCTGTTCGAATCGCTTTCGGCCGAAGAGCAGGCGCAGGTTCTGGAGGCCGGTCGCATGGCGACCAGGGCATCGGCCGAGTTCCTCAAGGCTGAAGAGAGCAAGATCCGCGATGAACTGGTCGCGCGCGGCATGGAAATCAGCGACCCCGCCGATGGCGAGGCCGAGTTTATCGAACTGGCTACCTCGGCGGTCTGGCCGAAAATGATGGACAGCGTCGGCGGCAAGGATGCGCTGAACCGCGTGCTGACCGAACTGGGGCGCGATCCGGTCGAATAAACCGGCAGCACCGGCCGCGCGGACGGGTTTCGCGCGGCCCCGCCCCCTTTTCGCCCTTCCCATTCCCGGCTGTCCCTTGGAGGCGACGGATGAAACGTCTGTGGCATCATCTCGATCATCTGGAAAGCTATGTCTGTCAGTTCTTGCTGGCGGTCTTTGTCTCGCTGCTGTTTGCGCAGATCGTTTCGCGGCAATTTTTCGGCTTCTCGGTCACCTGGATCGAAGAACTTTCGATCGTGCTGTTCGTCTGGTTTGCCTATTTCGGCGCCAGTTATGCCGCGCGTATGGGGGCCCATAACCGCGTCAGCTTTCACCTCAACGCTTTGCCGCGCCGGGTTGCGCGGGTCATCGAGGCCGTGGGTGATCTGTTCTGGATCGGATTCAACCTCGTCTTTATCTGGTATGCGGTCGAATTCATCAGCCGGCTCAAGCCCTTCGTCAAACTTCAGACGCTCGGCTGGCCGATGAAATGGGTCTATCTGGTGCTGCCCATCGCCTTCACGCTGATGACGATCCGTATTCTTCAGGTGAATTACCTCAAGCTGGTCCGGGGCATCGACCCTCAGGATCCCGACAAGGTCGAGGTCGAGGAATTTCTGACACTTGCCGGCGATGAAGATGCCGCCGAACACGCCCGGAGGATCCGCTGATGGATGCCTATCTGATCGAGATCATGTTCGGGACGTTTCTGGTCCTGATGCTGCTCGGTGCGCCGATCACCGTCGGACTGGGTGTCGCGGCTCTGTTTGCGATGTTCTATCTGGGCGATAATCCCATCAAGATGGTCCAGATGGCCTGGTCCTCTGTCGGGTCTTTCCCGCTGATGGCGCTGCCTTCGTTCATCCTCGCCGGTGCGCTGATGGAGGCCGCGGGTCTGTCGCGCCGCCTGATCGGTGTGGCCGAGACCCTTGCCGGACCGTTCACCGGCGGGTTGTCGGCGGCGACTGTCATGGCCTGTCTGTTCTTTGGCGCGATCTCGGGCTCAGGCCCGGCAACGACAGCTGCGGTCGGGATGCTGATGATCCCCGCCATGGTCCGCGCCGGCTATGGCAGCGGTTATGCGGCGGCGGTCACGGCGGCCTCGGGCGGGCTGGGGATCATCATCCCGCCGTCGATCCCGATGGTCATCTTTGGCATCTCGGCCATGGGCCTTCAGCCCCCTGCCGCCGCGATCGAGGCCCATGGGACCTTTCAGTCCGTTTCGATTTCCAAGATGTTCATCGCCGGTTTCCTGCCCGGTGCCCTGATGGCGACCGGCCTTCTGGTGATGAACTATATCCGCTGCCGGATGCGGGGCTTTCGTGGATCGGACCACCCGTTTTCGATCCGCGAGGTCATGGTTGCCTGTTATCGCGGCTTCTGGGCGCTGATGGCCCCGATCGTGATCCTGGGCGGCATTTATTCGGGCATGTTCACGCCGACCGAAGCCGCGATCGTCGCGATCTTTTACACGCTTTTCGTTGGTATCGTGATCTACCGCGAGCTTGACCTGCGCATGGTCGTCACCGCGCTGGAAACGACGACATGGCTGGCCGGGCGGGTTCTGATGGTCCTGTTCACAGCGACGATCTTTGGCCGCATTCTGGTCGAGAACCATGTTCCGAGCGCCATCGCCGGCGGCATTTTGTCGATGACCGACAATCTTTATGTGATCTGGGCGCTTGTGATCGGGCTTTTGCTCATCGTCGGCATGTTCATGGAGACGCTGGCCGCGATCATGATCCTGGTGCCTGTCATGCTGCCCGTCGCCTATATGATGGGGATCGATCCGGTTCACTTTGGCATCGTCATGATCTGCACCCTTTCGGTGGGCTTTCAGACGCCACCTCTGGGCGAGAACCTGTTCATCGCCTCGGGTATCTCTGGTGTCTCGATCGAGCGCATCAGCCTGCGCGCCCTGCCGTTCGCCTTTGCCAGCATCTGCGCGATCTTTGTCATCGCCATCTTCCCCGAGATCGCCCTCTGGCTGCCCCGGATGATGGGCTACTGAACCCGACCTGATGAATGAAAGGAAAATGACATGAGCCAGAAACTGACCACCGACGATCTTCGTGCGACCTTTGACGCCTTTAACCGCCATGACATCGACGGCGTGATGACCCATTTCGCCGATGACTGCGTGTTCTTTACCGTGGCCGGCGACCATGAATACGGCAACAAGATCGAGGGCCGCGCGGCAATCGCCGCCGCCTTCACCGGTGTCTGGACCGCGATGCCGGACGTGCAATGGGCCGATCACAGCCATTTCATGTCCGAGGACGGCACCCGCGGCGTCAGCCAGTGGACCTTTCGCGCGACCAACCCCGACGGCACCCGGACCGAGGTGCAGGGCGTCGATCTGTTCCGCATCCGTGACGGCAAGATCGTCGAGAAACAGGCGATCCGCAAACAACGCCCCCCCGTAACCGCCTGAGCCTCTGCGAGGACGACATGCAAAAGATCGAACCCCGGCGTGGATCGGCCGCCTATGATCCGCTTTATGACCCGGTGACGGCGCGCAGTATCGGGCGCGGCGGGGATTACGCGCCGACCTACTGGATCGGCACCGCCGGTCCCGCGCCCGAGGATGACGGTCCGGTCAGCGCCGATATGGATGTCGATGTCGCTGTCATCGGATCTGGCTATACCGGTCTGTCGACGGCGATCCACCTGGCGCGCGAGCATGGGATCAAGGCCCATGTGCTGGAGGCGCATGGCACCTCCTTTGGCTGCTCGACCCGCAATGGCGGGCAGGCGCAGATCTCTTCGGGGCGGCTGAAACGCTCTCAGTGGATTGAGCGCTGGGGCATGGATGTCGCGCAGCGCCTGCATGCCGAGATTGTCGATGCCTTTACCCTCTTCCGCGGCCTGATCGCAGAGATCCCCTGCGATCCGCAGGATGGCGGGCATTACTATATCGCCCATCAGGCCCGCCAGATCCCTGTGCTGGAGGCCGAGGCGGCCTTGCTGCGTGACCGGTTCGGCTATGGCGCGCGCGTCATCAGCCGCGCCCAGCTTCACGCCGAGGTCGTCCGCGATATGGAGGCCCATGGCGCGATGCATGAACCTGACGGGGTCAGTATCCATGCCGGCAAGCTGGCCTTTGGCTATGCCCGTCTGGCGCGGGAACTGGGTGCGCGCATCCACACCGACAGCCCGGTCGAGGGCTGGACGGTCAGGGATGGCGTGCATCATCTGCGCACCCCCGGCGGCACGGTGCGCGCGCGGCGTGTGGCGGTGGCGACGGCGGGCTATGCGCCGCGCGGGTTGCATCAGCGTCTGCGCGACCGGCTGCTGCCGATCATGTCAAACAGCGTCGTCACCCGCGTCCTGACCGACGCGGAACTGGCTGAGGTCGGCGCACAGACCGGCGCGCCGCTGACCGACACGCGCACCCTGCGCCATTACTACCGCCTGCTGCCCGATAACCGGCTGCAAATCGGATCGCGCGCCGCGATCACCGGGCGCGACGCGGCCAATCCGCGCCATCTCGCGGCGCTGCGCGAAGGCATGGCGCGCAAGTTCCCCGTCCTGCGCGGGGTCGATCTGGATTATTCATGGTGGGGCTGGGTCGATGTCAGCCATGACATGATGCCCCGCATCACCGGTCTGCCCGACATGCCCGGCGCGTTCTATGCATTGGGATATGGCGGCAACGGGGTGATGTATTCCGCACAGGCCGGCCGCCGTCTGGCGCAGCTGGTCGCCGGTGAGAACGTGCCGGATCTGCCGATTTTCAACAGCGAACTGCCTCATGAGGGCTGGCGCACGCCCTTCCGCCGTCTTGGGCAATGGGGTCTCTATCAAATTTATCATTACCGCGACGAGCGGAAGTAAGAAAGGACAGACCATGAAAATGACCACCGAAGAGGCTTTCGTCAAAGTCCTTCAGATGCACGGCATCGAACATGCCTTCGGGATCATCGGCTCGGCCATGATGCCGGTTTCGGACCTGTTTCCCCGGGCCGGGATCACGTTTTGGGATTGTGCGCATGAAACCAACGCCGGGCTGATGGCGGATGGCTATACCCGCTCGACCGGCAAGATGTCGATGGCGATCGCGCAGAACGGTCCGGGTGTGACCGGCTTTGTGACGCCGATCAAGACCGCCTACTGGAACCATACGCCACTGCTGCTGGTCACCCCGCAGGCCGCCAACAAGACTATCGGTCAGGGCGGTTTTCAGGAGATGGAGCAGATGCGCCTGTTTGCGGATGCCGTCTGCTATCAGGAAGAGGTCCGCGACGCCTCGCGCATTCCCGAGGTGCTGAACCGGGTCATCATGCAGGCATGGCGCAACTCGGCGCCGGCCCAGATCAATATTCCGCGCGACATGTGGACCCAGGTGATTGACGTCGATCTGCCGCAGGTCGTGGCGTTCGAGCGCCCCGCAGGCGGCGAGGAAGCCGTGGCCGAGGCAGCAAGCCTGCTGTCGGGTGCAAAATTCCCGGTCATTCTGTCGGGCGCCGGTGTGGTGTTGTCCGGCGCGATCCCTGATCTGATCAAACTGGCCGAGCGGCTGGATGCGCCCGTCTGCTCGAACTATCAGCACAACGACAGCTTTCCCGGCTCGCACCCGCTGGCGATGGGACCGCTGGGCTATAACGGATCAAAGGCCGGGATGGAGATCATCGCCAAGGCCGATGTGGTGCTGGCGCTGGGCACGCGGCTCAATCCGTTTTCGACCCTGCCGGGTTACGGCATTGATTACTGGCCCAAGGATGCGAAAATCATTCAGGTCGATATCAATGCTGACCGCATCGGTCTGACGAAAAAGGTCGCGGTGGGCATTCAGGGTGACGCCGCCAAGGTGGCGCGCGGCATTCTGGCCCAGCTTTCCGACAACGCCGGCGATGCCGGCCGGGCCGAGCGCCGCGATCTCGTGGCCACGACGAAATCGCGCTGGGCGCAGGAACTTTCCTCGCTGGATCACGAGGATGATGATCCCGGCACCAAATGGAATGAGCAGGCGCGCGCCCGCGATTCCGATCTGATGTCGCCGCGTCAGGCCTGGCGTGCGATCATGCAGGCCGTTCCGGCCGATGCCATCGTCTCGTCCGATATCGGCAATAACTGTGCGATCGGCAACGCCTATCCGACCTTTGAGGCGGGGCGGAAATACCTTGCGCCGGGGCTGTTCGGGCCGTGCGGCTATGGCTTTCCGGCGATCCTCGGGGCCAAGGTCGGCAATCCCGATACGCCCGTGATCGGCTTTGCCGGTGACGGTGCCTTTGGCATCTCCATGAACGAGATGACCGCCTGTGGCCGCGACTGGTGGCCGGCGATCACGATGGTTGTCTTTCGCAACTATCAGTGGGGCGCGGAAAAGCGCAACACGACGCTGTGGTATGACAACAACTTCGTCGGGACCGAGCTGGACCGGGATACCTCTTATGCTGCCATCGCGCGCGCATGCGGGACCGAAGGCGTCACCGTGCGTTCGCAGGCCGAGCTGACCGACGCGCTGCACAAGGCCGTCGAGCGTCAGATGAAAGAGGGCAAGACCACCTTCATCGAGGTTCTGCTCAATCAGGAACTGGGCGAGCCGTTCCGCCGCGATGCGATGAAAAAGCCGGTCGTTGTCGCGGGTGTCGATCCGGCCGATATGCGCCCGCAAAAGGGTGCCGCATAAGAACGGGCGGCGGCGCGGGGGAGATACCCCCCCCCCCCCCCCCGCCCGTTGGCGCCCCCCGGCCCCCCCCCCCCC
>JAUNTL010000050.1:0-1759 GCA_030538705.1 Paracoccus sp. (in: a-proteobacteria) | reverse complement strand
CGGGTGGTTGTCGGGGGTGTCGAGCGGGCGGATAGCCGCCCGAAACGGGGGGCCGAAAACGCCGGGGGGGCGGCGGGGGTCAGCTCCCCGCGCCGCCGGCCATGCCTTTGCGCGCCCTGAGCCGCCGGCCGCCGCCCGTCCCCTCCCCGGGAAGCGGCCGGCGGTGCCGGGTGCCGCGCGAGAGACGCCACCGAAACCCCGCGCCCTTGACCAACGGGGCGCGCAAAGCCGCCCCGCGCGCCGTTTGCGCGGTTTGACCCAGCAACAGCTATCGTCCCAGGATCGCCGCGATGAAGTCGCTTTTCCCCAGCCTGCCCGAACTCAGATCCGCCTTTCCGGGCTTTGCCGTTGCCGCGCTGATTGCGGTGACCGCGCAATTCCTGTCCGATCATTACGGGGCGCCGGCGATGCTGATGGCGCTGCTGCTGGGGCTGGCGCTGAACTTTCTTGCCGAAGACGGCACCCGCACCGCGCCCGGTATCGCGCTGAGCGCGCGCACCGTGCTGCGGCTGGGGGTGGCGCTGCTGGGGGCGCGCATCTCGGTCGATATGCTGCGCGGCCTTGGCGGGCCGCTGATCGCGGTGGTCATCCTTGGCGTGATCGCGACGATCCTTTTTGGCCTGCTGCTGGGGCGCCTTGTGCGGCGCGACTGGCGGTTTTCGCTGCTAACCGGCGGGGCGGTCGCGATCTGTGGGGCCTCGGCGGCAATGGCGATCGCGGCCGTTCTGCCCCGGCACGAGAAATCGGAACGTGATCTGGTCTTTACCGTTCTGTCGGTGACGGTGCTGTCGACTGTCGCCATGGTGATCTATCCGATGCTTGCCAACGGATTTGGCTTTTCGGACCGCGATTCCGGGGTATTTCTGGGCGGAACGATCCATGATGTCGCGCAGGTCGTCGGCGCCGGGTTTTCGATCAATCCCGAAGTCGGCGAGACGGCGACATTGGTCAAGCTGATCCGCGTCGCCATGCTGGCCCCTGTGGTGCTGGCATTCTCCATTATCATCCGCACGCGCGGACTGGCGGATCGTGATACCGAATCAGGGCGCCGCCCGCCTTTGCTGCCCGGCTTTGTCATCGGCTTTCTGGTGCTGGCGACGCTGAACTCGGCCGGGCTGATCCCCGAAGCCGTCGCTGCGGCGGCGGGCGGGCTGTCGCGGTGGGCGCTGCTGATCTCGATCGCGGCGGTCGGGGTCAAGACCTCGCTGGCCCGCATGCTCGAGGTCGGCGGCGGTGCGATTGCGCTGATCGTCGCCGAGACGGTGTTTCTTGGCATCTTTGTTCTTGCCGGTCTGCATCTGCTGGGATGATGCCTGTATCGTGCCATCATCGCAGCCGGCCTGCGGATCGCGGGCAGGAATGCGGCCCCGGGCGGCGGGCTGATCTGCGCCGCAGGTCCGGGGCCGGGCTGTCTGTGATGACCTGGCAGGCGGACCCGGCCGCCCGTGCCGGTGATCGCTGCGTTGCCCCGCCCGTGCCGGGATGGCGGCCGGACATGTGCCGGCGGCGGGCCGCAGGCGATGGCGCTGCTTTCCGGCGGACCGGCGATGCCGCGCCATCGCCCCGCGCATATCATGATCCTGCGCCGCGCTGTGCCTGCCGGCCGCGCCCCGGATGGCCGCCGCCCGCAGGTCTGTGCCCGTCGCGCGGCGGATGTGGTTGTCGCGCCCAAGCGTCGGATCAATGTGACAGCCTGCCCGGCTGGCAGGGATATCCCGCCCCGCGAGGGGGCAGGCCAGCCGCGCTAGGGGGCAGGCCA
>JAUNTL010000049.1 GCA_030538705.1 Paracoccus sp. (in: a-proteobacteria) | reverse complement strand
CCATCAGGAACACGGTCTCGTCGCGGCGCATTTCCTCGGCCATCGCCTCGCGCAGGGCCTCGCGCACGGTCATGGTTTTCATCGCGGTGCCCTCGGGCCAGTCGGGGGCGCGGTCGGGCTGGGGTGTCTTGACCGCAGCTACCGCCGAGGCGGCTGATGCCGGGGTTTCGGCCGGTTCCCGGGCCTGCGCCCCGGTCTCGTCATCCGGGGTTGCGGCCCTGGCGCCGCCTGACGCGGCCCCGATATCATCGGCGGATTCGCCCTCTTCGAGCAGCACGGCGATGGGGGTGTTGACCTTGACCCCGGCGGTGCCCTCGGCGATCAGGATCTTGCCGATCACGCCTTCGTCGACGGCCTCGAATTCCATCGTTGCCTTGTCGGTCTCGATCTCGGCCAGAATATCACCCGAGGATACGCTGTCGCCCTCTTTGACCAGCCATTTGGCCAGCGTGCCTTCCTCCATGGTGGGGGACAGGGCGGGCATCAGGATTTCAGTGGTCATATCGCGGCCCTCCCTCAGGCTTCTTGCGGGGCGACATCGGCATAGATGTCGGTCCAGAGTTCATCCAGCGACGGCTCGGGGCTTTGCTTGGAGAATTCGGCGGCGTCATTGACGATCTGCTTGATCTCCTTGTCGATGGCCTTGAGATCGTCCTCGGTCGCGTGTTTTCCTTGCAGCAGCAACTCGCGCACATGGTCGATCGCATCGCGCTCGTCGCGCATCTTCTGGACCTCCTCGCGCGAACGGTATTTCGCCGGGTCGGACATCGAATGGCCGCGATAGCGATAGGTCATCACCTCAAGGATATATGGCCCCTTGCCGGCGCGGCAATGCGCCACGGCCTTTTCGCCCGCTGCCTTGACCGCCAGAACATCCATGCCATCGACCTGTTCGCCGGGGATGCCGAATGCCTCGCCGCGGCCGTAAAGCGTGGTTGATTTGGTCGAGCGCGCGACGCTCATCCCCATGGCATACTGGTTGTTCTCAATGACAAAAACGACCGGAAGGTCCCAAAGCTCGGCCATGTTATAGGTCTCATAGACCTGGCCCTGATTGGCCGCGCCATCGCCGAAATAGGCAAAGGTCACGCGCCCGTTGCCCAGATATTTGTCGGCAAATGCCAGACCCGCGCCAAGCGGCACCTGCGCGCCGACGATGCCATGGCCGCCGTAGAAATGCTTCTCTTTCGAGAACATATGCATCGAGCCGCCCTTGCCCTTGGAGTATCCCCCCTCGCGGCCCGTCAACTCGGCCATGACGCCGCCGGCATCCATGCCGCAGGCCAGCATATGGCCGTGATCGCGATAAGACGTGATGCGCTTGTCGCCTTCCTCGGCTGCGGCCTCAAGGCCGACGACCACGGCTTCCTGCCCGATATAAAGGTGGCAGAAGCCGCCGATCAGCCCCATGCCGTAAAGCTGACCGGCCTTTTCCTCGAATCGGCGGATCAGCAGCATGTCGCGGTAATATTTCAGCAGTTCTTCGCTGGAAACATTGGGCTTCGCGGCGCTGGCGGGGGCGGGTTTGGCGGCTGCCGGTTTTCTGGCCATACGAGTTCCTCCTGCAAGCTGGGGGATAGTTCAGCGTTAAACTATCCGTAACCCATCGCGCGGGCGGCCGCAATCGGGATCGATTCAGCGGATAATCACCTCGTCAGGGCGGATCAGGCCCAGAACCTCGCGGGCGCGTTCGTCGAGCAGGTCGATATCCAGATATTCATCCGACAGCCGGTTCGTCAGGTTGCGCATCCGCTCGACCTCGGCCAGCAAATCATTGCGTTCCGCGCGCAGGGTCTCGGTTTCGGCCTGCAACTGGATCCGCCGCATCAGGCCCGACGGCCCCTGAACGGCGGCAAAGGCGAAATAGAGGCTGGCCAGAACGGCCGCCAGAAAAATGAATATCGCCGAAAGCGACAGACGCTGTGACATGAACCCGATCTGCCCGGTTGCGGCCTCTGACGGGCCATTTCGCACAGTCTGACAGAAAATCCGCCCTCATGGAAGCCGGCAGCCGCTGGCAGGGTGGTCAGGACTTGTGCGGGGCGTGCGAATTCCTCATGTTCAGGGCAAGCTGATTTCAGGGGAATACCGATGGCATCATTAGACCAGCAGATTATCGACACGCAAAATCAGATCTCGCTGACGCAGAAGAAGATCGCGGATTTCACGACGCGGCTTGATCGCAGCACGGCGCAGGCCGAGGTTGCCGGGCCGGCGATTGACATCGCCAATGCGACGCTTGCCGATGTGCATGCCCATACCGAGACGATGAACGCCAATATCGCCGAGCTGATCATGGGGCTGGACGATGTCACCGCAGGGTTCACGCGCGATTTCGATCAGATGCGCTCGAAAACCGGGTGGGAAAAATTCGTCGGCATCTTTGCCAGCCGCAAGTCCGAGGCGATGCGACAAGAGCGGATGCGCGCCGCCTCGATTGATGACAAATTGCAGGATCTGATCTCGAAATCAGATGTCATCACCCGGCTGCTGACCGGCCAGCTTGATCAGCTGAACCAGCAAAAGGCGCGGGTCGAGTCCAACCTGACCCAGACGCTGGCCGATCGCGAAACCGCCGTTGATACGCTGGAATCGCTGCGCGAGAGGATCAGCGCGATGGACCCGCTGCTGATCGACCTGGAAAACCGCGTCGCCAGCACGACCGATCCCAGCGACCGCACGCGGCTGGAAACCGAGCTGGCCAATGCCAACCGCGACCATAACGCTCTGGTGCAGGATGAGCAGGTCGCCCTGGCACAGTCGCAGACGCTGGAGCGCTATATCGAGGCCGGCAAGACATGGGTCGACAGCCTTCAGAATCAGGCCGCGACCCAGATGGTGCTGATCAACAAGCTGCAAACCGACACCAAGCAGCGGGTCGTTCTGTATGATGCGCTGACCAAATCGCTGAAAACCGCGCAGCAGCAGGATGTGGCCCATCGCATCAACGAAATCGGCGTCAAGACCGATCAGGAGGCACAATCCGCCATGGCCGCCATCGGGTCGGCCACCAATGACCGCATGGCCAGCATGCTCGAGGCGCATGGTGATCATATGGTCTTTGCCCGCAAGGTGCTGGAGGAAAAGGCCCGCGCCGACGAGCGTTTCGCCCGCCGTTTCGCCGAAATCGTCGAAAAGCATGACAAGAACCTTTACGGCGGCTGACGGGGACGGGATGGCGGATCATCCCCTTTCGGACGGCGCGCGCCGGGGGATCGGTGCGGTCTTTGTGCTCAGCGCAGTCATCACCGGGCTGGCCGTGGCCGGATATGAGATCTGGCGCGGCAATGGCGCGGTCCGGGCGGGGCTGGCGGGGATCAGCGGTGCGGCCGTGGGCGCGGGCCTGCCGATCGTGCTGGGCATTGCGCTGATGGCGCTGATCTGGATGATCGAGGGGGTTCTGGCGCTTTTGACCCTGCCGCTGACACTGACCGCGCTGATCCTGCCGCGCCCGGCGGCCTTGCGGGTGCTGGACTGGAACGCGCGCGTGGATCAGGCATTGGTCCGGGCTTTCATGGCCGTGGCCGACCGGATATTCGGGCCGGAATCGGGCCGCGACGACAAGGGTAAGGGCAAGCAATGACCAAGGACCGCAGCGGCGATCTGGCTGCCGACCATCGCCAGATCGACGACGATCTGGTCGCGCGGCGCTATTTCGAAAAGCTGCGCACGATCATGCACAGCCTGCCTGCGGTGATGGCCGAGATGGTGCGTGACCGCCTGTTCACCCAGACCGAAAGCGAGGTCGTGCTGTCCTATCTGAATGCGATCCTCGGATCGGTTCAGGCGCTGTCGATGAAATATCTCGTCTCGACGCGGATCGACGGCCCGCTGCGCAAGGCACTGACCATCGACGTCCACGAATCGGGCTATCCCGTCTGGTCCGAGATCGCCCAGATGGCCGCCGATGCGGCCCAGGCACCCGAGGAACTGGCCCGCACCCCCGATGCCGAGGCGATCAAATCCGATATGATCCGCCAGATCGTCGGTGATCTGACCATTCCGACGCGCCTGCAATATGCGCTGTCACAGCGGCTTTACTATCAGGCCTTGCTGGCAGGCGGTGTCTTTTGGCCGCAGATGCATCCTCAGGGCTATTGGCTGTCGGATGTGGCCCGGCGGCGGCGCTGGCTGATCCATTGGGCGGTGTATGACAGCCGGCTGAATGTGCCCGTGCTGTATATGATGACCTGCGATGACAGTGGCCGGCGTCCGCTGACCGAGGATTCGCGCCGCTGGCCCGAGGTCCGCGCCCATCTGCTGGCGCAATCGGTCGATACGCTGCAACTGCTGACCATCGCGCAGGGGTTCGACCGCGATTTCAGGACGCTGCACCCGCATCGGCTGCGCCGTCTGGTGCTGGGGCCGATCTATTCGCGCCAGTTCACGACGCAGGAAGGCCCGATCCGCGAGGTGCTGGAAAATGCCCGCGCGCCTGCGGGCGAGGACTGGGCGATGGCAATGACCATCGAGGATCTGCGGGCCGATCGGGCGGTGGTCGAATCCGCGGGCCTGTTCAGCGTGGCCGAGCGACAGATCTTCCGGCTTGATCCGCTGGCGGATGCCGGGGCCGGGCAGGGGGTCAGCGATGTCGCGCGCGCGCTGATCCTGCCCGAACGCCCCAATCAGGCGCTGGCAGAGCTGGACCCGCCGGGCCTTCGTCGTATGACCAGATATGTGCCGCTGCCCGGTGGCGGGGTCAAAAGATACAGATAATCTATTGAAATAACGACTGGAATTTAAAATGGACAGCCGCAACGAGATGGAACTGCCCGAGGCCCGGATTCGCGGCCATTATCCCGCCGCGCTGGCGTTGCTGACCGGATTTGATCATGCGCCGCGCCTTGGGCAGGCAAGCGCACCCGCCGCGCCGGTGCCCGAACGTTCGCCCGGCGTGCCTCGCGCGGCGCGCTTTCGCTCGACCACGCCGGGGCTTGCGGGCCGGCAGACGGCGCGGCCGGACGGTGTGCGTCTGCTCGAACGGATCGAGGCGGCGGGTGGCGATGATCTGCCCTCGGCCATGGCGGCGACAGTGGCGCGCAAGCTGCGCCGTGCCATCGCCATCGCTCAGGCCGTCGTGGACGAGGTGGCCGCGCGTTCGGGCGCGGCCGAGCTGAAACGCGCCAATCTCGAAGGGCGGTTGCCGTCCGAGCGCCGGGCCGAGTTTGGCGAGCTGCTGGCGGTCGAGGCGCTGGCGGCGCTGTCGGTCCTTGCCAATGCCACCGCCTTTCTGCTCAGCGAACATGCCGGGCCAGAGATCGCGGAACCCGTCAGCGCCGCCGAGATCCTGACCGACAATTCCGCCACTGCCATGCAGGGCGCGCTGTGGGAACTGGACCAGAGCCTTGCCCGCGCCCATGATGACAAGACGCTGATCGCGACCGTGCTGGGCTGGGCCGAGGCGCTGTCCGCGGCCGTGCAGACCCGTGCCGAAACCCAAGCCCGCACCGGCGCGTTTACCGGCGCAAGCTGGCGGGTGGCGGCGGATGATTTCGCCATTTCGGGCTATGCGCCCGCCACCCGCGCGCGCGGAAAACCCGTCGAGCTGGCCTTCAAAACGCCCGAGGAGGTCGTCGGCAATGCCATCGCCAAGCATCAGATGATGCGGCTGGCGCGGATGCTGGTGGCCTATGATTTCGACCGCCGGATGAACCCTTTCGTCGAACTGGGCGGCTTTATCTATACCTTCCTTGGCGACGGCAAGCCCGGCACCGGCAAGACCACGCTGATCCAGATGATGGCGGGGATGATCAATGATTACTGTGCGGTGGCGGGCTATAACTTCCGCTATGCCAATCTCAGCATCGACAATGTGGACAGCTATCAGGGCAAATCGGGCCAGAATGCGCGCGCCTTCATCAATAATGTGATCGACCCCGGCGTGATCGGCTTTGGCACCATCGACGATATCGACCAGATCGCGGGCAAGCGCGGCGACAAGCAATCGTCCTCGGGCCAGCAGGAAATCACCGCCGTGTTGATGGAGGCTTTCGCCGGGGCCAGCACCATCGTGCGCGGCAATGCGACCTTCGGGATGTTCTCGAACCATGCCGAATCCATCGACGACGCGCTGCGCCAGCGGGCGGGGGCGCGTTTCCTGATCGACGGGCCGAAAACGCGCGCCGATTATATCGACATTCTGGCGCTGCTTCTGGGGCGCCGCCACCAGATCCCGCTTGGCGATCATGACCTGATGAAGGCGCAGGCGATCAAGACCGCCGTGGCCGCAAGCCTTGAATCGCATAATCAGCCGCAGGAGGCCGGTCTGGCGCAGGTCTGGGCCGATGTCACCGCCCAGACCGGGCCGATGGATACGCTGGCCGAATTCGGCACCTATCTGCATGCCATCAGCGTCGCGGATGAGCGTTTCACCGGCCGCGCCATCAAGAATATCACCGATGCGATCAAGGCGCGCAGCATGGATTTCGACATGCCCGATGAATGGTTCACCTCGCCCGAGCCGTTCCTGCATCAGCCCTACGCCCGCAAGCTTGAGATGATCGAGGCGCTGCGCCAGCCCATTACCGCCCAGATGGTCGCGCAGGAAATCAACCGCTATGCCGACAGCGAATGGCGCTATGCCGACAGCAGCGATGAAACAGCGATTGATGAGGCCGTGCGCGGCATGGAGCGCATGGCCGAGGCCCGCCGCCGCTTTGAGGGGGGCGTGTGAGACCCGGACGCATCAATCTGCTGCCGATCTGGGTCGGTGCCGGGCTGACGTTTCTGGTGCTCAGCGGCGTCATTCTGGCCGGGCTGTCCTCGGTCTGCGATGCGGGCGGGGTCTGCACCCCGCGCTGGCGGCTTCTGGCCAATGCGCCCGCGCATGAGCTGGGCGATACGCTGTCGGGTGTGGGCAGCGTGCTGGCCTTTATCTGGGTGATCGTCACGGTCTGGATGCAGTCGATCCAGCTGCAATTGCAGCGCCGCGACATCCATGCCCAGCAGGCCGAATCGCGCCGGCTGAGTGATGCCATGGAGGCGCAGGCGAAAATCTATCAGCAGGAACAGGATGAACGCGCCCAGGACCGCGCCGGCAAGGAGATGGAGGCGCTGATCGACCGCTTCCTGACCTCGGCAAGCTATCTTCGTGCATGGGGGCGCGACGGCTTGCTGCTGGACGGGATGGCCGGGCACGAGGATGAGGATGCGCGTTTCGAGGCCGCACTTGATCTTCTGATCCTGAGGGGGCAGGAGGCCCTGGCCTATCTGGCGCGCGGGATGGCCATGCAGCGCCTGAACCCGGATGACGCGCGTCAGGCAGCGCTCTATCTGGGCGAAATCAACGCCATCCAGCCGCGCCTCAGCCGCGCCGAAAGGATCTGGCTGACGAAGTTTGAACTGGCGCAGGCGGGGCAGGTGCTGAATGATCTGCTGGCGCAGCCCATGCTATGGACCGAAAAGACTGAGGAACCATGAAACGCCTGATCGAAAAAAAACCGATCTTCGGCAGCATGATCCGGCTTGACGGCCCCGTCCGGGTGAGGCGCCATAACCGCGCGCTGAGGCTGGCTACCGGCCGCGAGACCGCTTTGGCCGCATTCCATATCGACCTTGCCGGTTTCCCGCCCGTGATCGGCCGCGAGATCCGGGGCATGGCCGGGCAGGGGACACGGCCCGGATCGCACGCCATGATCGTCCGGGCGGATGAGCGATCGTGATTTACGTGGTTGTCCTTGTGATCTTGATGGCCGGGATGGCGCCCGGGTGGCGGGTCTCGCGGCTCAGGGTGGCGGTGCCGGCGGCGATGCTTGTTGCCGCGATCCCGGCGGTGCTGGGGACAGCGGCGATGTGCGGGGTGGGATTCGCCGCCGATCTGAACGGGATCGGGCGCTGCTCGGCCTCGGATACGCCCGGAGAAGTGCTGTCCGGGCTACTGGGAATTTCGATGGCCATCGCCTATCTTGGCCTTGGTCTGGGCCTGTTTTGGCGGGGGATGACGGATAGATGAAACGCCTGATCGAGCGTGGCCTGATGTTCGGCAACCTGATCCGGGTTGACAGCCCGGCATGGGTCGCGCGCTATAACCGGGCGCTGAAACTGGCGACAGGACGCGAGACCGGCCTGGGCGAATTCCACATCGACATGGCCGGCTTTTCACCCGAGGTGGGCGACGAACTGGGCGATCTCGATTACCTCAACCCCGAGGGCGCGCATCGCCAGTTCATCCTGCTGACGACCGAGCAAAAGACCGCGCCGCTGCTCAACACGGATCTGTCGCCGCTGCGCGGGCTGCTGCGCCGCTTTATCACCGATAACGAAAGCCAGCTGTTCAGCCTGACCGCACGCGATGCCGTGCTGGGCGAGATGGACGATATGGTCTGGCAGGTCACGGCACCCGGCGATCTGCTTCAGATATCCTCGATCCGCATCAATGCCGATACGACCGGCAACCATGTCGCGGCGGCTGACCGCCTGACCGCGCTGATCGAGCGTTTCCGCACCGAGCCGCAGGGCTGGTATGACGACGTGCTGATCGCGCAGATGATCGAACAGGCGCGCGAGACCGGTGATGTCATCCGCAACCCCGTTCATCTGGGGCGCGGCGAATATCCGGTGCCGGATTTCTGGTCCCCGCTTTTCGGTGGGGTCTATGTCATCCGCTCGGCGCGCGAGCCGGCGATGGTGTTTTCCGACAAGGCCGAATTTACCAACCCGGCATGGCCGTCCGAACTGTCCGGCGTCACCTTGATCAGTATCCATGACCGTCAGGCGGTTGCGGCCTGGCTGGCGCGCAACGCATTGGCCGAGCCGGTGGTGACGGGCCGCGCCGGCGATGCGGCGGCGATCCTGCGCCAGAAGATCGACTTTGTGCTGGTCGATGCCGCGACCGGGCTGGGCATTGACACCGGCGACGGCACCCGTGCCGCGTTGCGCCGGGCGGCGGCGCGCATGGGATCGGGCCTGCCGCCCGAGATCCGCGGGCTGTCCGCATTGCTGCGCTATGCCGAAGAAGGCGGCGCCTGGCCGGTGATCGACAGCGCGGATCCGGCCTATTTCTATGCCATCCGTGCCACGGCCGGGCCGGCGCGCGATGTCGTCAACCAGATGCTGACCGAGCTTGCCCCCGATGATGTCCGCGCCTTATTTATCATGAACAAGGCATTGTTCTATAAAAGATATCAGGAATGGGGCGAGGCCCGGCGCGATTACGTTGTCAATCATCTGGCGCGCGAATACCAGATCGACAAACAGGGCACGCGCGAGGCGCTTTTCGGGCCAGAGCCGGGTATGGAACCCGACCAGCAGGCCGAAACCGGCATCTGGCCCGCCCACGGATCCGCCCACGGGTCCGCTGATCAGCCCGCTGCCCCCGCCGCCGGTCCCTGGGGGCCTGTGCCCCGTATCCGGCTGAGCGAAGATGCCACCTCCGGCGCCTCGGTCAGCCGGCCCGGCCCTTGGGGGCGCTCATGATGGTGATCCTGCGTCTGATCGTTATCCTTTTCCTGATCGAGGCAATCTTTTATCTGCTGCTTTCGATCTATCTGCGCTCGACCAAGGCGGAATCGCTGGAAAACGAATGGGACCGCCGTCACCCCGAACGCGCCGGCGACAGCCCGGAACGCAGGGCTTTCGTGCGGCGTTCGATGGTCGGGTTCCAGAAAACTCTCAAGGCGCGGCTGGTCGCGCTCGTCTTCGTGCTGCCGACGGTCGCCATCGTGGTGATCGCATGGCTGGTCAACGTCCAATAGGACCGGAAAGGAGCGGATATGCGCGCCGTCTATTATGTCAAGGTCACGCTGGGGGTGCTGCTGGGCGTGGCGGTCTTCCTGTTTCTCGACTATGCGCTGCCCAGCCAGAAAACGGTGCGGATCACCAATGTCTATAATCAGCGCACGGATCTGGGCATGAACAGCATATTTTATGCCTCGCCCGATGCCGGGGCGCAGGAAAATATCGACGGCTGGCGTGATATCCGCTTCATCGCCACGGTGCGCCCGAATGGCAAGGTCTTTGTCTATCGCAACGAGGACACGGGCTGGATCTGGCCGCCCTATTTCAAATATGACAGCTCGAACCTGCATGCCGTTGCGGCTGACCAGACCTCGACCGCGGCCAATCCGAACTGGGTCAGCGTGACCTCTTATGGCTGGCGGATTCCGCTGTTCTCGATCTATCCCAATGCGATCTCGATCCGGCCGGTCGCCGGTCCCGATGCGGCGCCGCTCAACTGGCCGGCGATGGTTATTCTGGGGCTGATCGGGCTGTTTCTGGCGCTGATCTGGCGCATGTGGGCGCAGTTCCGCCAGCGCACGCTGGCGCCGGCGCGGGCGCGGGTCGATGCGGTGGTCGAACGCGTCGATGCCCATGCCGATGCGGCGCGCGAACGCATCAGCGGCGAGTTTGAGGAGGCCCGAGAGGGCTTTACCGGCTGGCTGGACACCTGGCGCGGCAAGCCGCGCAAATAGGCCGGCGCGGGCGCTTGCCCCTGTGGTGCCGCGCGGTTTAATCTCGCGCCCTGACACACGAGGGGGAATGATGCCCAAGTCACCGAGGCGAAATCCCGGCACCGATCTGATGCCGGAATGGTTCGAACAGATCCGTATCAACACCCCCGCAACCGAACGCCGCGCGGGCGCGCTGCCGGCACAGCGCAGCATCAAGAAACAATATCAGGCGGCATGGCTGCTGAATGCCGTCTCATGCATCGACCTGACGACGCTGGCGGGGGACGATACGGCCGACCGGGTCGCCCGGCTGTGTGCCAAGGCGCGCGCGCCCGTGGCGCCCGGCCTTCTGGCCGCGATGGGGGTCGAGGGGCTGACCACGGCGGCCGTCTGCGTCTATCCGACCATGGTCGGCGCGGCCAGACGCGCGCTGGAGGGCAGCGCGATCCCGGTCGCCAGCGTGGCCACGGGCTTTCCCGCCGGTCTGATGCCGCTGGAACTGCGGCTGGCCGAGATCCGCTATGCGGTCGATCAGGGCGCCGATGAGATCGACATCGTGATCACCCGCGCCCATGTCCTGCGCGGCGAATGGGCGGCGCTTTATGACGAGATCCGCGCCATGCGCGAGGCTTGCGGCGCGGCGCGGATGAAGGCGATCCTTGCCACGGGGGATCTGAAATCGCTGGAAAACGTTGCCCGCGCCAGCCATGTCGCGATGCAGGCCGGGGCGGACTGGATCAAGACCTCGACCGGCAAGGAAGGCGTCAATGCGACCCTGCCGGTCAGCCTGACAATGGCCCGTGCGATCCGTGATTACCGCGCGCGCTCGGGCTTTGATGTCGGCTTCAAACCGGCGGGCGGGCTGAAATCGGCGCGCGATGCGCTGAACTGGCAGGTGCTGATGATGGAAGAGCTTGGCCGCGAATGGCTGCGCCCCGACCTGTTCCGCATCGGGGCCAGTTCGCTGCTGGGTGATCTGGAACGCCAGATCAGCCATTTCGTCACCGGCCGCTATGCGGCCGACCACCGACTGACCATGGCCTGAGGACAAGATGCCCACTGTGAGCGAGATCATGCAGACGATGGATTACGGCCCCTCGGTCGAGGACAGCGCGGCTGTGCGCGACTGGCTGCGCGCCAATCCCAAGCACGGCCATTTTATCGACGGCGCATTCACCCCGGCGGGGGCGGGCTTTGTCACCTCAGACCCGGCCACGGGCGAGGTGCTGGCACAGATCAGCCAGGGCACCGGGGATGATATCGCCGCCGCCGTGCGCGCCGCGCGCAAGGCACAGCCGAAATGGGCGGCGCTCTCGGGCGGTGAGCGGGCGAAATACCTTTATGCCATCGCCCGCACGATCCAGAAGCGCGAGCGCTTTCTGGCGGTGCTGGAAACGATGGATAACGGCAAGCCGATCCGCGAAAGCCGTGATGCCGATATCCCGCTGGTGGTGCGCCATTTCTATCATCATGCCGGCTGGGCCGCGATCATGGCGGACGAGTTTCCCGGCCACCGCCCGCTTGGCGTGGTGGGCCAGATCATCCCGTGGAACTTTCCGCTGCTGATGCTGGCATGGAAGATCGCGCCCGCCATTGCCGCCGGGAATACGGTGGTGCTGAAACCGGCCGAGTATACGCCCCTGACTGCGCTGGCATTTGCCGGGATCTGTCAGGATGTCGGTTTGCCGCGCGGTGTCGTCAATATCGTGACCGGCGATGGTGCCACCGGCGCGGCCCTTGTCGGCGCTGATATCGACAAGATCGCCTTTACCGGCTCGACCGAGGTCGGGCGCCTGATCTGCGAGGCGACGGCGGCCACGCCCAAGCGCCTGACGCTGGAGCTGGGCGGGAAATCGCCCTTTGTGGTCATGGATGATGCCGATCTTGATGCCGCGGTCGAGGGCGTCGTCGATTCGATCTGGTTCAATCAGGGGCAGGTCTGCTGCGCCGGCTCGCGCATTCTGGTCGCCGAATCGGCCGCCGCCCGGTTCGAGCAATTGCTGCGCCGCCGGCTGGCGCGTCTGCGCGTCGGGCCGCCGCTGGATAAATCGACCGATCTGGGCGCCATCGTCCATCCGGTGCAAAAGGACCGCATCACCAACCTGTGTCGTCAGGCGGTGGATGCGGGGGCCGAACTGGTCGGTGGCGCGGCACTGGACGGATGCTTTGTCGCCCCGGGATATCTGCGCGAGGTATCGCCCGCAAACCCCGTCTGGTCAGAGGAAATCTTTGGTCCCATCGCGACGCTCACGACCTTTCGCAGCAGTGATGAGGCGGTGGCTCTGGCCAATAATTCGCGCTATGGGCTGGCCGCACAGGTCTGGTCGGAAACCGCGAGCGTGGCGACCGATCTTGCCGCGCAGATCCGTGCGGGCGTCGTCTGGATCAACGGGGCCAATATGTTCGATGCGGCGGCGCCGTTCGGGGGCATGCGCGAATCCGGCTTTGGCCGCGAGGGCGGGCGCGTCGGGCTGATGGAATATCTGGCCGCGCCGCCGCCCGCCGCGGTCAAGGAAAAGACCGCCAGGCCGCCGCGTCCGGCCCAGGATGGCACGCCACGCGCCGGCGGGGGTATTGACCGGACGGTCAAGCTGTATATCGGCGGGGCGCAGAAACGGCCCGATGGCGGGGCCAGCTATCGCGCCACTGCGGGCGATCTGGTGCCGCTGGGAAATCGCAAGGATATCCGCAATGCGGTCGAGGCGGCAAAGGCTGCGGGCAAATGGTCGGCGATGGCCGGCCACGGGCGCGCGCAGGTGATCTATTTCATCGCCGAAAACCTGTCGCTGCGCCGTGACGAATTCGCGGCGCGCCATGGGGCGGATGCGGTGGACAGGGCCATCGCGCGGCTGTTTCTTTATGCCGGCTGGGCCGACAAATTCGACGGGCTGAACGTGCAGACCCGGCCCGGCCATCTGGTCAATGTCATTCCCGGCCCGTTTGGCGTCATGGGTCTGGTCTGTCCCAATGACGCCCCGCTTTTGTCGCTGGTCAGCATGGTCGGCCCGGCCATCGCCATGGGCAACCGTGTGGTTGTGGTGCCGGCGCAGGATGATCCCGTCGCGGGGTTCGATCTGGCGCAGGTTTTCGACACATCCGATCTGCCGGGGGGCGTCGTCAATATCGTCTCGGGCGGCAAGGATGAGCTGGCGGCGGCCCTTGCCGCGCATGAAGAGGTGGCGGCCCTGTGGTTTTGCGGTGCCAAGGGGGCCGAGGCCGCGCGCCGCGCCGCGACCGGAAACCTCAAACCCGTGTGGGCATTCCCGAATATCGACTGGACCGGCAGCACCGCGCAGGGCCGGGAATGGCTGGAACGCGCGGTGCAGTGGAAAACCGTCTGGCTGCCTTACGGCGCGCTGCCGGCGGGGTCGGGCGGGGCGGCCTATTAGGGGATCAGGCCGGGCGGGATGACCCGGCCCCCGGCATCCACCTGATCGGTGATGACGGTGAAATTCACCAGCCGGTGCTGTCCAAAGCTGGATATCAGCGCCACATCGACGGCGTCGCGGCCATAGCCGACGGGGATACGCCCGATCCTGCGGGCATTGTTGCGGGGATCGAAGCTCCACCACCGGCCCGACAGCCAGACCTGAACCGAAGCCGCGAAATCCATCGGGTCTTTGGGTGGCGGGATGCCGATATCGCCCAGATAGGCGTTCACATAGCGCGCCGGGATATTCAGCGCCCGGCACAGGCCGATGGCGAGATGGGCAAAGTCGCGGCAGACGCCATGACCGGCGCGAAAGGCGTCATGGGCGGTGCGGGTCGCGTCGGCGCGCATGTAATCAAAGGTGATATGCCCGTGAACCCAGTCCATGATCGCCTGAACCCGGTGCCAGCCCGGCGGCGTTGTGCCAAAAAGATCCCAGGCCGCCTGACCCAGCAGGTCGCTGTCGCAATAGCGCGAGGGCATGAGATAGATCAGCACCTCGTCAGGCAGGGATTCGACCGGCATCTCGGCCGCTTCGGGGTATTCCGGCTCGGGCTGGCCGCTGTCTGCGATGGTCGCGATCTGGCGCAGCCGCATTTGCCCTGCCGGTGCTGTCAGGCGGCGGCACAGATTGCCGTGCCGGTCGATATAGGTTGAAAAGCTGACGGCGGGATCGCTTGAAAACGCCTCGATCCCGCGCAGCTGTGCCTGAACCTCGGGCCGCGCCGACATTTGGGTGACCATCACCAGCGGCGCGTCGCATTCTATCGTGATATCATAGCCGTATCTGATCAACATCAGGTGATCACAAGGTCAAGCGTGATCTCGGCATTGAGCAGTTTCGAGACCGGACAGCCGGCCTTGGCGGCATGGGCGGCCTTTTCGATCGCCTCGCGCGGACCATCACCTGACACCGTCGCACTCAGCGCCGCGCGCCGGATGGTAAAGCCGTCTGCGTCCTTTTCCATCGAGATGGCCGATTGCGTTTCAATCACCACCTTGCGGATCCCTGCCTCCTCCAGCATCAGGGACAGGGCCATCGAAAAACAGGCGGCATGGGCCGCGCCGATCAGTTCCTCGGGATTGGTGCCCGGGCTGTCGGCAAAACGGGTGTTGAACCCATAGGGCAGCGCGTCAAGCGCACCTGATTGGGTCGAGACCTCGCCGCGCCCGTCCTTCAGCCCGCCTTGCCATTTTGCTGAACCGCTCTTGGTAATCATGATCTCCTCCTGTATTTCAGCATCAACGCGCCCTGCGTGGCCGGAGTTCAACGAATTACTGAATGTCAGCCGGCGGAGGGCGCGATTTGCCTGTTTATGAGCTTGCAGCGCTTGCGGCGGCGCTTTGTTGGGCAGTGACCGGGCTGATCTCGGCCCCGGCGGCGGCGCATCTGGGACCGTTCGGGTTCAATCTCTATCGTCAGTCGATGGTGACGGTCGCGCTGCTTGGGATCGTGGTGATCACCGGCGGCTGGCAGGGGGTGACCCAGGCGCAGGTCTGGCCGCTGGTCCTGTCGGGCTTCATCGGCATCTTTCTGGGCGATACGCTGCTTTATGTGTCGCTGAACGGGCTGGGGCCGCGGCGCGCGGGGGCCTTGTTTGCGATGAACGCGCCAATGGCGGCCGTGCTGGGTTCGTTGTTTCTGGACGAAGCCCTGTCGGCGGCGGGCTGGGTGGGGGTGCTGGCCTGCACGCTGGGCACAGGGATCGCCGTGCTGGGCCGGCCCGGCCGGTCGGGTGGCCACAGATTCGAGGCCGTGCAGGGCAGCCTTGCGCTTGGGGTCGGTTGCGGCCTGCTTGCGGCGCTTGGTCAGGCGACCGGCTCGCTCATCGCGCGGCCGGTGATGGCCGAAGGGTTCGATCCGCTGACCGGTTCTCTGATCCGGGTGGCGACGGCGGTCGCCTGCCTGTCGCTGCTGGCCGCCCTGCCGGTTGCGCGTTTTCGCGCCACCTCGCGGCCGACGCCGCGGATCTGGGCGCTGACGGCCGTATCGGGGCTGATGGCGATGGTGATCGGCATGACATTGCTGCTGTTTGCGCTGCAAGGCGGCAAGGTCGGGATCGTATCGACCCTTTCGGCGCTGTCGCCGGTGCTGATCCTGCCGCTTTTGTGGCTGGTCACCGGCGCGCAGCCAAGTGCGACGAGCTGGGCCGGCGCGCTGATCGCCATGGCCGGGATGGCGCTGATATTCCTGCGGTAAGGGCGGTCTCAGGCGGCGCGCCCGAACAGCCTTTCCCATTCCGCCATCGCATAGCGGTCGGTCATGCCGGCGACATAATCCAGCACGATCCGCGCGCGTTCGGTTCCCTGCACCGCCCCCGCGCCGGCGCGCCAATGCTCGGGCAGCTGTGCGGGATCGTCCATGAACAGCGGAAACAGATCATTGAGCATCGCGGTGACCAGCCGGCGCTCGTCCACCACCGCGGGGGCGCGATACATGCGCGTGAACAGAAACGCCTTGATCGCCTTGAGGTTCTGATAAAGCGGCTTGGAAAAGCGGATAACCGGGCCGTCCATCGCCCGGATCTCGTCGACCGACCGGGGCTGAAGCGCGGCCAGCCGGTTCTCGGCCACGGCGATGACATCCTCGACCATCACGCCAAAGACGCGGCGCAGTGCCTCGTGCCGGCGGCGGTCGGGGGCAAGGCCGGGATGGCGGGCATCGACCTCGGCAAAGGCCGGGCCGATCACGGGCAGTTCGGCCAGATCGGCCTCGGTGAACAGATCGGCACGCAGCCCGTCATGCAGATCATGGTGGTTATAGGCGATGTCATCGGCGACAGCCGCCACCTGCGCCTCGGCGCTGGCGTGGGTGGCCAGTTCCAGATCCCATGCCGCGTTGACCTCGGCCAATGCGTAGGGATAGGGCGGGCTGACCGGGCCGTTATGCTTGGCGATCCCTTCCAGCGTTTCCCATGTCAGGTTCAGCCCGTCAAAACCCGCATAGTGACGTTCAAGCCCGGTGACGATGCGCAGCGCCTGCGCGTTGTGGTCGAACCCGCCATAAGGGGCCATCAGCGCGGCAAGCGCGTCCTCGCCGGTATGGCCAAAGGGCGGATGGCCCAGATCATGGGCAAGGGCCACCGCCTCGGCCAGATCGGTGTTCAGGCGCAGCGCGCCGGCGATGGTGCGCGCGACCTGCGCCACCTCGATCGTGTGGGTCAGGCGGGTGCGGAAGTAATCGCCGCGATAGGCATCGCCCTCCTGTTCCACAAACACCTGCGTCTTGTGCTTGAGCCGGCGAAAGGCCGAGGAATGGATGATCCGGTCGCGGTCACGCTGCCACGGGCTGCGAAAGCTGGACAGGCTTTCGGGGTGCAGCCGGCCACGGCTGGCATCGGGTTGGCAGGCATAGGGCGCGGTCATGCGGTTTCCTTGCAGCTTGACGGGGGCGAGCCTATATTCCGACTTGTCCAAGCGAAACGGGAACGCCCCATGAACCTGCCGCCCAAAGTCACTGATCGCGCCTTTGCCCGCCTGGCCGAGATCAACAGCGGGGCTGCCGATCCGCAGGCGCTGCGCGTCGCGGTCGAGGGCGGGGGCTGTTCCGGGTTTCAGTATGATATCCGGCTGGACCAGCCCGCCGGCGATGATCTGGTGCTGGAAAGCGCGGGCCAGCGGGTGCTGGTGGACCCGGTCTCGCTGCCATTTCTGGCCGGGGCGGTGATTGATTTCGCCGATGAGCTGATCGGCGCGCGCTTTACCATCGACAACCCGAATGCCGCATCTTCATGTGGTTGCGGGACATCCTTCTCGATCTGATGTTAGCTGAAATCGCGATCATCATCGCGCTGACGCTGATCAACGGCTGCCTTGCCATGGCCGAGCTGGCGGTGGTTTCGTCCCGGCCCATGCGCCTGCGGGCGATGGGCGGGCGCGGGGCGCAGGCGGCGCTGCAACTGGCGGGTGATCCGGGGCGGTTTCTGTCATCGGTGCAGATCGGCATCACCCTTGTCGGCATTCTCAACGGCGCGTTTTCGGGCGCGACGCTGGGGCTGAGGGCCGGGGCAGGGCTGGCGGATCTGGGTGTGGCGCCGGTGATTGCCGCACCTTTGGGTGTCGGTCTGGTGGTTGCGGCGATCACATTCCTGTCGCTGATCGTGGGCGAGCTGGTGCCCAAGCAGATCGCGCTTGCCAATCCCGAAAAGGTGGCCGCGCGCGTGGCCCCCGTGATGATCCGCATCGCGCGGATCGCCGCGCCCTTTGTGTGGCTGCTTGACGGCACGGGGCGGATTGTCCTGTCCTTGCTGGGCATCCGCAGACAGGACGCCGCCACCATCACGGATGAGGAAATCCGCCTGACCCTGGCCGAGGCGGCGCAGGCGGGCGTTCTGCTGCCTGCCGAAAAGGCGATGATCTCGGGGGTGATGCGGGTCGCGGACCGCACCGCGCGCGCGATGATGACACCGCGGCGCGATATCGAGATCCTCGATCTGTCGCAGGGGACAGAGGCGCTGATGGCCACCGCGCGGGCGGCGCGGGTCTCGCGCCTGCCGGTGATCGACGGCGATCCTGACGACGTCAAGGGGGTGATCGCGCTGCGCGATCTGCTGCCCGAGGGCGGCGTGATGCCCGATCCCGCCCGTGTGATCCGCCCCGCCCCGGTGGTGCTGGATACCGCAAGCGCCGTTGATGTCATCGGCCGGCTGCGCACGACGCCGACGCGCATGGCACTGGTCTATGACGAATACGGTCATTTCGAGGGTGTGGTGACGGCAATGGACCTGCTGGGCGCGATCACCGGCGATTTTATTGATGCAGAGGGCGAAGAACCCGATATGTTCCGCCGCGAGGATGGCAGCTGGCTTGTCTCGGGTTCCGAAAACGCCGATGAATTTGCCGGTGAAACCGGCTATGTGCTGCCGGGGGGCGATTTTTCGACCGTCGCGGGTCTGATGCTGCATCTGCTCGGTCGGATCCCGCAGACCGGCGAGGTGTTCACCGCGCCCGGCGGCTGGCGGTTCGAGGTTGCGGATATGGACGGGCTGCGCATCGACAAGCTGATCGTGACCGCACCCGGGGCGCCACAGGAGGACGCATGAAAATCGCCAGCTTCAACATCAATGGCATCAAGGCGCGGATCGGCGCGCTGTCGCACTGGCTGGACGAGGCCGCGCCCGATCTGGTCGTGTTGCAGGAAATCAAATCGGTGGATGAGGGGTTTCCCGCCGAACATTTCCGCGACAAGGGGTGGCATGTCGAAACCCACGGTCAAAAAAGCTTTAACGGCGTGGCGATCCTGTCGCGCCTGCCGCTGGAGGATGTGACGCGCGGCCTGCCGGGTGACGACAGCGACGAGCAGGCCCGCTGGATCGAGGCGACGGTTGTCGGTGATGTCGCGGTGCGGGTGGCGGGGCTGTATCTGCCCAATGGCAACCCCGCGCCGGGGCCGAAATACGACTATAAGCTGGCCTGGATGGAAAGGCTGCGCCTGCGCGCGCTTGACCTTCTGGCCGGCGAGATGGCGGTTGTCATGCTGGGCGATTACAATATCATCCCCGAGGCGCGCGACGCCGCCCATCCCGATAAATGGCTGAATGATGCGCTGTTTCTGCCGCAAAGCCGGGCTGCCTTGCGCCGTATCATGGCGCAGGGCTGGACCGATGCGCTGCGCATCAGTGATCCCTTCGGGGCGCGCGGGCCGTTCACATTCTGGGATTTTCAGGGCGGTGCCTGGCGGCGTGATGACGGCATCCGCATCGACCATCTGCTGCTGTCGCCGCAGGCTGCGGATCTGATGCGGGGCTGCGGTGTCGACCGCGAAGCGCGGGACGGCGACAAGCCGTCGGATCATGTCCCCGTCTGGGTCGATCTGGCCGCCTGAGACCCGCCTTGCCGATCTGACGCGTTTACATGCGCCCGGTGGCTGCTATGGTCTTTCGCAGTTGCAGCATAACCGGGGGGAACCATGCCCGAGATTCGCAAGATCCTGATCGCCAACCGTGGCGAGATCGCCATCCGCGTCATGCGCGCCGCGAATGAGCTGGGCAAGAAAACCGTCGCCGTCTATGCCGAAGAGGACAAGCTGGGCCTGCACCGGTTCAAGGCGGACGAGGCTTACCGCATCGGTGCCGGGCTGGGTCCGGTCGCGGCCTATCTGTCGATTGACGAGATCATCCGCGTGGCCCGCCTGTCCGGCGCGGATGCGATCCATCCCGGCTATGGGCTGCTCAGCGAAAACCCCGAACTGGTCGATGCCTGCGCGCGGGCCGGCATTATCTTTATCGGCCCGACCGGTGACACGATGCGCGCCCTTGGCGACAAGGCAAGCGCGCGGCGCGTGGCGATCAAGGCCGGCGTGCCGGTCATCCCCGCCACCGGGGTTCTGGGCGATGACTTTGACGCCATACGCGCCGAGGCGGCGGAAATCGGCTATCCCCTGATGCTCAAGGCCAGCTGGGGCGGCGGCGGGCGCGGGATGCGCCCGATCAACAGCCCCGATGAGCTGGCCGAAAAGGTCCGCGAGGGCCGGCGCGAGGCCGAGGCGGCATTCGGCAATGGCGAGGGCTATCTGGAAAAGATGATCCAGCGTGCCCGCCATGTCGAGGTGCAGCTGCTGGGCGACACGCATGGCGGTCTTTACCATCTTTATGAACGGGACTGCACCGTTCAGCGCCGCAATCAAAAGGTCGTTGAACGCGCCCCCGCCCCCTATCTCAGCGATGCCCAGCGGGCCGAGGTCTGCGAACTGGCGCTCAGGATCGGGCAGGCCGTTGGCTATCAGAACGCCGGCACGGTCGAGTTCCTGATGGATATGGACACGGGCGCGTTCTATTTTATCGAGGTCAATCCCCGCATTCAGGTCGAACATACCGTCACCGAGGAGGTGACCGGCATCGACGTCGTTCAGGCCCAGATCAAGATCGCCGAGGGCGCGACTCTGGCGCAGGCGACCGGACATGCCACGCAGGCCGATATCACCCTGTCCGGCCATGCCGTCCAATGCCGGGTGACGACCGAGGACCCGCAGAACAACTTTATCCCCGATTATGGCCGCATCACCGCCTATCGCTCGGCCACCGGGATGGGCATCCGTCTGGACGGCGGCACCGCCTATTCGGGCGGTGTGATCACACGTTATTACGACAGCCTGCTGGTCAAGGTGACGGCATGGGCGCAGACGCCGGATCAGGCGATCCGGCGGATGGACCGCGCGCTGCGGGAATTCCGTGTGCGCGGCGTCAGCACGAATATAGATTTCGTCATCAACCTTTTGAAACATCCGGTGTTTCTGTCCGATGAATATACGACGAAATTCATTGATACGACGCCTGAACTGTTCGAGTTCCGCGCCCGTGCCGACCGTGCCACGCGCATTCTGACCTATCTGGCCGATATCACCGTGAACGGCCATCCCGAGACGGCGGGCCGCGCCTTGCCCCCGGCCGAGGCCCGCACCCCCGTCGCCCCCGCGCCCCGCGTCACCCCGCCGCCACCCGGCACAAGGCAGCTGCTGGAAGAGCAGGGCGCGCAGGCCGTCGCCGACTGGGTTGCCGCCCAGACGCGCGTGCTGGTCACCGATACCGCCATGCGCGACGGGCATCAGTCGCTGCTGGCGACGCGGATGCGCTCGATCGACATGATCCGCGTGGCCCCGGCCTATGCCGCCAACCTGCCGGGGCTGTTTTCGGTCGAATGCTGGGGCGGCGCGACTTTTGACGTGGCTTACCGCTTTTTGCAGGAATGCCCGTGGCAGCGGCTGCGCGATATCCGGGCCGCGATGCCCAATCTGATGACGCAGATGCTGCTGCGGGCGTCGAACGGGGTCGGCTATACGAACTATCCCGATAATGTCGTGCAGGAATTCGTGCGCCAGGCGGCGGAAACCGGCATTGATGTCTTTCGCGTTTTCGACAGCCTGAACTGGGTCGAGAACATGCGCGTCGCCATGGATGCGGTGATCGACAGCGGCAAGATCTGCGAGGCGGCGATCTGTTATACCGGTGATATCCTTGACCCGGACCGGTCGAAATATGACCTGCAATATTATGTAAATATGGGAAAATCTCTGCGTGATGGCGGTGCGCATATCCTCGGCCTCAAGGATATGGCGGGGCTGCTGAAGCCGCGCGCCGCCGGCCGGCTGGTCCGCGCGCTGAAGGAAGAGGTCGGCTTGCCGATCCATTTCCACACGCATGACACCTCGGGCATGGGCGGGGCCAGCTATCTTGCCGCGGCCGAGGCAGGTGTCGATATCATCGACGCGGCGATGGATGCGCTGTCAGGCAATACCAGCCAGCCGACGCTGGGTTCGGTCGTCGCAGCCCTGGGCGAGACCGGGCGCGACACCGGGCTGGACCCGGCCGCGATCCGCGAGATCTCCAACTATTGGGAACGGGTGCGCGGCGATTACGCGGCCTTTGAAAGCGGGCTGCAAGCACCCTCGTCCGAGGTTTATCTCCACGAGATGCCGGGCGGCCAGTTCACCAACCTCAAGGCGCAGGCGCGCTCACTGGGGCTTGAGGACCGCTGGCACGAGGTCGCGCAGGCTTACGCCGACGCCAACCAGATGTTCGGCGATATCGTCAAGGTCACGCCCTCCAGCAAGGTCGTGGGCGATATGGCGCTGATGATGGTGGCGCAGGGGCTGACCCGCGCCCAGGTCGAGGATCCGGGCACCGATGTGGCCTTTCCCGATTCGGTCGTCGATATGATGCGCGGCAATCTTGGCCAGCCGCCGGGCGGCTGGCCCTGCGCCTTGCAGGCCAAGGTGCTGAAGGGCGAGGTCGCGATGACCACCCGGCCCGGTGCGGCCATGGCACCGGTTGATCTGGACGCGGCGCGCGCCGATCTGACCGCACAGCTGGAGGATGCGGCCATCGATGCCGAGGATCTGAACGGCTATCTGATGTATCCCAAGGTCTTTCTGGATTACATGTCCCGGCATCAGACCTATGGCCCGGTCCGCACCCTGCCCACGCGCAATTTCTTTTACGGCATGCAGCCCGGAGAAGAGATCAGCGTCGAGATCGACCCCGGAAAGACACTGGAAATCCGCCTGCAAGCCATTGGCGAGCCGGATGACAAGGGCGAGGTCAAGCTGTTCTTTGAACTGAACGGCCAGCCACGCAATGTCAGGATCGCCAATCGCTCGGCCTCGGGGGTTGCGGTTGCGCGGGCCAAGGCCGATCCCGGCAATCCCGGTCATATCGGCGCGCCGATGCCGGGCGTGGTCGCGACGGTGGCCGCAACCGCCGGCGCTCATGTCAATGCCGGCGACCTTTTGCTGACGATCGAGGCGATGAAGATGGAAACCGCAATCCACGCCGACCGCGCCGGCACGATCAAGGCGATCCATATCGCCCCCGGCCAGCAGATTGACGCCAAGGATCTGCTGATCGAACTGGACGACGCCT
>JAUNTL010000048.1 GCA_030538705.1 Paracoccus sp. (in: a-proteobacteria) | reverse complement strand
CGCTGTTCGCCAATATGGCCGGCTCGCTGATCGAGCATGAGCAGATCAAGACGACCCTGCCCAAGGCCAAGGAACTGCGTCCCATCGTTGAAAAGCTGATCACGCTGGCCAAGCGCGGTGATCTGCACGCCCGCCGTCAGGCTGCGGCGCAGCTGAAACAGGACGCCTATGTCGCCAAGCTGTTCGACGAGCTGGGTGCCCGCTACAAGGAACGTCAGGGCGGCTATGTCCGCATCCTGAAGGCCGGCTTCCGCTATGGTGACATGGCCCCGATGGCAATCATCGAACTGGTGGACCGTGATCCGTCCGCCAAAGGCGCCGGTGACCGCGCCCGTCTGGAAGCCGAGGAAGCTGCGGACGAGTGATCCCCCTTCCGGCATTTCGACATGCCTGAACGCCCCGCCTGCGTCCGCCGCAGCGGGGCGTTTTTCTGTCCGGTGCTGTCACCCGATGGCCACGCGCCGGGGGGCGGCCCTTTTCGGCGGCAGGCCCGGCGGGAGAGTTGGATAGTTTTCGTCAACTACTATATCTTGCGATGGCTGCGCAGAATTATACTTCACTTACAGAATGAAAGAGGCCATTCTTGGCCTGAGTAAGGCAAAGTTAATTTGAATAAACAGGTCGACATGCCAACGAGAGCCGAAATCACTGCGCTGCTCGCCAAACTGGGTCCGCTGGCGCCGACAGGATACTTTATCGGGCTGCATATTCGCTTTGCCGCGCCGATCATGCAGTTCCAGACTTATTCCCTTGAATGGTCCGATCATTATTCCGCCAGGGCTTACGCGCTGCGTGATCCGACTATTGCCTGGGGGTTTTCGGCAAATGGCGCGGTTCGCTGGTCGGAATTGCCGGTGCCCGATCCATTTGGCATCCTTTCGGATGCGGCAGCCCACGGGATGCGTTACGGTGTCGCTTTGTCCTGTGGGCCGATGAATTCACGGACCATTGCGGGCGTTACAAGGGGCGACCGCGAATATACCGATTCCGAGATCGTCCAGATCTCGAAACTGATCCGGCAGCTTCATGAAATAACAGAGCCGCCGGAGAGCCTGACAAAGGCTCAGATCGAGGCCTTGCGGTGTATTGCGGCGGGGGATCGTCATGCGGCAGCGGCTGCCAAACTTGGCATTACAGAAAGCGCGTTCAAGGCGCGGCTGATTTCGGCGCGCGAAAGGCTTATGGCGCGAACGACGGCCGAAGCGCTGCAAAGGGCCAAGGAATACCGTTTGTTGTAGGGTGTATCCCGCCATTTGCCTGCACCCGGGGCTGCCCTTACCCTTGGAGTAATGCCATGCAGACGACGACCATTTCCTTCAGCAATATGCACAATTACGGCGAGTTATTCGCCAATGTCCTACGCGCCAGACGGCAGAGTTTTATCATCCAGAATAACTGGGATCTGCCTCAAGCCGAGGGGATGGAGTTCGACCAATATGACACCCCGGCCTCGCGCTGGGTCGCGGTGCATGAGCGTGGCGAGGTGCTGGCAGGCATCCGGCTGACGCCGACGACGGCGCGCTGCGGGATCTACTCCTATATGATCCGCGACGCCCAGCGTGGCATTCTGGGCGGTGCGATTCCGTCCGACCTGCTGTTCGGGCCGGCGCCGGTCGATGAACATATCTGGGAATCCAGCCGGGTCTTTGTCAGCCATGCCGTGCCGATGAGCCAGCGCCGCAAGGTCCATGCCGAGCTGAATGCCGGGCTGAACCAGGCGGCGCGCGAGCTGGGCGCAACCTGTCATATCGGTCTGATCCATTCGAACTGGCCACGCTGGTTCCGCCAGCTTGGTATGGAGGGCGAGGCGCTTGGCCCGGTGCTGCATTTCGACGATGGCGCCTTTCAGGTCGTTGCCACCAATCTGATACATAAGATGCACTGAGGCTTTTACCGGGCGGGCGGGCAGCGTATTCTCTGCCCGTTATGGCCGATCTGTTCGACAACCCGCCGCCCCAGCCCGCCGGCCCCCGCACCGGCGGGCGGGGCCATGCCGCACCGCTTGCCGACCGTATCCGGCCGCGCGCGCTGGCACAGGTGATCGGGCAGGGCCGCGTGCTTGGCCCTGACGGCCCTCTGGGTGCGATGCTGGCGGCGGGCAGCCTGTCCTCGCTGATCCTGTGGGGGCCGCCGGGTGTCGGCAAGACCACCATCGCGCGGTTGCTGGCCGATGAGACTGACCTGAATTTCATCCAGATCAGCGCGATCTTTTCCGGTGTGCCGGAATTGCGCAAGGTGTTCGAGGCCGCAAAGCTGCGCCGTCAGCAGGGCGGTGGCACGCTGCTGTTCGTGGATGAGATCCACCGTTTCAACAAGGCCCAGCAGGACAGCTTTTTGCCGCATATGGAGGACGGGACCATCCTGCTGGTCGGGGCGACGACCGAGAACCCGTCATTCGAGCTGAACGCCGCGCTTTTGTCGCGGGCGCAGGTCATCGTTCTGGAACGCCTGAGCCTGGCCGATCTGGAACTGCTGGCGCAGCGCGCCGAACAGGAGATGGGTCGCGCGCTGCCGCTGGACGGTCCCGCGCGCGAGGCGCTGCTGGACATGGCCGATGGCGATGGCCGCGCGAGCCTGAACCTGATCGAGCAGGTGATGGCGTGGAAGGTGCAGGGACGCCTGAACATTGATCAGCTTTCCCAGCGGCTGATGCGGCGGGCGGCGAAATACGACAAATCCGGGGATGAGCATTTCAACCTGATCAGCGCACTGCATAAATCGGTGCGCGGCTCGGACCCGGATGCGGCGCTCTATTGGCTTGCGCGGATGCTGGAGGGCGGCGAGGATCCGCGCTATCTGGCGCGCCGCATCACCCGCATGGCGGTCGAGGATATCGGGCTGGCCGATCCGGCGGCGCAGCGCCATTGTCTGGACGCATGGGCGCTCTATGAACGCCTTGGCAGCCCCGAGGGGGAACTGGCGCTGGCGCAGGCGGTGATCTATCTGGCGCTCGCGCCGAAATCGAACGCGGGCTATGTCGCCTATAAGGGCGCGCGCGCCGAGGCCAGGCGCACCGGCAGCCTGATGCCCCCCGCCCATATCCTGAACGCGCCGACAAAGATGATGAAGGAACAGGGCTACGGCGCGGGTTACGCCTATGACCATGATGCCGAGGATGGATTCAGCGGCCAGAACTATTTTCCTGACGGCATGAAGCGTCCTGTTCTTTACACCCCGGTCGAGCGCGGTTTCGAACGCGAGTTGAAAAAGCGGCTCGACTGGTTCGTCCAGCAGCGCGCGCGGCGCGGCGGCTAGGCGCGATCTGGCCGGGCAAATCCTGCGCCTCACTGTCGTAGGATTGACGCGGCCATGTGTCAAAGCGCGCAGCCCGGAAAAGGTGGCCCGGCAGGCCCTTCATCGCGGCTGGCATATCCTAGCGCCGCAGCGCCAGCCGCGCGCCAAGCCAGCCGATCAGCAGCATCAGGACCGCAGCCGCCGTGCCGGTCAGTGACGGTTCGGGCCGCAGGACGAGAAACAGCGCCAGACCGTTCAGGCCGGTTTCGTCCTGCCAGTCGCTGATGAGAAGCACCGCCCAGATATTGTTGATCAGATGCACTGCGAGTGCCGGCCCGAGATTGCCGGCCCGCGCCGTCAGATCGGCCATGGCCAGCGCCATGAGCGTGATCAGAAACAGGGTTTCGACATTCACCAGCAGGGTCTTGTCGGGGGCGACATGCAATGCGGCGAACAGGATCGAGGGAAATACCAGCCACGCCCCGCGCGTCCCAAAGCGCGCCGCCATCTGCTGTTGAATATAGCCGCGAAAGACCACCTCTTCGGCCGTGACCTGCACCACAAGGGCGATCAGCGCCGGCAGAACCCAGACAAGCCAGCGATCCGGCGCCAGCCCCGGCTCTATCATGCCGCCCTCGTCGCCCGGCAGCAGAAAGCCGATCACGAGGTTCAGCAGCAATAGCGCAATCGCCACACGTCTGAAGTCGCGGAATAATTGCCGTGTGTCGGGACCAAACAGCGTGCCCGGCCCGCGCCGGTGCAACAGCCCCACCATCACGATCAGCAATGCCACCGGCACCCAGAAGGCCGTCAGCATCATCATCGTCGTGATCGCCTCCCATTCCTCGGCAGGTGCGAGGGCCTGCAAGATCCGCTGGGCCAGCGGATAGTGCAGAAAGGCGATGATCATCACCGAGCCGACTGCGACGACGATCAGCACGACCACAACCCGCCAGAGCTGGGCCGATCGCCGCGCGGGCGCGATATAGCGGGCAAAAGGCGTCATGCCCTTGTGATAGCAACATGCGCGGCCACGGCAAGGATGGGAAAGGGGCCGGGCGAGCGCTGTAACCGGCGCAGGGGCTGCGGTTGGTGGTGACGGTTCTGCCGGGCCGCCGGGGTCACGATGCGTCATTATAGCGGGGCGCGGGCAGCACATGCGCAGGAGGGTGTGACCGGGAAAGGTGGCGGGCGGGTGGCTGGTGATGACGGGTCCGGCGGCGCCGTTTTAATGGCACCCTGAGCGGTCACGGCAGGGGACCGGATGAAAAGGGCCGGGTGCGGGCATCATCCGGTGCGGGTTGCGGTTTGTGGTGATGTTTCCACAGGGCCGCCGGGGTCACGATGCGCCATTACAGCGGGGCGCGGGCAGCACTGGCGCGGGAGGAGGTGAGCGGGAAAGGTGCCCGTTGGGTAAGGTGTTCCCCGGTGCGGGCGATGGGGATCACCCGCGCACAGCCTGCCTCGGGCGGGCGAAATCTTGTCCTCGGGCACCGGCGGCAGGAATATTGCGCCCCGGCAGGAAGCTGACCTGTTCCGGGTTGTCTCCGGGTGCCGGCGGCAAGGATATGACTGCGAGTGACGCTCCGGCGGGGCTGTCGTGGTGGCGCGGCCTGCGCGCCCGCGCAGTCACGACAAGCGCCTGAGATGGCAAGCAGGGGCCGGTTGCGGGCATGGGTGATCAGCACGGATGAGGGCCAAAAGCCGGGCGTGTCGGGCGCCTTGTCCGTCGCGGGGCCGTGGGATGCCGGTGGCGATCCCCGGCTGGGATCGCGGCATTGCCTTGTGCCGGCGACGATGGCAGGCATGGTTGACTTTGGCGTCCCGGCGAAGGACATCTTCGCCCATGAACAGCCCTTCATATCAGGTCGCGCCATTCATTCAGGTTGCCTTTGGCGGTGCGCTGGGTGCTGTGGCGCGTTATGGTCTGGGCCGGCTGGTCGCGGCGCCTGCGGGGACGCTGATCGTCAATGTGCTAGGCTGTTTTGCCATGGGCCTGCTGGCCGCAGGCTTTGCCCATCGCTGGGATGGTCACCTCGCCCCGCTGCTGCTGACCGGTGTGCTGGGTGGTTTCACCACATTTTCCGCCTTTTCGCTGGATGCGCTGACCTTGTTCGAGCGTGGCCAGCATGGCATGGCGGCGGGCTATGTCGCGGCTTCGGTCGCGCTCTCGCTTGGGGCAGTATTCGCCGGGCTGATGGCCGGCAGGGGGATTTTCGCATGAAGGGTGTTCAGACCATCCGCATTGGTGCCGACGAGGCGGATCAGCGCCTTGACCGCTGGCTGCGCAAGCGTTTTCCGGCGCTGACGCAGGGGGCGGTCGAAAAGCTGTGCCGCACCGGGCAGATCCGTATCGACGGTGGCCGCGTCAAGGCCAGCACCCGGATCGAGGCCGGGCATGAGGTGCGTATCCCGCCGATGCCGGACATCCAGCCCGTGCCCGCCCATGCCGACGGCCCGCGCATCAATGATGCCGATGCGGCGATGATACAGGGTGCGGTGCTGTGGAAGGACCAGCATATCATCGCGCTGAACAAGCCGCCCGGCCTGCCGTCTCAGGGCGGATCGGGGCAGGGCAGCCGCCATGTCGACGGGCTGACCGGGGCGCTGATGTTCGGCTATAAAGAGCGCCCGAAACTGGTCCACCGGCTGGACAAGGACACCTCGGGCCTGCTGCTGCTGGCGCGGACGGATCGCGTCGCCCGCGCGCTGTCCGAGGCATTCCGGTCGCGAACCACGCGAAAGATATACTGGGCGGCGGTCGCGGGCGTGCCCGGCCCGCGCATGGGCACGATCCGTTACGGTCTGGTCAAGGCGCCGGGTCATGGTCGTGGCGGCGAGGGCGAAAAGATGATCCCCGTTCTTCCCCGCGATATCGACGCGACCCCGGGCGCCAAGCGCGCCACGACGGATTATGCCGTTCTGGATGCGCTGGGCACCCGGGTCTCGTGGTGCGCGCTTGTGCCGGTGACCGGGCGCACCCATCAGCTGCGCGCCCATATGGCAGAGCTGGGTCATCCGATCATCGGCGACGGGAAATATGGCGGCTCGGGTCAGGAAAACCTTGGCGATGGCTGGGGTGCGCAGCTTGGCGGCGAGATCAGCCGCAAACTGCATCTTCATGCCCGCAGCCTGTCCTTTGTCCATCCGGTCACACGACAGCCGATGACGCTGACCGCGCCCTTGCCCGACCATATGCGGCGGACGTGGAAAACACTGGGCTGGCACGAAAATGACGTTCCCGCCGACCCGTTCGAGGAGATGCCGTGAAGCTGGTTGTTTTTGATGTCGATGGCACGCTGGTCGACAGTCAGGCCCAGATCGTCGGGGCGATGAGACGGGCGATGGATCAGGCCGGTCTGCCGGAACTGACGCGCGCGCATATCCTGTCGATTGTCGGGCTGTCGCTGCCCGAGGCGGTGGCCCGCCTGCTGCCCGATACGCCGGCTACCCTGCGCGATGTGGTCGTTGCGGGTTACCGGACCGCCTTTATGGAGCGGCGGATCGAATCCGAGGCGCCGCTGTTTCCCGGCATGGGCGGGCTGATCGACCGGCTGGCCGCGCGCGAGGATCTGCTGCTTGGCGTGGCCACGGGCAAGTCGCGGCGCGGTCTGGATGCGATGCTGGATCATCACGGGTTGCGGCGCCATTTCGTGACGCTCCAGACTGCTGACGGCCATCCCTCCAAACCGCATCCCGAGATGCTGCTTTCGGCCTGTGCCGCGGCCGGGATCGCGCCTGAGCGCGCGGTCATGATCGGTGATACGGAATATGACATCCAGATGGCCGCCGCCGCCGGCTGTGCCGCGATCGGTGTTGAATGGGGATATCACCCGGCCGATGCGCTGCGCCGGCTGGGCGCGCCTGTGGCGGCGGATACGGCGGCGCTTGATACAATGATCGGGGAATGGGCAGATGACTGAGTGGAAGGCACGCCGTTTCTGGACATCGGCGGGGACGGCTGCTGCCGGGGATGGCTATCAGGTCACACTTGACGGGCGGGCGGTGCTGACACCGGGCAAGCAGGCGCTGATCCTGCCGACGCTCGCGCTGGCGCAGGCGGTGGCGGCGGAATGGGACGCGCAGACCGATGTGATAAACCCGGCCACCATGCCGCTGACGCGGGCGGTCAATTCGGCCGTGGAAAAGGTCAGGCCGCAATTCGCGGCCGTGGCGGACATGCTGGGCGATTATGGCGGCACCGATCTTTTGTGTTACCGGGCCGAGGCGCCCGAGGCCCTGGCCGAGCGCCAGGCGGCGGGCTGGGATCCGCTGCTGGAATGGGCGGCAGACAGCCTTGACGCGCCGCTGAGGGTCACGCGCGGGGTCATGCCCGTGGCGCAGGACCCTGCCGCGCTGGCACGGTTGCGTGCCCGGCTGGACGGTCTGGACCCGTTCCGGCTGACGGCGCTGCATGATCTGGTGACGTTGCCGGGATCGCTGATCCTCGGGCTGGCCGTGCTGGAGGGCAGGCTGGATGCCGGGGCGGCCCATGATCTTGCCCGTATCGACGAGGCGTATCAGGCCGAGGTCTGGGGCAGCGATCCCGAGGCCGAGGCCGCCGCCGCCGCCCGCGGCGTGGCGATGCGCGACGCCGAGCGGCTGCTGGAGCTGTTGGGATCTTGATCGCCCGCGCTGATGCAAAGCTTGACGCAGCAGCGCGCGGATGAACAGAATGATTCCTATCGGGCCGTCGGTGGCCCGGCAAAAATGACAGGCGGCGCGGCCGCCCCAACGGGAAGGGTAAGACATGAAGCGATCCGTCTTTTTCGGTGCTGCGGCGACCTGCGCGCTGATGGCCGGCGCCGCCTTTGGTGCCGAAGGTGACACGCTGGCTCAGGTCAAGAACCGGGGCGAGTTGAACTGTGGCGTCAACGCGGGGCTGGTAGGTTTTTCCTCGCCCGACGCCAATGGCAACTGGACCGGCTTTGACGTTGCCGTCTGCAAGGCCGTCGCGGCGGCCGTGCTGGGTGATCCGGCCAAGGTGAAATATGTGCCCACCACCGGCCAGACCCGGTTCACCGCCCTTGCCTCGGGCGAGGTCGACATGCTTGCGCGCAACTCGACCTGGACCTTTTCGCGTGACACCGACCTCAAGCTCGATTTCATCGGCGTGAACTATTACGACGGGCAGGGCTTTATGGTGCCGCGCGCGCTTGGCGTCAGTTCGGCAAAGGAACTGGATGGCGCGACCATCTGTATTCAGACCGGCACCACGACCGAGCTGAATCTGGCCGATTACTTCAAGGCCAACAACATGAACTATCAGCCCGTCAACATCGACAGCAATTCCGAGGGCGAGCAGCAATATATGGCGGGCGCCTGCGATGCCTATACGACCGATGCATCGGGGCTGGCGGCGACGCGGGCGGCATTCGCAAATCCCGATGATCATATCATCCTGCCGGAAATCATCTCGAAAGAGCCGCTTGGCCCGGCGGTGCGCCACGGCGACAATAACTGGGGCGATATCGTGCGCTGGACGCTTTATTCGCTGATCGCGGCCGAGGAATATGGCATCACATCGGCCAATATCGAGGAACTGGCGAAATCCTCGCAAAACCCCGAGGTTCAGCGCCTTCTGGGCACGACCGACGATCTCGGCCGGATGATCGGGCTGGACAAGGACTGGGCCAAGCGCGCCATTGCCGCCTCGGGCAATTATGGCGAGATCTTTGCCGCCACCATCGGCGAACAGACACCGATCGGTCTGGCGCGCGGGCTGAACGCGCAATGGACGCAGGGCGGGCTGATGTATGCCATGCCCTTCCGCTGAGGCGGGCTGAACATCTGACCGCGCGCGGGGCGGATTACCCCGCGCGCGGCACAAGCCGGGCCTGACAGGTCAGACGGGGAAAAGCCCGCATCGGCGCACAGGGAGAATTCGATGAAGCCAAGTACGACGGCCGCGTCATCTGCGGCGCCGTTCCGGCCGGGTATGCTGATCTATGATCAGCGCCTCAGATCGCTGACATTTCAGGTGATCGTCTTTATTCTGGTCATGGCGCTGGTGTGGTGGCTGATCGGAAACACGGTTCAGAACCTGTCGCGGCTGGGGCGCGGCATTGATTTCAGCTTTCTGTTCAATCGTGCCGGATATGACATCCCCCAGCAGCTGATCCCCTATACCAATGACGACACCCATCTGCGCGCGGCGGTCGTCGGGCTGCTGAACACGCTGTTTGTGTCATTTCTCGGCTGTATCACCGCGACCGTTCTGGGGGTGACGATCGGTGTGCTGCGGCTGTCGCGCAACTGGCTGTTTGCGCGGCTGATGGCGATTTATGTCGAGATTTTCCGCAATATCCCGCTTTTGCTGTGGATCCTGGTCATCCTTGCCGTGTTTACCGAGGTCACGCCGCCGCCTGCCGCCTATCGCGGCGAAGACGGGCGCGATCTGCTGCTGGGGCTGATCGCGCCGACGAACCGTTACACCGCGATCCCGGCCATCGTCGCCGAACATTCGCCCGGCGTGATACAGATCGGGCGCATGGCGATCCCGTGGCTGGCGGTGATCTGGATCGGGCTGTTTGTGGCGGCGCTGGTGCTGCGGCGGCTGATCAATGCGCGCGCGGCGCGCATTCAGGATGCGACCGGGCGGCGTCCGCGCACATTCTGGATCAATCTGGCGATGTTCGTTCTGCCGCCTGTCATCCTGTGGCAGGTCTTTGGCCTGCGGCTGGATATACCCGAGCTTGCCGGCTTCAATTTCCGGGGCGGGATCAATGTCGATAACGCGCTGGTGGTGCTGTGGCTGTCGCTGTCGCTTTATACCGCCGCTTTCATCGCCGAGATCGTGCGCGCCGGTATCCTGTCGGTCAGCCGTGGCCAGTCCGAGGCCGCCGCCTCGTTGGGGCTGCGGCCGAACCGGATCATGACGCTGGTGATCCTGCCGCAGGCGCTGCGTGTGATCGTGCCGCCGCTGATCTCGCAATATCTGAACCTGACCAAGAACAGCTCGCTGGCGATTGCGGTGGGTTACATGGATCTGCGCGGCACTCTGGGCGGCACGACCTCGAACCAGACCGGCCGCGAGCTGGAGAGCATTCTGTTGATGATGCTTGTTTATCTGGCGATCAGCCTGATGATCTCGGGTGCGATGAACCTCTATAACCGCCGGGTCCGGCTGAAGGAGCGATAAGATGACCGCATCCTCTGTCCCGGTGCCGCCTGCCGCGCCCTTTGTGCGCGGGGTCATGCTGCCCCCCCTGTCGCCGCCCGCCAGCCGCGCCGGCGCGTGGCACTGGCTGCGCGATAACCTGTTCTCGGGCTGGCTCAACACGCTGCTGAGCGTGGCGGCGCTTGTCGTCATCTGGTTTCTGGTCGCGTGGCTGTGGCCGTGGCTGTCACATTCGGTCTGGAATGCGGCGAGCCTGGCCGAGTGCCGCCAGATCATCGCCGCGACCTGGGGCGATGAGGCCAGCGGCGCCTGTTTCGCGGTGATCCGTGATCGCTGGCATCAGTATCTGTTCGGCTTTTATCCGCGCGACGCCTATTGGCGCCCGGTCATGACCATGGGGCTGCTGCTGATCGCGCTGACGCCGGTGCTGTTCTCGGTCAGTCCGGTGATCCGGCGCTGGATGCTGGCGGGGTCGGGGCTGGTGACGATGGCGCTGATGGCGGTGACACAGGTGCCGCTGGCGGCGGCGCTGGTGATGCTGGCGATCTATGGGATCGCGCTGGTGCTGGCCGAATATGCGCCGGGGCGGCTGTGGGCGGTGACGCTGGGATATCCGGTGGTTGCGGTCTGGCTGCTGTGGGGCGGCAGCCTGTGGTCGCCGCTGATGGTGATGGCGGGTTTTGGCGCGGGTTATGGCGCGGCGCGGATGATCGGGCTGGCGCGGGCGGGGCCGGCGCTGCTTGGCGGGGCGATTGCCGCGCTGATCTGGTGGCTGTGGCTGGCGGGGCCGGCGGCGGCGGCGCTGCAATCCATGATCGACCTCAGACTGCCGGCGCGGACCTCGCGCGAGTTCGGGGGATTTCTTCTGGCCATGGTCATCGGGGTGTCGGGCATCACCATGTCTCTGCCCCTTGGCATCATGCTGGCGCTGGCGCGCAGGTCGGACATGTTCCTGATCCACACATTCGCCGTGGTCTTTATCGAGTTCATCCGCGGCGTGCCGCTGATCACGCTGTTGTTCGTCGCCTCGACGCTGCTGAACTTTTTCATGCCGCCGGGGACGAATTTCGACATCATCCTGCGGGTCATCATCATGGTGACGCTGTTTGCCTCGGCCTATATGGCCGAGGTCATCCGGGGCGGGCTGGCGGCCCTGCCGCGCGGCCAGTATGAGGCCGCCGATTCACTGGGGCTGGATTACTGGCAGGCGCAGCGGCTGATCGTTCTGCCGCAGGCGCTGAAGATCTCGATCCCCGGCATCGTCGGCACCTTCATCGGCATGTTCAAGGATACGACGCTGGTCGGGCTGATCGGGCTTTATGATCCGCTGAAGGGGGTGTCGGATTTCGTCCGCTCGGATTTTGCCTGGAAGGGCATCTACTGGGAGCCGCTGATATTCGCCGGCGCCATCTTCTTTGTCATCTGTTACGCGATGTCGCGCTATTCGATGTATCTCGAACGCCGGCTGAGCCGCAGCTATTAAGGGCTTATCATGACCTGTCAGACCCAGCCCCGTATGGGTGAAGAAATCGCGATCGAGATTGCGGCCATGAACAAGTGGTATGGCAGCTTTCACGTTCTGCGCGATATTGACCTGAGCGTGCGGCGCGGCGAGCGGATCGTGATCGCGGGGCCGTCGGGTTCGGGCAAGTCAACGCTGATCCGCTGTATCAACCGGCTGGAGGAACATCAGTCCGGCAGCATCGTCGTGGACGGGACCGAACTGACCCATGACATCAAGAATATCGAAAAGGTCCGCTCCGAGGTCGGGATGGTGTTTCAGCATTTCAACCTGTTTCCCCATCTGACGGTGCTGGAGAACTGCACCCTTGCCCCCATCTGGGTGCGCCGGATGCCCCGGCGGCGCGCCGAAGAGATTGCGATGCGTTTTCTGGAGAAAGTCCACATCCCGGATCAGGCCGGCAAATATCCCGGCCAGCTGTCGGGCGGCCAGCAGCAGCGCGTCGCCATCGCGCGCTCGCTGTGCATGGAGCCGCGGATCATGCTGTTTGACGAACCGACATCGGCCCTAGATCCCGAGATGATCAAGGAAGTGCTGGACACGATGATCGAGCTGGCGGACACCGGGATGACCATGCTGGTTGTCACTCATGAAATGGGTTTTGCCCAGGCGGTCGCGGACAGGGTAATCTTTATGGATCAGGGCCAGATCGTCGAACAGAACACCCCGCTTGAATTCTTTGGCAATCCGCAGTCCGAACGGACGCGCCTGTTTCTCAGCCAGATCCTCGGGCATTAGGGTGCGAACCCCTGCGCGCGGCGGCGGCGGCGGCGCGCCCCGGGATCTCGCGGCCGTGATGATCAACGAGCAGGCGCAGCAGCTCAAACAGTTTTTTGCGGTCGCGCGGCCGGAGCGGCGCGAGCAGCGTCTCCTGATGGTTGCGCGCCTCTTGCGTGGCGCGCCGGTATTCTGTCTCGCCCGCAGGGCTGAGGCGCAGCAGATTGAAGCGGCGGTCGGTGCTGGGCTTGCTGCGTGCAATCATGCCCTCGGTTTCGAGATCGGCGACGATGTGCGCAACGGCGGATTTTGTCATGGACAGCGCCGACCCAAGGTCGTTTTGCGTGATCCCCGGATTTGTCCCGATCATCCGCAGCACGATAACAGCGGTGCCACCGAGGCGGTTGCGGCCTTCGAACTCGGCCACCGTATCGCGCAGCCGGACCCGCAGCAGCCGGGTCATTAACATAAGATCAGTTGAAAGATCGCCAAGCTTGGGCCGTGTGGCGGGCGAACCACGTCGCAGTGACATACTCATAACCCGATCCTTGCGTTGCGGCATGACATACCGGAACGGTACTCTTACCCGCGCATAATGGATGCACGGCTTTGCAGAGGCAATAAGCCGTGGACATAATGCCAATGAAATCAGCCGCTAACAGGTTCCCCTTATGCGCGGAGGAGGAATGGGCGGTGATGCGTCGCGTGACGCTTGCCAAGGGGCTTCGCTTTAAGGCAGTTTGCGGGAATGAACGCGCCCGCCGTTTGCGGGACTTCAACAGGAGAGAGATAATGAAAAAACTCGTCGCCATCAGCCTGACGGCCGTGCTTATGGGCAGCGCCGCCTCGGCTTCGAACCTCGTCTATTGTTCGGAAGGTTCGCCCGAAGGCTTTGATCCCGCGCTTTATACCTCGGGCACCAGCTTTGACGCCTCGGCGCGTAACATTATGGACGGTCTGGTCCATTTCACCCATGGCGAAACCGCGACCGAGCCGGGGCTGGCCGAAAGCTGGGAAATCAGCGAGGACGGTCTGGAATATACCTTCCATCTGCGTCCGGGCGTCAAGTTTCACACGACCGAATATTTCACGCCGACGCGTGATTTCAACGCCGATGACGTGATCTTTACCTTTGAGCGTCAGGGCAAGGCCGACAGCCCCTATCATCAGATGACCGAGGGCGCGAGCTATGAGTATTACAACTCGATGTCGATGCCTGATCTGATCGCCTCGGTCGAAAAGATCGACGACATGACGGTGAAGTTCGTCCTCACCCGCCCCGAGGCGCCGATGATCGCCAACCTGGCGATGCCCTTTGCCTCGATCGCGTCCAAGGAATATGCCGACAAGCTGATCGAGGCCGGCACGCCCGAGCTGTTCAACCAGCAGCCCATCGGCACCGGCCCGTTCAAATTCGTCGGCTATCAGAAGGACGCGGTGATCCGCTATGCCAGCAATGGCGACTACTGGCAGGAGCCGGCGGCGATCGAGAACCTGATCTTTGCGATCACCCCCGACGCCTCGGTCCGGTTCCAGAAGCTGCGCGCCGGCGAATGCCATATCATGCCCTATCCCAACCCCGCCGATCTGGAGGCGATGCGCGCCGATCCCAATATCAACGTCGTCAGCCGCGAGGGGCTGAACGTCGGCTATCTGGCCTATAACACCAAGGTCGAACCTTTTGACCGGGCCGAGGTGCGTCGTGCGCTGAACATGGCCATCGACAAGCAGGCGATCATTGACGGCGTGTTCCAGGGCGCCGGCGCGGTTGCCAAGAACCCGATCCCGCCGACCATGTGGTCCTATAATGATGCGATCGAGGATGACCCCTATGATCCGGCGGCCGCCAAGGCCGCGCTGGAGGCCGCGGGCGTCACCGATCTGTCGATGAAGATCTGGGCGATGCCGGTGCAGCGTCCCTATAACCCCAATGCGCGCCGCATGGCCGAGATGATGCAGGCCGATCTGGCCGAGATCGGCGTGAATGCCGAGATCGTCAGCTATGAGTGGGGCGAATATCTGGAACGCTCCAAGGCCGAGGATCGCGACGGCGCGCTTTTGCTGGGCTGGACGGGCGACAATGGCGATCCGGACAACTTCCTTGCGGTTCTGCTGGGCTGTGACGCTGTCGGCAGCGCCAACCGTGCGCAGTGGTGTAACGAGGAGTTTGACGCCCTTATCAAGCAGGCCAAGGAAATCTCGGACGTCGAAGAGCGGACCAAGCTGTATGAAGAGGCGCAGGTCGTGTTCAAGCGCGAAGCGCCCTGGCTGACCATCGCCCATTCGGTCGTGAACGAGCCGATCAGCAGCAAGGTTCAGGGCTATAAGATCGACCCGTTCGGCGGACATGTCTTTTACGGTGTCAGCCTGACCGAGTAAGCGCATCCGCAGCTTGACGGCCGGGCGGCACATGCGCCGCCCGGCCTTCTTGTTTCCTTTCTCTTCCTGCCAGGCCCGGACCCCTTCCAGATGCTCAGCTTTCTGATCCGCCGATTGATGACATTCGTGCCGACCTTTATCGGCGTGACCGTGGTCGCATTCGCCTTTATCCGCCTGTTGCCGGGCGATCCGATCCTGCTTCTGGCCGGCGAACGCGGCATCACCCCCGAAAGATATGAGATGCTGCGCACGCAGTTCGGCTTTGATCAGCCGCTCTGGCAGCAGTATCTCAGCTATGTTGCCGGGATATTTCAGGGTGATCTGGGCACATCCTTTGTGACCAAGCGCCCGGTTCTGGACGAGTTCATGGCGCTGTTTCCCGCGACGGTCGAACTTGGGCTTTGCGCGATCACTCTCGCGACCGTAATCGGTATTCCTGCCGGCGTCATCGCCGCCGTCAACCGTGGCAAGATCTTTGATCAGGCGCTGATGTCCACCGCGCTGATCGGCTATTCGATGCCGATTTTCTGGTGGGCGCTGCTGCTGATCATCGTCTTTTCCAGCGGTCTGGGCTGGACGCCCGTATCAGGGCGGATCGGGCTGATGTATTTCTTTCCGCAACCGACCGGGTTCATGCTGATCGACAGCCTGCTGTCGGGCCAGCCCGGCGCCTTTCGTTCGGCCGTGTCGCATCTGATCCTGCCGACGGTGGCGCTGGCGACGATCCCGCTTGCCGTGATTGCGCGGCAGACCCGCTCTGCCATGCTGGAGGTTCTGGGCGAGGATTACGTCCGCACCGCCCGCGCCAAGGGCCTGTCGCCGCAGCGCGTGAACGGGGTTCATGCGCTGCGCAATGCCATGATCCCGGTGGTCACGGTGATCGGGCTGTCGGTCGGCACGCTGCTGGCGGGTGCCATTCTGACCGAAACGATCTTTTCCTGGCCCGGCATCGGTAAATGGATGGTCGATTCGATTTTCAGGCGCGACTATCAGGTCGTGCAGGGTGGTCTGCTGATGATTGCGCTGGTGGTCATGATCGTGAACCTGATCGTCGACATGCTTTACGGCCTTATCAACCCCAAGATCAGGAAGGGCTGAGAGATGACCGATATGACCGGCCCTGCCGCATCCCGGCCCACGCCCGAACCCGCGCCATCGGCCAGCACCGCGCGCCGGCCGCCCTCGGCGCTGCGCGAATTCTGGTCCTCGTTCTCGGAAAACCGGGGGGCGGTGATCGGGCTTGTGATCTTTGTCGCTTTTCTGTTCATCGCGATCTTTGCGCCGCTGCTGGCGCCCTATCGCCCCGATCAGCAGTTCCGTGACGCGCTGCTGGTGCCGCCGGCGTGGCAGACAGGCGGTTCAGGCCGGTTCTGGCTGGGCACCGACCCTCTGGGGCGTGACCTGCTGTCGCGGCTGATCTTTGGCGCACGCTTTTCATTCTTCATCGGGGTGATCGTGGTTTCCATCGCGACCAGCGTCGGTGTGCTGCTGGGTGTGATCGCGGGGTTTGCGCCGCGCTGGCTGGATACGATGATCATGCGGCTGATGGATGTGGTGCTGTCATTTCCCAGCCTGCTGCTGGCCCTCGTGCTGGTGGCGATTCTCGGGCCGAGCCTGACCAATGCGATGATCGCCATCGCGGTCGTGCTGCAACCTCATTTCGTGCGCCTGACCCGCGCGGCCGTTCTGGCCGAGCGGTCCAAGGATTACGTCACCGCCGCGCGCATCGCCGGCGGCAGCAGGCTGCGCATCATGTTCCGCACGGTCCTGCCTAACTGTCTGGCCCCGATCATCGTGCAGGCGGCGCTGTCATTCTCGACCGCGGTTCTGGATACGGCGGCGCTGGGCTTTCTGGGCATGGGCGCGCAGCCGCCGACGCCTGAATGGGGCACGATGCTGGCGGATTCGCGCGACTATCTGATCAATGCGCCCTGGGTGGTGACCCTGCCGGGGCTGTGCATCCTGACGACGGTGCTGGCGATCAACCTGATGGGCGACGGTCTGCGCGACGCGCTCGATCCCAAACTCAAGCGGAGCTGAGCCATGGCCCTGTTGGAAATCCGCAACCTCAGCGTCGAGTTCGCCACAAATTCGGGCCGTTTCCGGGCGGTGGACGGGGTCGATGTGACCGTGGACGAGGGCGATCTGCTGGCCATCGTGGGTGAATCGGGTTCGGGAAAGTCCGTCTCGATGCTGGCGCTGATGGGTCTTTTGCCGTGGACGGCGACCGTCACCGCCGACAGGATGGAGTTCGCCGGGCAGGATCTGCGCCGCCTGTCGGCCCGCGCGCGGCGCCGGATCATCGGCAAGGACATCTCGATGATCTTTCAAGAGCCGATGTCCTCGCTCAACCCTGCCTTCACGATCGGCTGGCAGATCCGCGAGGCGATGCGCCAGCACACCGATCTGAACCGGCGTCAGCGTCAGGAACGCGCGGTCGAACTGATGCGTCAGGTCGGCATACCCGCCCCCGAAAAACGGCTGGGGGCCTATCCGCACCAGTTGTCGGGCGGGATGAGCCAGCGCGCCATGATCGCCATGGCGCTGGCCAACAAGCCGCGCCTGCTGATTGCGGATGAACCCACCACCGCGCTTGACGTGACCATTCAGGCGCAGATCCTGGAGCTGCTGACCGGCCTGCAACGCGAGACCGGGATGGCGCTGGTGCTGATCACCCATGACATGGGCGTGGTCGCAGAGACCGTGCAGCGCGTGCAGGTGCAATATGCCGGCCAGCGGGTCGAGGAACAGCCCGTGGCGGGCCTGTTCGATGACCCTCATCACCCTTATACGGCCGCGCTTCTGGCGGCGCTGCCCGAGCGCGCGACCGGGCGCCGGCTGCCGACCATCCCCGGCGTCGTGCCGGGGCAGTTCGACCGGCCCGAGGGCTGTCTGTTCTCGCCACGCTGCGCATTCGCCGATGCCCGCTGTCACGCCATTCGCCCGGTGCCGGCTGCGCCTGAACAGGGCCGGGCGCTGTGCCATTACCCGCTGATCCACGGTCAGCCGACCGGCAAGGAGACCGCCGCATGACCGAGCCTGTCCTCATCGCCACCGATCTTACGCGCTATTATCAGGTCAAGGGCGGCTTCATGCAGCCCGAGGCGACGCTGCGCGCGGTTGACGGTGCCAGTTTCACGCTCACACCCGGCCGGACGCTGGCGGTTGTGGGAGAGTCGGGGTCCGGCAAGTCAACGCTTGCCCGTGTCGTCACCATGATCGAGCCGCCCACCGCGGGCGAACTGATCATCGGCGGCAAGCGTATCGGTCCCGATGGCGCCAGCCGGGACCGTGATCTGCGCGCCATGGTCCAGATCGTGTTTCAGGATCCCTATGGCAGCCTGAACCCGCGTCAGACCATCGGCCAGACCCTGATGGAGCCGCTGCTGCTCAACCGTCCCGAGATCAGCCGTGCCGAACGCGAGACCCGCGCGCGTGAAATGCTGGCCATGGTCGGCCTGCGCCCCGAACATTTCGAGCGTTACCCGCATATGTTCTCGGGCGGCCAGCGTCAGCGTGTGGCTGTTGCCCGCGCGCTGATGCTGGAACCCAAGGTTCTGGTGCTGGATGAACCTGTCTCGGCACTTGATCTGTCGATTCAGAGTCAGGTGCTGAATCTGCTGATGGATTTGCAGGAACGCCTTGATCTGGCGTATCTGTTCATCAGCCATGATCTGTCGGTGGTCCGCCATCTCGCCGATGAGGTGATGGTGATCTATCTGGGCAAGCCGGTCGAAATCGGTCCCAAGGACGTGATTTTCGATGATCCGCGTCATCCCTATACCCGTGCGCTGATGTCAGCCACGCCGGTCGCCGATCCCTCGCTGCGCAAAGAGCGTATCAAGCTGACCGGCGAGCTGCCTTCACCCATGGCCAAGCCCGAAGGCTGTGCCTTCAATCCGCGCTGCTGGCGCCGGCAAGAGATCTGCAAAACCGCCGAGCCGGTCCTGGAGAGCGCCGGCGCCGGGCAGGGCGGGCATTGCTTTGCCTGCCATAACCCGGTGCCTTCGGGCGAAACCGTGGCGGCCTGAGACGATGGGCGCGCGCCCGGTATCCTGCCTGATGGCGTGGCCGGGCGTGGCGGCCCTGCCGGCGGCGCGGGCGGGGCGGTGGCAGGTCCTCCGGGCCGGGCCGGCGCGGGCAGACATCAGGGCCGGGTCTGTGCCGCTGCGCGCGCGGACCGGGTCGTCGCGGCAGGGATCGGTGCGGGGATCATGGTGGGGATCATGGCGGCATGGGCCGGGCGTGCGGCCACGGTGTGCCGGCATGGCGCACCCGCGGCGTGGCGGGGGCCGGACCTCGGGGGGGCGCGGCCATGCGCGCTGATCCGGCGCCCGCCCGCGCGCCGGCGCGCATCGACATCCGCCCCGTCGCACATATCATCGGGCGCATCACCGTTGCTCTGGGCATGATGATGGTCTTTCCGGTGATGATCGACCTTGCGGCCGGTGACCCGAACTGGATCCGGCTGGCGCAGTCGATGGCGCTGGTCATCGTTGTCTCGGGTCTTGTTGTCGCCGCGACCGCCGGCACGGCGCGCGGGCTGACGATCCAGCAGAGCTTTGTGCTGACCTCGGGCCTGTGGCTGGTTATGCCCTTGGCCGGGGCGGTGCCGCTGATGATCGGCGCGCCGGGGCTGAGCTTTACCGACGCCATTTTCGAGGCGATGTCCGGCCTGACCACGACCGGCACCACGGTCATCGCCGAACTTGAGACACTGTCACCCGGCATGAACATGTGGCGCGCGATCCTGCAATGGGCGGGCGGTCTGGGGATCGTCGTTGTCGCGATGGTGTTCCTGCCGGTGATGAAGGTCGGCGGCATGCAGTTTTTCCGCTCGGAGGGGTTCGATACCCTGGGCAAGGTCTTGCCGCGCGCCGGTCAGATCGCGGCGGAAATGACCTGGATCTATCTGGGCATAACCATCGCCTGCGCGCTGATGTTCGTGATGACCGGCATGTCGGCCTATGATGCGGTGTTCCATGCGCTGACCACCTGTTCGACCGGCGGATTCTCGAATTATGATGCCAGCTTTGGCGCCTTTATCGGGCCGGCCGAATGGGTTTCGGCGCTGTTCATGATTCTGGCGACGCTGCCATTCGTGCGCATGATACAGGCGCTGCGCGGCGATGCCGCGCCGCTGTGGCGCGATACGCAGGTGCGCGCCTATCTGCGCTGGACCTTTTATGCCGTCGCGATCATCATTCTTTACCGCATCTTTTACCTTCATCACGAGATCGCGCTGTCGGATGCGATCCGAGAGACGGTGTTCAACGTCGTCACGATCTTTTCGGGGACGGGATTTGCCTCGGTCAATGTGATGGCATGGGGGCATCTGCCCTTTGTCGTGCTGTTCTGTGTGGCGCTGATCGGGGGATGCACCGGCTCGACCGGCTGCTCGGTCAAGGTGTTTCGCTATCAGGTGCTGTTGCAGGCAGTGCGCGCCCAGATCCGGCGGATGCGTTCGCCGCACCGGCTGTATCCCCTGCGGCTGGAGGGCAAGCGGCTGGATCAGGATGTCGTCGATTCCGTCATGGCCTTTTTCACCATGTTCGTGCTGACCTTTGGCCTTCTGATCGTCGGTCTGTCCCTGATCGGGCTGCATCCGATGACGGCGCTGACGGCTGCCTGGACGGCGATTGCCAATGTCGGGCCGGTCTGGGGGCCGGGGATTACCGCCAATGGCAGCGTGGTGAACTTTCCCGATTCCGCCAAATGGCTGATGAGTATCGGCATGTATCTGGGCCGCCTCGAACTGATGAGCGTTCTGGTCCTGCTGCTGCCGCGTTTCTGGCGCGGCTGAGGCCGCTCGGCCCCGGTCCTGCCCGCAACATGGCGCCGGGCTTTCTGGCCGTTCTGGCGGTTACGGCCGCAAGGGGGTCGCAAGGGGGCCGGGCAAGCGGTCTCTGGCATGCCGGATCAACCTGTCGCGGCCTGAACCGCAGGGTTCCCCTGTGTCCGGCTTTGCGCATCGTGGTTTCGTCAGCCGGAGGATGAAACGTCCGGCCGCCGCATCGGAGGACGGGAAAACCCGGCCGTCAGCGGCGGAAAGCCCCCATGCGCGGCATCCCGCAGGGCGGCCGCCGGCCGCCGCCCGTGTTACGCGAAAAGGGGAATGCACCCCGAGACCCGCGCTGCGGGCAACGCTCATTCTGGCGTTGCGGCCTGATCCGCCCCGGCGGGGGCCGCATTTGCCGGCGCGCTGTCTGGCGGCGATGCTTCGTCTTCGGGCGCGCGCGCGCTGGCGGGGGGGCGGGCGCGGGTAAAGCTCTCGCCGATCTCGGCGGCGATGCGGGGGGCATTGATCTCGTCGGCAACCGGCCAGATCAGCACCCAGCCCTCGACCAGACCGTCACGGATACGGGCCTCGGCGCGGCCGATATGGGTGGCGTTGCGCCCGCTCAGGCTGGCCCGGCCGCGCTCGATATGGCGTTCGGGGGCCGGCACCCAGCCGAGTGCGGTGACTAGCCCCGCCATATCCAGCATTTCCTGCTGTCCGCCGGGCTGCGCAAACAGGATCAGGGCCGCGCCGGATTCGTCCTTGGGACCATAGATCGACAGCGAGCGTTCGACCCGCTCATGTGCCAGCCGGGCCATTGGCGCGCTGAGCGCCAGACCGGTGTGATCATCATTCAGCACCTCAAGCCTCATCGTGGCGTGCCACGCCTCGCGCGCGCGCTCCAGATCGGCGATGGCGGCGGCGGGATCAAGGCTGGCGCGCTGCGCGGCGATGGCCGAGGCGGTGGCGGCGCGGGTCATCGGACCTGTCTGGCCGTCGACCGTGCCATTATAGAAGCCGGCCCATTTCAGGATCTCCTGTATCTCGGCCGTGGGGGGCATTTCGCCGGCGGTTTCGGGGGCTGCGGGCCATCCGGGCGCCTCGCCCGCGTCCAGCGGCGTGCCGAGATCGTCCTGCGATACGGAAACACTGTCATCCGGGATCGCCCCGCCGGCCTCAAGCGCGGCGAGCCAGTCCTTGGCGACATTCTCGGGCATCGGACCGGCGGCGATGGCATACCAGCCGTTTTCCAGCTGCCACAGCCCGGCCTCGGGGATTGTTGCGCGCCGCGCGCTTAACGCCGCCTCGGCCCTGGCACGGTCCTGAAATGCCTCAAGGCGCAGGAAACGCTCGGGCGCGGGCGGCTCGGGTTCGGGCATTGCTTCGGGTTCGGCGGGTTCGGCGGGCACGGGGGCCAGCCCGGCGGTCGATGCGCCCGGCGCGGGCGGCGCCACAGCAGGATCTTCGGTGATGCTGGCGGCCCCGGTCTGATCGACCCCGTCGTCCTGCGCGCCCGCCGCGCCCGCCGCGACGGGCGTCACATTCAGCCCCGATGCCGCGGCCAGCAGGCTGTCGGCGGGGATCACCCGCGCCGATTTCAGCGCCTGCATGCGGGCCTCGGCCTCGTCGCGCGGCAGCGGTCCCAGCCCGATCGCGGTCCAGCCAGAGCCGAGCGGAAACACAACCGCACCAAGATCACCCACGCGCTGCTGCCATTCGGCCGCGGCAACCGAGGCGGCATCCGCGCCCCGTTTGGCCTCGACGCGGATGAACACATCCTCGGCCAGGGCGGTGGCGGGCAGCGCGGCTGTCAGCATCATCAGGGCAATTCGTTTCATCATATCCTGTTTTCCTCACGTTCCCGGGCGCGGCCTGTCCGATTGACCCTTCCCCGCGCCGCGCCTAGAACACGCGCACGTTCCGGCAGACATACGAAAAAGGATGCCCCGATGACCAGCCCAAACACCGCCGCGCCGCCGCGCTGTTTCCAGGATGTGATCTTGCGGCTTCAGGATCATTGGGCGAAATCGGGCTGCGCGATCCTGCAACCCTATGACATGGAGGTCGGCGCGGGCACGTTCCACCCCGCGACCACGCTGCGCTCGCTGGGGCCGCGACCATGGGCTGCGGCCTATGTGCAGCCGTCGCGCCGCCCCTCTGACGGGCGTTACGGCGAAAACCCGAATCGGTTGCAGCATTACTATCAATATCAGGTCATCATCAAACCCAGCCCGCCGGACCTTCAGGATCTGTATCTGGACAGCCTGCGCGCCATCGGGCTGGACCCGATGATCCATGACGTCCGCTTTGTCGAAGATGATTGGGAAAGCCCGACCCTTGGCGCCTGGGGTCTGGGCTGGGAGGTCTGGTGCGACGGGATGGAGGTCAGCCAGTTCACCTATTTCCAGCAGGTCGCGGGCTATGACT
>JAUNTL010000047.1 GCA_030538705.1 Paracoccus sp. (in: a-proteobacteria) | reverse complement strand
TCTCGACATAGGCCATCATGTGATGGCCCCATGTCACCGGCTGCGCGGTTTGCAGATGGGTAAATCCCGGCATGACCCAATCCGCGCCCGCCTCGGCCTGCGTCAGCGCCGCCCCGATCAGCGCGCGCAGCCCCTCGATAGCGCCGTCGCATTGATCGCGCACCCAAAGCCGGAAATCGGTGGCCACCTGATCGTTGCGCGACCGGCCCGTATGCAGCCGCCCCGCCGCATCCCCGATCAGCTCTTTCAGGCGCGCCTCGACATTCATGTGAATATCCTCCAGCGCCTCGCTGAAGGGGAAATCGCCGCCCTCGATTTCTGACAATACGGTGAGCAGCCCTTCACGGATCGCTTTCGCATCGGTATCACTGATGATGCCCTGCGCCGCCAGCATCGCGGCATGGGCCCGGCTGCCCCGGATATCCTGGGCGTAGAGCCGCCGGTCAAACCCGATCGAGGCGTTGATCGCCGTCATGATCGCATCGGGACCGGAGGCAAAGCGCCCGCCCCACATGGCATTGGCAGTGTCGTCGGGCTTTGGGGCGTCGGTCATCAGATCTGATCCGGGAGATTGAAATGCTGCGTTGGGCAATCCTTTATACGGCGCTTGCCGCCGGTGCAAATACGGCACTTGCCGGCGACATTGACCTGGACGCCGCGCGCGCCGGCGGGATCGAACTGGTTGCATCAGAGCGCCGGGCGGTGCCGGATACCGCCTTCACCGATCCCGAAGGGAATGAACACAGGCTGACCGATTATGCCGGCAAGGCGGTGCTGGTGAATTTCTGGGCGACATGGTGCGCGCCCTGCCGCGAGGAAATGCCGGCGCTGAATGCGCTGCAAAAGGAATATGGCGGCGATGATTTTGCTGTGGTGACCATTGCGGCCGGGCGCAACCCCATGCCGGCAATTGAAAAATTCTATGCCGAGGCCGATCTGGACGCCCTGCCTGTTCTGCTGGACCCGCGCCAGCAGCTGGCGCGTCAGTTCAGCGTCATCGCCATGCCCGCGACATTCCTGATCGACCGCGACGGCAATGAGGTCGCGCGGCTGATGGGACCGGCAGATTGGGATTCGCCCGCCGCCCACGCCATCGTCACACAGATGATCGCGCCCTAGGGCGACATGTCGCGGACCGGCGCATGGCGGTGGCAGGAAATCACATGGTCATTGACCATGCCTGTCGCCTGCATGAAGGCATAGCAGATCACCGGGCCGCAAAAATTGAACCCTCGTTTCTTCAGCGCCTTGGACATGCTGGTCGATTCAGCGGTCGCCGCCGGGACATCGCTCAGCGCCGCATGGGCGTTCTGGACCGGCGCGCCGCCGACAAAGCCCCACAGAAAGGGCACGAATCCCTGCGATGATTCGATGTCCAGAAACAGCCTGGCGCTGCGCACCGTGCCCTCGATCTTGCCGCGGTGGCGGATGATGCCGGGATTTTGCAAGGCATTTTCTATATTTTCCGGCCCCCAGCCGGCGATACGCTCTGGCTCAAAGCCCTCGAACACCTCGCGGAAGGTTTCGCGTTTGCGCAGGATCGTTATCCAGCTCAGCCCGGCCTGAAACCCGTCCAGCACCAGCTTTTCCCACAATGCGCGCGGGTCATATTCGGGCACGCCCCATTCGTGATCATGATAGTCGGTATAAAGCGGATCGCTCCCACACCAGCCGCAGCGTTCGACCATCGCGTTAATCCTTAATGAGAAATCCGTTCGGGCTTCACCGAATTTTAGCACATCATCGGCATGATGCAGTCCAAGGGCAAGGGTGCGGATGATGGATGACATGCAGCATGACGACAGTGACGCAGATGTGCCGGGTTCACCCGTCGATTACGTTGCTGCGCGTAAGACGCGCCACGCGATCAGCCAGGTCACGCGCGCGATCGAGCGTGGCGATGTCATGCTGGCCTATCAGCCCGTGGTGCAATCCGACCGCCCTTCGCTGACCGCCTTTCACGAGGGGCTGATCCGCGTCGTCGATGATACCGGGCGATTTGTGCCGCTGCGCGATTTCATGCCACTGGCCGAAACGACGGATCTGGGCCGCCGCATCGACTGTATCGCGCTGTCACTGGGGCTGATGGCACTGCAACAGGCGCCCGGGCTGCGGCTGTCGGTGAATATGTCGGCCCGCTCGATTGGTCATCCGGTCTGGATGGAGACCCTGCGCCGGGGCATCTCCGGGGATGAACGTATCGCGGAACGCCTGATACTGGAGGTCACGGAAAGCTCGGCCATGGATATGCCCGACCGGGTTGTGCCCTTCATGCGCGATCTGCAAGGTTGCGGGGTGGCCTTTGCGCTTGACGACTTCGGGGCGGGGCACACATCTTTCCGTTATCTGCGCGATTTCTGCTTCGACATGATAAAGATCGACGGCCAGTTCATCCGCCGGATCGCCGAGCAACCCGATAACCAGATCCTCACGGCGGCGCTTCAGGCGATCGCGCATCATTTTGACATGCTGACTGTCGCCGAATCGGTCGAGACCGCAGATGACGCCGCTTTCCTGATCGAAATCGGGATTGATTGCATGCAGGGTTACTATTTCGGCGCGCCGACGATTACCCCGCCATGGAAAACCCCGGCAGCCGCGATAAAGTGACGGGATCCGGCCGGCCGGGTTGCAAGGGGAAACCCGAAGTGACACGTGCCATCGCCCGTTCTGCCCTTGATCCGGGTGCCGGGCCAACACCCCACGATGGGGGGCAGATCTCCGACCGGCAGGCGGACCGGCGGACAGTCTGTGGATTACAGTTGACCCGCTCCGGCCACAGCCTCCGGCCACAACCGCGGTCTGAACCATCCGCTGTCCCGAACGGTCCCCGACCTTTGCACGGCAAAGATCCGCAACCCCGGTTCAATCCGTGACTAGGTTCTGAACCTAGGCGCAATCGACATTCAAGCCAACCAGATCATTGCCACGGCGAGGCAGACGAAATCTGCGAAGTGGATGGCCCTGCGGTCGCAGGGCGTTGCGAAACGGCGGACGTATTTGAGACGACCAAAACAGCGCTCAATGCGGTTTCTTTGGCGGTCGCCTGCGGCGTCATGGGAGCTACCGGCTGCGGCTGAAAGGGATGACGACCAGCGCCCATACCGGCGATCTGATCACGTAAGGGATTGCTGTCATAGGCTTTGTCCGCGTGCGCCCCACCCTGCTGGCCCTTTGAGCAGGGCGGGCGCTGCGGTGATATCATTCGCCGGGCCGGGTGTGACCAGAAACCGCAACGGTCGCCCCGGGGCCGATCAACTTTCATCATCAGTCCTCAGACGAGCGGGCGGGCGGGCGGGCGCTGCGATCCATGGCCCCATAGTCACCCAGGTTTTCCAGCCGGATGCCGAAATCGCCCTCGCGGTAATAGCCCGGCTCGTTCGACAGGATCATGCCGGGTTCCAAGGGCAGAGTACTGACGCGGCTGATGCGGAACAGCGGGCTGGTCTGGTGGATCAGCCAGTTGAGGGCTTCGCCGTCCAGCAGGGCTGACAGTTCCTCGCGCACGCGCATGTGGTAGGTGTCGGGCCAGTCGATTTCCTCGGACGAGAGGGCGCTGGCGTCGATCAGCCGCTGATCGAAGGGGCAGAGCGTCAGCGTGTCGAAGCCCAGCATCTCGCGCCCCGGCTCGGCGGTGACGGGGGTGACGGCGATAGCGGTCGCTCCCCTCTGCGCAGCACGACCCGCGCGGCAACAACCACCCCTGCCACCCGCGCTCAGACCGGCCGCCTCAGCGGTGATCTGCGGGGGCGCTCCCCTCTGCGCGGCACGACACGCGCGGCAACAACCGCCCCTTTCACCCGCGCTCAGACCGGCCGCCTCAGCAGCGATCTGCGGGGGCGCTCCCCTCTGCGCGGCACGACACGCGCGGCAACAACCGCCCCTTTCACTCGCGCTCAGACCGGCCGCCTCAGCAGCGATCTGCGGGGGCGCTCCCCTCTGCGCCGCACGACACGCGCGGCAACACCCGCCCCTTTCACCCGCGCTCAGACCGGCCGCCTCAGCAGTGATCTGCGGGGGGCGCTCCCCTCTGCGCGGCACGACCCATGCGGCAACAACCGCCCCTTTCACCCGCGCTCAAACCGGCTGCCTCAGCGGTGATCTGCGGGGGGCGCGGCCCGGCGGCCCCGGCCCGATCATCCGCCGGCCCCGCCCCGGCGCATCATCCGAACCCGGGTTGACGCGCCATCGGAGTTCGGCATTCTGACCTGTGACGGCATTCGCGCCCAGACAGACAGAAATTCGGAGAGGAACAACCCCATGACCAAAGCCGTAATCGTTTCCGCCGCCCGTACCCCGGTCGGCAGTTTCCTCGGTGCCTTCGCCACAACACCCGCCTATGAGCTGGGCGCCGCCGTTCTGGCCGAGGTCGTCCGCCGCGCCGGCATCGACCCGGCCGAGGTCGATGAAACCATCCTCGGTCAGGTGCTGACCGCTGCTCAGGGACAGAACCCCGCCCGTCAGGCCCATATCGCCGCCGGCCTGCCCACCGAATCGTCGGCATGGCTCATCAATCAGGTCTGCGGCTCGGGGCTGCGCAGCGTCGCGCTTGCTGCCCAGCAGGTGATTTTGGGCGATGCCCGTGTCGTGCTGGCGGGCGGGCAGGAATCCATGTCGCTTTCCACCCATGCCGCATATCTGCGCGCCGGTCAGAAAATGGGCGACATGAAAATGCTCGACACCATGATCAAGGACGGGCTGTGGGACGCCTTCAACAACTATCACATGGGCCAGACCGCTGAAAACGTGGCCAATCAGTGGTCGATCAGCCGCGAACAGCAAGACGAGTTCGCCGTTGCCAGCCAGAACAAGGCAGAGGCCGCGCAAAAGGCCGGCAAGTTCAAGGATGAGATCGTCGCCTTCACCGTCAAGGGCCGCAAGGGCGACACCGTAGTCGAAGATGATGAATATATCCGCCACGGCGCCAGTATCGACGCGATGCAAAAGCTGCGCCCCGCCTTTGCCAAAGAAGGCAGCGTCACCGCCGGCAATGCCTCGGGGATCAATGACGGTGCCGCCGCGGTGATGGTCATGACCGAGGACGAGGCCGCGCGGCGCGGGCTGACCCCGCTCGGCCGCATTGCCTCTTATGCCACGGCGGGTCTTGATCCGGCGATCATGGGCACCGGCCCGATCCCGGCCAGCCGCAAGGCACTGGAAAAGGCCGGCTGGTCCGTCGGAGATCTGGATCTGGTCGAGGCAAACGAGGCATTTGCCGCCCAGGCCTGCGCCGTCAACAAGGATATGGGCTGGGATCCGTCGATCGTGAACGTGAACGGCGGCGCCATCGCCATCGGCCACCCGATCGGCGCCTCGGGCTGCCGCATCCTGAACACGCTGCTGTTCGAAATGGCGCGACGCGACGCGAAAAAGGGTCTGGCGACGCTGTGCATCGGCGGCGGTATGGGCGTCGCGCTCTGCATCGAGCGCTGATCACGGCGGCCCCTGCCTCTGACCCGGATAACCGGGCTGGGGCATGGGCCAGCGGTGCCATCCGGGCGGCGGGGCAACCCGCCGTTCCCAACAGTGCGCCGCAACGATCTTGCGCACTGATGGCCGTGTATCTAATATTATTTCAAGGTAACTGTTCCAAAGGGGGGAAACATGTCCAGAACAGCCATCGTCACCGGCGGCACGCGCGGCATCGGCGCGGCCATTTCCAAAGCGCTGAAAGAGGCCGGCTATCAGGTTGCGGCAAACTATGCCGGCAATGACGATGCCGCCCGCGCATTTACCGAAGAAACCGGGATCAAGACCTTTAAATGGTCAGTGGCCGATTACGACGCCTGCGTCGCCGGCATCAAAGAGGTCGAGGCGGCACTTGGTCCTGTCGATGTGTTGGTCAACAATGCCGGCATCACCCGCGACGCCATGTTCCACCGCATGACGCCGCAGCAGTGGAAAGAGGTCATCGACACCAACCTTACGGGCCTGTTCAACATGACCCACGGCGTCTGGAACGGGATGCGCGAGCGTAAATTCGGCCGGGTCGTCAATATCAGCTCGATCAACGGGCAAAAGGGTCAGGCCGGGCAGGCGAACTATTCCGCCGCCAAGGCGGGCGATATCGGCTTTACCCGCGCGCTGGCGCAGGAGGGGGCGCGCGCCGGAATCACCGTGAACGCCATTGCGCCCGGCTATATCGGCACCGAGATGGTGCGCGCGATTGACGAAAAAGTGCTGAACGAACGCATCATCCCCCAGATCCCGGTCGGCCGTCTGGGCGAGCCGGAAGAAATCGCGCGCTGCGTGGTCTTTCTGGCCGCAGATGACGCGGGCTTTATCTCGGGGTCGACCATCTCGGCCAACGGGGCGCAGTACTTCAGCTGATACTGCCGGCAAGATAATCAAGGCCCGTGCATCGCGCGGGCCTTTTTCATGCGCTGCGGGAACATGGATACCCAGAACATGCGAGGTCGCGGCACCTGTCGTTGCGGGGCTGCGAGACGCCCTGACCGCATGGTCATCCGGCAGCGGATAACACCGCGGCCCCGCCCGTTTCCAGGGCGGGACAGACGACCGGGCTGAACCCTGCCGATACCAGTATCGGGGACCGCCAAAACAAAGACCTGCCAGCATCCACGCCGGCAGGCCCCTGTCATATCACACGACGTCATGCGCCGCGGCGGCTCAAGACGGCATCAGCCGTCGAGCCGCTCGATCTCTTCCTTCAGGCGCAGTTTCTCGCGCTTCATCTCGGCAATCTCGAAATCGCTGCTGCCGGGCGCGCGCTGCGCTGCCTCGACCGCCCTGGATAGGCTTTCGTGCTTCTCACGGAGTTTTTCGATGTGGGATTCAACCGACATTATCGTCCTCCTGTCCATGTCGAATATGACGATTGCATCACAGAAGCCGGCGCTTGTCACCCGCTATCGACGTCTCAGAGCATGATCGGCGCGCCATCGCGCAGAACCGCCGTCGCGGCCAGGCTGAGGTCGGCGCCGCCATCGTCGCGGTGGCGCGTGCCCTCATGCATGACAAAGGGTGCGCGCAGTCGCAGCGGGCCACGCGAACCCTTGCGGGCGGTGATCAGGATGCGGCCCGCATCGCGCCCCTCGCGCGCGATCACGGGCAGAATGGCGATATCACCGGCGCGCCCCGTCAGACCGGCCAGCACGCCGTCCAGCCGGGCCGCAAGATGGATCACCACCAGCCAGCCGCCCGGCCGCAACCGGCGCAGGCCCGCATCCAGCCAGCCGTCCAGCGGCGTATCCTCATGCCGGGCGCCGGCGCGCCCCGCATCAGGCGAGGGCGTGCCGGCGGGGAAATAGGGCGGATTCATGATGACATGATCGAATGTGCGCGCGCGCAGCGCCTCGGGCGGGGCGCCCAGATCGCCGGTCAGCACCTCGGCCGTAATGGCGTTGCGTGCGGCATTGCTGCGCGCCAGCGCGGCATCCCCGGCGCTGCGTTCAATCCCCGTCAGCGCAAGGCCGGGCACCCGCGCACCAAGGCACAGCAAGGCCACCCCCGCCCCACAGCCCAGTTCCAGCACCTGCTGGCCGGGGCGGGCGGAACAGGCAGCGGCCAGCATCACGGCATCGGCACCTGCCAGATAGCCCCTGCTGCGCTGCTCGATCCGCAGCCGCCGGCCCAGAAAATCGTCGGTCCGCGTCTCAGTCATCTAGGCCAAGATCGCGCAACACCGCCTGCGCCATGAAGAAATCGCGATCAGCGACCATCAGCCGGCGCGGCAATATCCCGAGCGAGCCTTCCAGCACGCTCATATGCTGATCCAGCGCAAAGGTTTCGATGCCCTCGTCGCGCAGCACGTCGGCGGCGCGCGTCAGGCGCAAGGGATCGGTGGTTCGCATCAGTTCTTTCATGCCAGAACGCTAACGGGCGGTTGCGCGGCTGTCTATCGCGTGGCAATTGCAGGCAAGGAAAGGGAAACCGATGGACGCCGCTGTTAAACCGACCCCGATGGACCGCCTGACCGACGCGCTCGCCCCCGAGATGGAGGCGGTGAACGCGCTGATCCGCGAACGCATGGCCTCGCGCCACGCCCCCCGCATCCCCGAGGTGACCGCCCATCTGGTCGAGGCCGGCGGAAAGCGGCTGCGGCCGCTGCTGGTGCTGGCGGCGGCGCGGCTGTGTGGCTATGACGGGCCGTATCACATTCATCTGGCCGCGACGGTCGAGTTCATTCATACGGCAACGCTGCTGCATGACGATGTCGTCGATGAAAGCAAGCAGCGCCGCGGCCGGCCGACCGCCAACCTGCTGTGGGACAACAAGTCCAGCGTGCTGGTCGGTGATTACCTGCTGGCCCGTGCCTTTCAGCTGATGACCGATACGGGCGTCATGCGCGTGCTGGAAATCCTGTCAAATGCCTCGGCCACGATATCAGAGGGAGAGGTTCTCCAGCTGAGCGCGGCGCAGGATCTGGCGACGGACGAATCGGTCTATCTCCAGGTCGTCCGCGGCAAGACCGCCGCGCTGTTTTCCGCCGCGACCGAGGTGGGCGCGGTCATCGCCTCGGCGCCCGAGGACCATGTCCGCGCGCTGTTTGATTATGGCGACGCGCTTGGCATCGCGTTTCAGATTGCCGATGACCTGCTGGATTACGGTGGTTCCTCGGCCGCGACGGGCAAGAATGTCGGCGACGATTTCCGTGAACGCAAGCTGACCCTGCCCGTCATCAAGGCGGTGGCCGCAGCAAATGCGGACGAGCGCGCCTTCTGGCAGCGGGTGATCGAGCGCGGCCAGCAAAATGACGGCGATCTGGATCACGCGCTGGACATCCTTGCGCGCACGGGGGCGATGGATGCGGCGCGGGCCGATGCGCTTGGCTGGGCGGCGCGGGCGCGCGAATCGCTTGGGGGTCTGCCGGAGGGTGAGATGCGCGACACGCTGGGGGATCTGGCGGATTTCGTCGTCGCCCGTATCGCCTGACCTTTGGCCCGAACGCAAAAGGCCCGGCACGGTGCCGGGCCTTTGGCCGTAATTGCGCGCCTATTTCGCCTGCACAAAGTCGGGATAGGCCTCCATCCCCATTTCGCTGACATCCAGCCCGCTGATCTCGGCCTCGGTGCTGACGCGGATGCCCATCGTCGCCTTGAGGATCAGCCAGACAATCAGGCTGGTCGCAAAGACGAAGGCGCCGATCGACAGCACACCGATAGCCTGGGTGACATAGGACGTGTCCGGGTTCGAGGCCGGCACGATCAGCGTGCCCCATATCCCGGCGCAGAGGTGAACCGGAATCGCCCCCACGACATCGTCGATCCTGAAGCGGTCAAGCAGCGGCACGGCAATCACGGCGATCACCCCGCCGACCCCGCCGATCAGGATTGCGCCGAAGATCGAGGGAAACAGCGGCTCGGCCGTGATCGCGACCAGACCGGCAAGCGCCCCGTTCAGCACCATGGTCAGGTCGATTTTGCCAAACAGCAGATGCGTCGCGATGATCGCGGCCACCGCCCCGGCAGATGCGGCCATATTGGTATTCACGAAGATGCGGCTGACATCGGCTGCGTCATTGACCGAACCGATGGCCAGCTGCGATGCGCCGTTGAACCCGAACCAGCCCAGCCACAGGATAAAGGTTCCCAGCGTCGCCAGCGCCAGATTGGACCCCGGCATCGGCTGCACACGGCCATCGGCCCGGTATTTGCCCCGCCGCGCGCCCAGCACGATGGCCCCCGCCAGCGCGGCAAAGCCCCCGGTGGCATGCACCAGCGTCGAGCCGGCAAAGTCGCTGAAGCCGATATCCGACAGCCAGCCCTCGCCCCACTGCCACGAGGCCTCAACGGGATAGATCAGGCCGGTCAGGATCACCGTAAAGATCATGAATGGCCACAGCCTGATCCGTTCCGCCACGGTGCCTGAAACGATGGATGCGGTTGTGGCACAGAACATCAGCTGGAAAAAGAAATCCGAGCCGGCGGAATAGCCGTCATCCACGACACCCGCCCCGACCGGGTCGATCCCCTTGGGCGCGAACAGATCGCCGATCACGCCCGCGATGGTCCAGCCATCACCCGGATACATCAGGTTATAGCCGATGAGCCAATACATCAGCCCGGCAATCGCAAACACCGAGATGTTCTTGAAAAGCTGCGTGGTCACGTTCCTGGACCGGACCAGCCCGGCCTCCAGCATGGCAAAGCCGCAGGCCATCCACATGACCAGAAAGCCGCCGATCAGGAACAGCAGCGTGTTAAAGATATAGGCGACATCAGCGGTTACCGCGGGCGGGGGGTCGGCCACCACCATGGCGGCGGTGTTCTGGGCCGCGGCAGGCAGCGCAAAAAGCGCCGCACCAGCCGCCATCATGGAAATCGTTTTCAGCATGCGTTTAACCTCGGTTCAGGCTGTCAGGCGGACGCCGCCAGAGCGGACGTCATGCCATCACGAGGCGCCCGGGCCGCCCGATCCTCAAGCTTCCGGCGCATGGTCCGGCCGCAAAAGCAGCAGGCGCCGCCGGCATGGGCAGATATCCGCGCGATTGCCCGCAAAACGGGCACGTCACGGACAGGTCATTTGACTTCGCATTGGCTTCGGCCTCGTGTATGTTGTCCGCAATCAGGCCGGGAAACGGTCGCGCAGGAATACAGGCATGGCAGAACCTCCCCGCAAAGGCCGCCCGGTTGTGGCCGAACGGCGATACACGAATCCGACACAGCCTTCGGGCGACACCCCCCGCGGACGCCGGGGAAAGCGCGCGCCCGTGCGCCGCGGCAATGCCGTGACGCGCGGCATTGCCGGGTTTTTCTCGCTGATCTGGAAGGCGATCTTCCGCACGGTATGGTTCTCGGCACTGGCATTCATGCTGATCTTCGGGCTGGCGACCTTTTACTATTATTCGCAATTGCCCGAGGCGTCGGCCCTGTTCGACGGGCGCGCGCGCGGCGGGGTGACCCTGCTTGACCGCGAGGGCAACGTCTTTGCCTGGCGCGGCGAAACCTTTGGCACGGTCAACCCCGACCAGATCGCCCCGGCGCTGCATGACGCGGTGATCGCGACCGAGGACCGGCGCTTTTACAGCCATCTGGGCATCGACCCGCGCGGCATCGCCAGCGCCATCCGCATCAACATGGCGGCCGGGCGCGGCCCGCTTCAGGGTCACGGCGGCTCGACCATCACACAGCAGGTCGCCAAGCTTCTGTGTCTGGGCGAGACCTTCGATCCGACCCGCTGGAAGGACGAGGCCGCTTATGAGGCAGAGTGCCGCGCCTCGACCATGTGGCGCAAGATCAAGGAAGTTCCCTTCGCCGTCGCGATGGAAGTCAAATACAGCAAGTCCGAGATCCTCAACATCTATATGAACCGTTCCTATCTGGGCGGCGGCGCGCGCGGCTTTGAGGCCGCGTCCGAGCGTTATTTCGGCAAACACGCCAGTGATGTCTCGGTCGCCGAGGCGGCGATGCTGGCCGGGCTGCTCAAGGCACCCAGCTATTTCGCGCCGACCTCGGATATTCAGCGCGCCCAGGACCGCGCCAGCACCGTGCTGAACCTGATGCATGAACAGGGCCGCATCACCGAGGCCCAGTATCAGGAGGCCCGCGCCAATCCTGCCGTGCTGTCACAGGCGGCAGCGGCGCGCGCGGGCGGGTATTTCGCTGACTGGCTGATGGAATCCGGCCCCGGCTTTCTGACCACCGAGACGACCGAGGATGTCACCATCCTGACGACCCTTGACCAGCGTGTGCAACGCGCGGCCGAGGCCGCAATGAAAAAGGTCTTTGACGAAAAGGTCCGTGACGGATCAAAGGCCGAGGCGGCGGTGGTGGTTCTGTCCGCCGACGGCGCCGTGCGCGCGATGATCGGCGGGCGCGATACTGTGGTCCACGGCGTTTTCAACCGCGCCACCCAGGCCAAGCGCCAGACCGGATCAAGCTTCAAGCCTTTTGTCTTTGCCGCGGCGCTCGATCAGGGGCTGACGCCATCCAACCAGGTTCTGGACGGACCGCTGACGATCAATATCCGTGGCAGCCGCCCGTGGTCGCCACAGAACTATACCCGCCGTTATTATGGCGAGGTCACGCTGACGCGCGCCCTGTCGCAGTCGCTGAACACCGCGACAATCCGCCTTCAGGAACGCGCGGGCCGCGAATCGGTCCTGCGCATCGCGCGCGAATTCGGGGTCGGCACCGAGCTGCCCAATGTCCCCTCGCTCGGGTTGGGGGTGTTCGATTCGACCCTGCTGGAGATGACCGGCGCCTATGCGGGTATCCGCAATGGCGGCCGCGCGGTGCGCCCTTACGGTGTGGTCGAACTGCGCGTGCGCGGCGATGCCAGCCCGATGATCGCGCGTTCCGGCGGTATGGGGCAGCGTGTGATTTCGCAGCAGGCGGCATCAGGGCTGATCACGATGATGCGCGAGGTGATCCAGTCGGGCACCGGCGGGCGGGCAAAGCTGGGCGCACGCGATGCAGCGGGCAAGACCGGAACGACCTCATCTTATCGCGATGCCTGGTTTATCGGCTTTACCGATCAGTTCGTGACCGGGGTGTGGATGGGTTACGACGACAACACCCCGCTCAGCGGGGTGACCGGCGGCGGCCTGCCGGCCGAAATCTGGCAGGCGGTGATGACGGATATTCACGAGGGCCTGCCGCTGGAGCCGCTGGGCCGCTTTGTGGGCGACGAAGGATCGCGCATCGGGGACGGCGTGGCGCCCTCGGTTCGCGGCGATGATGCGCTGGCGGCAGCGCTCAGCGCCGCGCTCAGCGATATGGCGGGCGCAGGCGGCGGCGGCCCGGTCGCACCGCCCGGCCAGCCAATGGTTCAGGGTTCGGGCGAAGCGCTGTCGGACGCATTGGCGCAGGCCCTTGGACAGGTGCCGCCTTCGGGCCAGCAGGCACCGCAGCCCCAGCCGGGCGGCCCGCCGGTCAGCCCGGAGAGTACCTTCAGTTCCACCGATGCGACGCGCGGCGTCACCAATGCGCCCGAAAGCCAGCAGAGCGACCCGCTGAGCGACGCGCTGCGCGGGATCGAGGGGCTGAACTAGACCATAAACTGACCCCGGCGCGGCCATCGTGGCGCGCCGGGCCTGCGCGGCGGATATGCCCCGCGTCGCCCCCGTTCGCGGGGGCCGTCACCGCCCCGGCGCCCTATGGCAACGCCGGGCAACAACGCGGCGGCCAGGATCACGGCCATGCCCCGCCAGCCATCCGGCCAGCAAAAAGGCGCGCCCGAAAGCGCGCCTTTGTCTTTGCGTCTGTCGCCAGCGGGCCTGTGGCTCAGCCGGCCTGTTGCAAGGCTGCGGTCAGGGCAGCGACATCGCCACGGCTGCGCGACAGCATTGCCGCCATCTCGGTGCGCTCAGACGCCAGCATGTTCACGCCTTCGATGATGATGTTGAAATATTTGCTTTGCCCCGAACGATCCGAGACATGCCAGTCCACCCGCATCGGCGCCCGGCCCTGAAGCCGCGCGATCGAGGTCACGACGAAAAATGATTTTTCGGGCCGCGCCTCGGTCACTTCGATCTGCGAGCCGATGAACTCGCGAAAACGCGCGCCATATTTGCGACCGATATAGCCACGGAACGCATCGCGATAGGCCGCGAATTGCTGCGGGCTGATCTGCCGCGCCGTCGGGCCAAGGGCCGAGCGGGCAATCGTGTCGACATCGGCATAGCGCGCAAAGATTGCCTCGAATTGCTTGTACATCTGTGCGGGCGGCTGGCCCGAATTGATGACGGCATAGACCTCGTTCAGCGAGGTCTGGATCAGCGCGCGCGCCTCATCGGTGTTCAGCGCCAGCACCGGACGGGCGGCAAATGCCGCCGCACCCGCCGTCAGCAGCCCCAGAAACCCGCGCCGCGAGCTATTCATCATAAGGGTCGTCATAGGGGTCGATTACCTCCGCCTCCTGACCAAGTTCATAACGGCGATGCTGAAGATACAGCAGCCGCGTCTGTGCATAGCTATCCGCACTCTGATGCAGAATGGAATCGACCGTATCCCCGAAACGCGCGCGTTCACCCGCTTTTGATCCCAGCCGGATCACGCGGGCGCCAAGCGCCTGATCGTCGTTCAGAACCTGATCCATCGGGTCCATCATCCAGTCGACCACCCGCCCGAATGCGTCGCGCGCCGTCGATGGGCCGATCAGCGGCAGCTCCATATAGGGGCCCTCTGCGACGCCCCAGACATGCAGCGTCTCGCCGAAATCGGTATCAACCTCGTGCAGCCCGAACTCCTGCCCGGCCGGGTCATGCAACCCGCCCAGCCCGAGCGTCGTATTGACGACAAAGCGCCCGGCATTGCGCGCGGCATGATCCGGCCGTCCCTGAAGCAGGCCGTTCACCACCTTGCCCGGCAGCGACAGATTGCCGCCGACATTGGACAGCACCGCCGTCACCCCCGGGCCGCCCTCGCTGTCACCACCCCTGAAAGGCGCGGTCAGCGGGCGCACGACATTCTGGTCCACCGCCTTGTTGAACGCATGCACGCGGCGGTTCGCCGGCTCATAGGGGTCATTGACGCCCTCGCCCCCGCCGCCCGCACAAGCCGCGGCAATCAGAACGGCAAACAATGGCATGAGCCGGAAGGGATTTGCTAACATTCTGCTGATATACCCCGGAAAGGCGATTCTTGCCCCCGTTGCCGGGGGCGACAGGAACGGCAATAAGCAAAGCGGCCCGCTACGACAAGGCGGGCGCGGGATTGTGAACGGACGGTATGGCACGCACAGCAGCGCAAGAGCGGGGATTTGCCGAATTACGGGCTGCGCGCGCACCTGCAACGGGCCTGCTGGCGGCGGTGGTGCTGTTTTCGCTGACGGTCAACCTGCTGATGCTGACCGGCCCGCTGTTCATGTTGCAGGTTTATGACCGCGTCCTCGGCTCTGGCTCGGTCGAAACGCTGACGGCGCTGTTTTTGCTGGTTCTGTTCCTTTTCATGGTCATGGGTGTGGTCGATCTGGCGCGCAGCCGGATCATGCAGCGCGTCGCGCTGCGCTTTCAGCAGCGGCTGGAACGGCGGGTATTCGCCGCCGGGCTGGAAGACGGGGCCGCCACCGGCTCGGATATGGTGGCGCGCGGCGGCATGCGCGATCTGGAAAGCCTGCGCGCGGTGATCGGCTCGCCCATTGCACTGGCGCTTTTCGATCTGCCCTTCGCGCCGGTCTATCTGGCGGCGGTTTTCATCTTTCACCCGCTGCTGGGCCTCTTGGCCACGGCGGGGGGGCTGGTGCTGGTGCTGGCGGCCCTGGCCAATCAGATCACATCAAAGCACAACCTGCGGCAAAACGCGCTTGCCAGCGAGCAGGCAGAACGCATGTCGGACATGTTTCGCGACGAAGGCGAGGTGATCGGCTCGCTCGGGATGCGTGATGCGACCTTTTCCCGCTGGTCCGCCGCCCGTCACGAGGCCGCGCACGCGGGACTGGCCGGCGCCGACATCAGTCAGCTGTATTCGGTTTTCTCGCGCAGCTTCCGGCTGTTTTTGCAAAGTGCGATGCTGGCCGCCGGCGCCTGGCTGGTGCTGCGCCAGGAACTGACGCCGGGGGCCATGATCGCGGCCTCGGTCGTCATGGGCCGCGCCTTGCAACCAATCGAGGTTCTGGTCAGCCAATGGGCGATGGTCCAGCGTGCCCAGGACGGCTGGAACCGGCTGGGCGCCCTGCTGGCGCGCCACCCGCAACTGCCTGAACGCACCGCCCTGCCCCGCCCCGATGGCCGGCTGGAGGTTCTTCAGCTGGCCGTGATCCCGCCCGCTCAGCGCGCGCCAACCCTGCGCGGGGTCAGCTTTTCATTGGCGCCCGGTCAGGCGCTTGGCGTGATCGGGGCTTCCGGGGCGGGCAAATCGACGCTGGCGCGGGCCTTGATCGGCGCCTGGCCACCCGCTGCCGGCTCGATCCGGCTGGGGGGGGCCACGCTGGATCAGTTCCGGCCCGACGAGTTGGGCCGGCTGATCGGTTATCTGCCCCAGCAGGTGACATTGTTTGACGGGACGATTGCGGAAAACATCGCCCGGCTCGACCCGCAACCGGATTCTGAACGCGTGGTGCAGGCGGCCCGCGCCGCCGCCGCGCATCAGATGATCCTCAATCTCCCGCGCGGCTATGATACGCTTGTCGCTCAGGCCGGCGCACAGCTGTCGGGCGGGCAGATCCAGCGCATCGGGCTGGCGCGCGCGTTATACACCGACCCGGTGCTGCTGGTCCTGGACGAGCCGAACGCCAATCTCGACAACGAAGGCTCGCAGGCGCTGAACCTCGCCATCCGGCGCGTCAAGGCACAGGGCGGGGGCGTGATCATCATGGCCCACAGGCCGGCGGCCATCGCGGAATGCGACCTGCTGCTGATGCTGGAGGGCGGGGTCGCCCGCCGCCTTGGTCCCCGCGACGAGGTGCTGAAATCCGTCGTCCAGAACGCGCAGGACATCCAGCGCAGCCGCAATCCCGGGGGCGTGACATGACCGCGCCGCCGTCCCGCGACGACCGCCTGCTGTCTGCGCGTGGCCCGCTGATTCTGGGGCTGGCTGCGGTGCTGCTATTGTGCCTGGGCTTCGGCCTCTGGGCCGTCGGAACGCGCATCTCTGGCGCTGTCATTGCCTCGGGCCGGATCGAGGTCGAACAGCACCGCCAGATCGTCCAGCACCCCGATGGCGGCGTCGTCGACGCGATCCTCATTCAGGAGGGCCGGCAGGTGCAGGCGGGCGATGTGCTGATCCGGCTGGACGGAACGTTGCTGCGCACCGAACTCGCCATCGTCGAGGGCCAGTATTACGAGGTTCTCGCCCGTCGCGGCCGGCTGGAGGCAGAACGCGATGCCGGCGAAACGGTGACCTTTCCCCCGTCGCTGACCGGTGCCGCAGCAGGCAGGCCCGACCTGCAATCACTGATCGCCGGGCAACAGAGCCTGTTTGAAACCCGTCGCAGCACGCTGCGGCAATCGCTCGATCAGCTGGCCACTCAATCGGCGCAGGTCGGGGCACAGATCGACGGAATCGCGGCGCAGGCTGCGGCGCTTGAAACACAGCGCGCGCTGATCGCGACCGAATTGACCGACCAGCGGTCACTGCTTGAAAAAGGGCTGGCGCAGGCCTCTCGCGTGATGGCCCTGGAGCGCGAGGCCGCATCCATAGACGGCCGTATCGGCGAGTTGCTGGCCGCCCGCGCCGAGGCCGAGACCCGCCAGACCGGGATCGGGATCACGCGGCTGCAAAAGCAAAGCGAGCGCCGCGAACAGGCTGAGCTGGAACTGCGTGATCTGGGCTATCGCGAGCTGGAACTGACCGAGCGGCGCCGCTCGCTCAGTGAACAGATCGCGCGGCTTGAAATTTCTGCCCCTGTCGCGGGCGTGGTGCATGAGTTGCAGGTCACCACGCCGCGCGCGGTTATCCGCCCGGCCGAGCCGATCCTCTATCTGATCCCGCAGGATCGTCCGCTGCTGATCGCGGCACGGATCGCGCCGATCCATATCGACGAGGTTCACGCCGGCCAACAGGTTCAGCTGCGCTTTGCCTCGTTCAATGCCCGCACCACGCCCGAAATCAACGGCGTGCTTCAGCGCGTCTCGGCTGATGCGATGACCGACGAGGTCACCCGGACCAGCTATTACCGCGCCGAGGTCGCTATCCCTGCCCAACAGCTCAACCGTCTGGGAGACCTCGTGCTGATGCCGGGCATGCCGGTCGAGGTCTATATCCGCACCGGTGACCGCAGCCCCGCGTCCTATCTGCTGAAACCCTTTGCCGACTATTTCACCCGCGCCTTCCGCGAAAGCTGAAAGAATATGCCCTGCGCATCAGCCAAGGGGCGGAAGGTTGCGCAAGACGGCAGCCGGATCACGCCCCCGGTCGGCCGTCCGAGGATGCACGGCACGGCGCGGGTCCGAACCAACCTGATACCGCACGGCGCCGCCATGCCCCGGTCCACGCGGCCATCTGTGGCAACCGGGATCACCCCTGCCCGACGATGCGCGGCGCGGGTCCGAAACAGCCTGATACCAGACGGCGCCGCCATGTCCCGGTCCACGCGGCCATCTGTGAGCAACCGGGATCACACCCCCGGGCGGCCGGCAAGATGCACGGGCGCATCCCTGAACGCCTGCGGTGATCGGGGGCCGGCCTGCCGCATCCCGACCTGCCCGGCCGTCCGCGGCCAGCCAGATCATGTCGCTATTTTCCGGCACCGATGCGCGGCTCTGTGCCGGCCAGCAGACGTGAGATATTGGGCCGGTGCCGCCACAGGATCAGCGCCGCCATAAAGGCCAGCGTCATCGCCAGTGGCCAGCGCCCGACGATCGCCGCAAGAACAGGAACCATCGCCGCCGCCGCCAGCGCCGACAGCGAACTGATGCGCGACAAGCCCGCCGTCACCGCCCACACAAGACAGGCGAACAGCCCGAAAGGCCAGCTGAGTGCCAGCACGGTGCCAAGGAATGTCGCAACCCCCTTGCCGCCGCGAAACCCCAGCCAGACCGGATAGCAATGGCCCAGAAACGCCGCCGCACCCGCCACCAGCGCCGCGCTCTCACCGCCGGCATGGCGCGCCAGCAGCACCGCGATGGCGCCCTTGCCGCTGTCCAGCAGCAGCGTCGCCAGCGCCGCCCCCCTGTGCCCGGTGCGCAGCACATTCGTCGCGCCAATATTCCCCGAGCCGATCTTGCGCAGATCACCAAGACCAAGCGCGCGCGATATCACCAACCCGAACGGCACCGAACCGAGAAGATAGCCGATCACGGCCCAAAGCAGCCAGCTCACCCGAACACCCTTTCACCGCCAACCCATGTGCCGATAACCCGACCCTGCATGCGCGCACCATCAAAGGGCGTGTTCTTTGACTTTGACAACAGGCTGAAGCGGTCCAGAACGAATGGCGCATCCGCGTCAAACAGCACCAGATCCGCCGGTGCGCCCGTGCTGATCCGCCCTGCCTCCAGCCCCAGCCGGCGCGCCGGGTTCAGGGCCATGGCGCGAAACAGCACCGGCAGCGAAAGCCCGCCCTGATGGTAAAGCCGCAGCGCAGCCGGCAGCAGGGTTTGCAATCCGACCGCTCCCGGGGCGGCCTCGGCAAAGGGCAGACGCTTGGATTCCTCGTCCTGAGGTGTGTGGAACGAGCCGATGACCTCGATCTCGCCATCAGCGACCGCCTGCACCATAGCGGCACGGTCGTCCTCGGCACGCAGCGGCGGGGTAAAGCGGAAAAAGGTCCGGTAGTCACCGACGTCAAACTCGTTCAGCGTCAGATGGTGGATCGAGATGCCGGCGCTGACATCCAGCCCCTCGGTCCGCGCGCGTCGCAGCGCCGGCAGCGCCGCAGCGGTGGTGATCTGATCGGCGTGATAACGCGCCCTGCTCATCGCGACCAGCACAAGGTCGCGTTGCAGCCCCATCAGCTCGGCCATGGGCGACACATCGGGAATGCCATAAAGCGAGGCGAACTTGCCCTTTGTCGCCGCCGCCCCCCGCGACAGCGCGGGATCCTGCGGATGGCCGACGATCAGCGCCCCCAGACCACGCGCATAGGTCAGACAGCGCGACATCAGCTTGTTATCCGCGACGACCCGGACACCATCCCCAAAGGCCACGGCCCCCGCGTCGTGCAAAAACGCCATCTCGACCATTTCGCGGCCCGCGCGGGCCTTGGTCAGCGCGGCCATGTGGCGGACCCGGACAATCGCATCGGATGAGCGTTTTGCCACGAAATCAAGGCTTTCCGGGCTGTCTATCGGGGGCTGCGTATCGGGGCGGACGATCATCGTCGTGACCCCGCCGGCCGCAGCGGCGCGCCCGGCGCTTGCATAGGATTCCTTGTGCCGCTCGCCCGGCTCGCCGATCTTGACGCCCCAGTCGACAATCCCCGGCGCAAGGCAGCGCCCCGCACAATCAATGATCACCGCCCCCTCGGGCGCGGGCAGGTCGCGCCCGGCGATCATGCCATCCTCGACCGTCAGGCTGCCTGTTTCATCGGTGCCGGCCTCGGGGTCGATCAGACGGGCGTTGTGGAAATGCAAAATCATCAGCAGCGCTCCGTCAGGGGACGCAGGAATATCACGTGGCGTTCATTCATCGCGGCCCCCGGCGGCAAGCGCGCCGCGCTCGGCACGCAGGTTGCGCGCCAGCAGGTCCATCACCGCCATGCGCACGGCAACGCCCATCTCGACCTGATCCTGAATAACGCTGCGATTGATGTCATCAGCAATAGTGCCGTCGATCTCGACGCCGCGGTTCATCGGGCCGGGGTGCATGACGATGGCATCGGGGCTGGCAAAGGCCAGCTTTTCGGCATCCAGACCCCAGCGATGATAATATTCACGCTCGGACGGGATAAAACCTCCGTCCATCCGCTCGCGCTGAAGGCGCAGCATCATCACGACATCGGCACCCGCCAGACCCTCGCGCATGTTCTCATAGACCTCGACCCCCAGATCGGCCGCGCCGGCGGGCATCAGGGTCGCCGGGCCCACCAGCCGGATCCGGCTTTCCATCTTGCCCAGCAGGATCAGGTTCGAGCGCGCGACACGGCTATGCGCGATATCACCGCAGATCGCCACGGTCAGCCGGTGCAGCCGCCCCTTGGCGCGGCGGATGGTCAGCGCATCCAGCAACGCCTGCGTGGGGTGTTCATGCCGCCCGTCACCGGCGTTCAGCACCGCGCAATTGACCTTTTCCGCCAGCAGGTTGACGGCGCCGGACTGGGGGTGGCGCACGACCAGCAGATCGGGGTGCATGGCGTTCAGCGTCAGCGCCGTATCAATCAGCGTCTCGCCCTTTTTCACGCTGGACTGGGCCACCGCCATATTCATCACATCAGCCCCGAGCCGCTTGCCCGCCAGTTCGAAACTGGCCTGGGTGCGGGTCGAGTTTTCAAAGAACATATTGATCTGGGTCATCCCCGCCAGCGCGTCGGAATGCTTGATCGTGCGCCGGTTCAGGTCGACATAGCTTTCCGCGAGATCAAGGATTTCGGTGATCGCCGAAGGTGCAAGCGGCTCGATCCCCAAAAGGTGGCGGGCGCGGAAAGACATCGTGAACCCCTGTGCGGTATCGGATCTCTCTATCGCAAAGCGCGGGCGGCGGGGCAAGGGGCGGGCTTGCCGCGCGGACGCAGGCAGCCTACCGTCGCCACCATGGAATCGGGTCTGACATGGCGCGGCGTCGGGATCGACGGCCTTACGGCGCTTGCGCTGCTGGAGTGGCAGCGCGAACTGGGCGCGGATGAGGCCATGCTTGACGCGCCGCTGGACCGCACCGATCTGCCCCCGCCCAGACCCTCGCCGCCCCCGCTTGGCCCGGCCCCCGCCGCCCCCCCTTCGGCCGAGCCGGGACAGGCCGATCTGCTGACCGCAGCCGTGCGGCTGGCACGGGCGGCGGCGACGCTGGATGATCTGGCCGAGGCGCAGCAGGGCTTTGACGGGCTGGATCTGAAGCGCGGGGCGCGCAATCTCGTCTTTGCCGATGGCAACCCGGCGGCGCGCGTGATGATCATCGGCGAGGCCCCCGGCGAGGAAGAGGACGCGCGCGGCCTGCCCTTTGTCGGGCGGGCGGGGCAGTTGCTGGATCAGATGCTGGCGGCGATCGGTCTGGGCCGCGCGCTGCCCGATGCCGGCCGCGCGGTCTATATCGCCAATGTGCTGAAATGGCGCCCGCCCGGCAACCGCAAGCCGACCCCGGACGAGATCGCCCTGTCGCTGCCCTTTTTGCGCCGTCAGGTCGAACTGGCCGACCCCGAGGTCATCCTGCTGATGGGCAATACACCCTGCGCCGCCGCGCTCAATCGCGAGGGCATCCTGCGGCTGCGCGGCAACTGGGTCACGGCGTTTGATCGCCCTGCCCTGCCGATGACCCATCCTGCCTATCTGCTGCGCAATCCCATTGCCAAGCGTGAGGCATGGGCAGATCTTTTGTCACTGGCGGCAAAGCTGGGGATCTAGGATCGTTCATGCCGTGCCCGCCGGACCGCGCGCGCGATCACGACGCGGTGACGACCGGGGGAGGCGGGCGCCCTGATGGCGCATCTGCCTGTCGCCGGCGCACCGCCGGTCATTTTCAGCAAGTCAGCCTGTTGCGGGCCGTCACCCCGGAAACCGGCCTGCGCCTCAGCTGGCTGGTCCCAGACGGCGAGGTCCGGCGCCGCGCGACGCATCGGCCGTCCGGGCGGGCGCAGCCGCCGGCATCAGGCGCGGCGGGGGCGGAAAGGCAGGGGCGTCGGGGGGAACCTCGGGCGCGGCAGGCTGTGACGGCGCGGGGTCGGGTTGTTGCAAAACCGGCGCGGGCGGGGCCGCAGCCGGGGCAGCCACGGCCGGGGCCGGGGCAGCTGTCACAGGGGCCGGCATGGGGGCGGGCGCGGGGGCCGGCACAACAGCCGGTGCGGGCGCCGGAATGTCATGGGCCATCATCGCAACCGGCGCAGCACCCGCACCCGGAAGGCGGCGCAGCCCGGCCGCGCCCTGACGCGCCAGCCGGTCAAGCGCGTCGCCATTGCGCCGCGTGGCGTGATAGATGCCGATCAGCACGATCAGCGCCGCGATGACCGCGCCGGCCATCAGCAGCTCGGGCGCAATCGCGGCAATGACCGCGCGCAACCCCTCGGCGCGCATCTCCCACGCCTTGTTGCCGATCATGCCAAGCGCGGCCGCAAAGCCAAGCCACAGCACAAGTTCAAGAATCTGGATCAGGCGGTAACGGATCGAAAAGTTCATGGCGCGATCAGTACGAATACTCGGCATAGATGCGAGTCAAATCTCCGTGCCATTCTCCGTGATATTTCGCGAGCAGCTCATCGGCCGGCACCTCGCCGCTGTCGATGCTTTCGCGCAAAGCGTTCAGGAAATGGGTCTCGTCAGGGACCATACCGCCGGCGCCGGGACAGGCGCGCGCGGCCAGCCCGGCCTCGGCAATGGCGACTGCCTCGCGCGCGAGATCGTGCAGACGCAGCCCCCCGGCCTCGCCCTGCAAGCCGTCGCGGGCGGCGGCGCGGCGCAGCCCCTCGCGTGTTTCGGCATCCCAGCCCTTGACCAGATCCCATGCCGCATCCAGCGAGGACTGATCATAACACAGCCCGACCCACAGTGCCGGCAGGGCACACAGCCGGCGCCACGGGCCGCCATCGGCGCCACGCATCTCGATATATTTCTTGACGCGGGCCTCGGGGAACACCGTCGTCATGTGATCGGCCCAGTCAGAGAGGGTCGGCACCTCGCCGGGCAGCGCGGGCAGGCGGCCGTTCAGAAAATCCCGGAAAGACTGGCCCAACGCATTGATATATTTGCCATCCCGATAGACGAAATACATCGGCACATCGAGAACGTAATCGACCCATGCGTCATAGC
>JAUNTL010000046.1 GCA_030538705.1 Paracoccus sp. (in: a-proteobacteria) | reverse complement strand
TTTACCACGCCATTCAGGCGGGCATGGATATGGGCATCGTCAATGCCGGCCAGCTTGCGGTTTACGACCAGATCGACCCCGAATTGCGCGAGGCTTGCGAAGATGTCGTCCTGAACCGCCGCTCGGACGCGACCGAGCGGATGCTGGATATCGCCCAGAAATATCGCGGCGAGGGCGGGACCAAGGCGCGCGAAAAGGACATGACATGGCGCACATGGCCGGTTGAAAAGCGGCTGGAACATGCGCTTGTCAACGGCATCACCGAATTCATCGAAGGCGATACCGAGGAAGCCCGCCTTGCCGCCGCCCGCCCGCTGCACGTCATCGAAGGCCCGTTGATGGCGGGGATGAATGTGGTCGGCGATCTATTCGGGGCGGGCAAGATGTTCCTGCCTCAGGTGGTGAAATCGGCCCGCGTGATGAAGCAGGCCGTCGCATGGCTGCTGCCCTATATGGAGGAAGAGAAAGCCGCCTCGGGCGAGGAAAGCACCAATGGCCGCATCCTCATGGCGACGGTGAAGGGCGATGTGCATGATATCGGCAAGAACATCGTGGGCGTCGTGCTGGCGTGTAATAATTACGAGATCATCGACCTTGGCGTGATGGTCCCCGCGCAGAAAATCCTTGAGGTCGCGCGGGCCGAAAAGGTCGATGTGATCGGGCTGTCGGGGCTGATCACGCCGAGCCTTGACGAAATGGTCCATGTCGCCGCCGAGATGGAGCGCGAGGGCTTCGACATCCCCCTTCTGATCGGGGGTGCCACCACCAGCCGCGTTCACACGGCGGTCAAGATCAACCCGCGTTATCACCGGGGCCAGACCATCTATGTGACCGATGCCAGCCGGGCGGTGGGGGTGGTTTCCGCGCTTTTGTCGGATCAGAAGCCGGATTACGTCGCCAATATCCGGCGCGAATATGTCGATATGGCCGAGAAATATAACCGTGGCGACAGGAACAAGCCCCGTCTGGCCTTGCAGGCCGCGCGCGACAATGCCGCAAGGCTGGATTTCAGCGCCTATCAGGCCACGCGCCCGAAATTCTTCGGGCCGCGCGTGATTGGCGATCTGCAACTGGCCGAGATCGCGCGCTATATCGACTGGACCCCCTTCTTCCAGACATGGGAAATGAAAGGGGTCTATCCGCGCATTCTGGACGATGAAAAGCAGGGCGAGGCCGCGCGCGCGCTGTTTGCCGATGCGCAGGCCATGCTGGCGCAGATCATTGCCGAGGACTGGTTTACGCCCCGCGCCGTGGTGGGCTTCTGGCCCGCGAACCGGGTGGGCGACGATATCCGCCTGTTCACGGATGAGGGGCGGGCGACGCCTTTGGCCACGTTCCACACCCTTCGTCAGCAGCTTGAAAAGCGCGAGGGCCGCCCGAATGTCGCCCTGTCCGATTTCGTCGCGCCCCTTGGTCAGCCGGATTATGTGGGCGGCTTCGTGGTCACATCCGGCCCGCAGGATCACGAGATTGCGGCCCGGTTCAAGGCCGAAGGCGACGATTATTCGGCGATCATGGTGCAGGCGCTGTCCGACCGTTTCGCCGAAGCTCTGGCCGAGATGATCCACGAACGCATCCGCCGCGATCACTGGGGCTATGCCCCCGATGAGGCGCTCAGCAATGCCGAACTGGTGGCCGAAGGCTATGCCGGCATCCGTCCCGCGCCCGGCTATCCCGCGCAGCCCGACCACACGGAAAAGCTGACTCTGTTCGATCTTCTGAACGCCACCGAGGCCACCGGGGTGGAGCTGACCGAATCCATGGCGATGTGGCCCGGATCATCGGTGTCGGGTCTCTATATCGGGCATCCCGATGCCTATTATTTCGGCGTGGCCAAGGTCGAGGCCGATCAGGTCGCCGATTACGCCGCCCGCAAGGGGATGGATCTGGCGGATGCCGAACGCTGGCTGGCCCCGATCCTGAATTATGTCCCCGGTCAGGCGGGCACATAAGGGCGGGCACATGAGAAAGGCCGGGCCCCGCATGGCACCCGGCCAGATTTGCGTGACCAGATTTGCGTGATGACAGCGCCGGGGCGGCGGCGGGCGGTGCAGATGGCGGATGTTCTGCCGCTTTGTTCAGCCCCCGCGCGATATCGGCCCCCTGGCGGTCATCAGGACGCGGCTGTCGTTACGGGATTGTGCCGGACGGGGATTGTGCCGGGCCAAGGCGGCCGCGCGCTTTCGCCTCAGGACGGCGGGATCGGGACGGCCCGTCACGCGCCGGGTCTATGCGCCGGCTGCCCCGCCCGGATATTGGGAGAGGCAAGCGGTTCGCATGCACCCTGCCGGCCGTATCGGATCGGGCATCTGTCCGGCACCCGATGCCAAGCCCGTTCCGGGCCGCCTTCCCCAGTTGGATCACGGCCCGGTTTCAGGATCGTCGCCGGATTACAGCGTGGCGGCACCCGTCGCGGTGTCGACGGTCGGGACATAGTTCGGCGTGCCGCCCTCCATGATCCGCTTGCCCTCGGCGCGGCAAAGATTGTCGGCGGTCTCGGTATCCATCCGCTCGGGGCGGCGGATCGAGCGGTCCCAGGTCACTTGCTCATGGGTGTAGATCTGGCAGATCACCGGGCCCATCGGCGATTGCGCGATGACCGGGGTGGTTTCCATGTCCTTGGGCGTGATTGCGCAGGCCGACAATGTGGCAACGGCAAGGGTGGCGGCAATGGTGGTTTTCAACTTCATGGCACTCGTTTCCATATGTCAGGGTCGGCGCGATTCGGAACGGCCGCGCTGATCCGTCTTTAACCCGCGAATTGCGCTGTGAAAACTGTTCTGATCGGTCAGGTCGCGGGTGCCGCCCCCGCCAGACCCGCCTCGGCCATCAGCGCATCGCTGTGTGTTTCGATAATGCCGCGCAGCCGCTCGATGAAGTCGTCGCGGCTCTCGCCGGGTCTGGCCTCGACCGGCGGCAGGAATTCGATCACCGCACGGCCTGTTGCCACCGGAATGCCGCGTTTGGGCCAGAACATGCCGCAGTTGACCGCGACCGGCCAGACCGGCAGGCCCGTTTCCAGATGCATCGTGGCGATGCCATGCTTGTAGGGGCGATGCTCGCCGGGGCGGGTGCGGGTGCCCTCGGGATAGACGATCAGATGGCCCAGCCCGTCGTCAGAGGCGCGGCGTTCATGGATCCGGGCGACGATCTGTCCCATGGCGTCGCGCCCGCGCGCCCGGTCGATCGGGATGCAGCCGACAGCGCGCGCATACCAGCCCATGATCGGCACGCGCATGACCTCGCGCTTCATCACAAAGGCGCGTCGCTGAGCCGCGTCCGAGATGGCGAGAATGTCGAGAAAGCTCTGATGCTTGGCAGCGATCAGCGCATCCTGATCCGCGGGCGGCGGCGTGCCGCGCAACTCCACCGCGACACCCATATGCCAGCGGGCGGCACGCAGCATATAGCCGATCCAGATCGTCGCGACCCGGTTCGCGCCGCGCATCCCGTGGCGCAGCTGTGTCAGCCCCCAGGTTCCCAGCACCAGCGTCGCCAGTGCGACATGAGGGTAATAGGTGATGGTGCGCAGATAGCTGAAAAATCCGGTCCGTCCCGGCCGGGGGGACAGATGTGCGGCCTCACCGGGATTGAGCAGCGCCCGGCTCATGGCACGGCCCGCAGCATGCGCAGCGCGGCCCAGCGTGTTGCCAGAAAACCGACCCCCGCCGCGACGACCGGGATCAGTAGCGGCCACAGCCAGCCCCGGCCCTGAAAGCCCAGCCCGGTCAGAAATCCGCCCGCCTGATCCATCCCCGGCAGCGCGGCGATGGCCGCCATGCCCAGAACAGTGCCCCCCGCCGCACCCGCCGCCGCCCGCCGGGTAAAGCGGCGCACGAATGCCTGCGCAATGGTGACATCGCGCGCCCCGATCAGCCGCAGCACACGGATCACCTGCCCGTTGGCGGCAAGCGAGCTTTGGGCCGCCAGCATCATCATTGCCGCCCCCGCCGCCGCGATCAGCCCCAGCGAGATGACACCCAGAACCCGCAGCCGTTGCGCCGCACCGATCAGAGGCTGCCGCCAGCGCGTGTGATCGTCCAGCACCGCGCCGGGGGCCTCGGCCTCCAGTCGCAGGCGCAGGCCGTCTGCGTCGAAATCGCGGGTCTCGCGGATCTCGATCAGGCGCGGAACGGGCAGGGCTTCGACCGGAACGTCGGGGCCGAACCATGGGGTCAGCAGCTCTTCGACCTCATCCTCGGGCAGCAGGCGCGCCTCGGCGATGCCGGGGGTCTGGTTCAGGATCGTCATCACCGCGCCGGTCATGGTCTCGATCTCGGTCACCGGGGCCGAGACGCGCACCGTTGCCGTCTGTGCCAGAGACTGTGACCAGCGGTCAGCCAGCCGGCCGGTGGCAAAGCACAGGGCCAGTGCAAAGACCGCCAGAAAGGCCATCGCACCGGCTGTCAGCGCAGTCAGCTGCGCGGTAAAGCCCGTCGGCGGCACGATCCGGCCCGTGCCGCTGCGGTCTGGCCCCGCCAGCCCGCGCCACAGGTTGCGCCATCCGATCTGTCTCAGATCGCCCTTCATAGATCTGCCCCCGCCAGTTGCACCTTGCGCCCGGAAATCCGCAGCACCCGCGCCTGAACCTCCATCTGCCGGGCGGCGCGGATCAGGTCCATGTCATGCGTGGCGATCAGGATCGTCTTGCCCGAACGGTTGAGTTCGACCAGCAATTGCAGCAGGCGCAACGACATTTCCCAGTCGAGATTGCCGGTCGGTTCGTCCGCCATGACAAAATCGGGCGACATGATGACCGCCCGCGCCAGTGCCGCACGCTGGCGTTCGCCCCCCGAAAGAGAGGGTGGCAGCGCGCGGGCATGGGTGGTCATGCCGACCCAGCCCAGCAGCTCTTTCATCGCCTGCATGTCGACGGGCTGCCCCGCCATGGTCAGCGGCAGCGCGACATTTTCGGCAACCGGCAGATGATCCAGAAACTGCGCATCCTGATGCAGCACGCCGACCTTGCGCCGCAACATGGCGATGCCGTCGCGCGACAATGTGGTGACGTCCTGCCCAAAGGCCGAAAGCGTTCCCTTGCCGGGTAGCAGATCGGCATAGCACAGGCGCAGAAACGTCGTCTTGCCCGAGCCGGAGGGGCCGGTGAGAAAATGGAAAGAGCCGCGCGGAAGGTGCAGATTCAGCTCGGACAACAACGCCCCGCCCTCGCGATATCCGAAGGAGAGATTCTGCATTTCGATCAAAACGGGCCTCCTGCACGTTGCGATGCCGCCACGGCGCTTGGAAGCCGGGCGCTGCGTTGATAGAACAGCCAGCGGTGGAATGCCAGAAACGGCGCAGCTTAACAGGATGATCCATGCGGCTGATATGCCCCGAATGCAATGCGCTCTATGATATTCCTGCGCAGATGATCCCCGCCGAAGGGCGCGAGGTCGAATGTTCGGCCTGCGGTCATATCTGGACACAGCGGCCCGATACAGCCGGGCCGGGCGGCGATCCGCGCATGCCCGAGACCGGGCCGCGTGACGGCGCGCGCCTTGCGGCAGATGCGCGGGGAAGGGGGGCAGGTCGGGATGAGGGCCGGCGCGGTCATGACGCGCCCGCCCGTGGTGATGGGCAGGCGCAGGGTGATGCGCCGCAGATGCGCGGTCTTTCGGGCGATCTGGCGGCGGCGCGCGAGACGTCGGCGCCTGCATCCGGTCACGACCCCGCGCCCGATCCCGGCACCCCGCCCCAATTGCAGCGTCCCTTGCCCGATGACGTGCTGTCGATCCTGCGCGAGGAAACCGCGCGCGAAATTTCGGCCCGGCGCGCCGCGCGTCAGGCAGGCACCGCGCCGGATGGTGCCGCCTCACCGGTGCCACCTGTCGCGCCACCTGTGGCTGCGCAACCTGTCGCTGACGAGATCGCGGCTGACGATCCGTCCTGTTCCGGTGATGCAGCCGCCTGGCGGGATGGCGGCCCGGGCGGGGCGGGCGCGATCGGGGATGTTGCTGCCGATGGCGCCGCCCCGGCGGCGGATGGCGCAAGGGCTGATGATCTTGCGGGGCAGACAGCCGGCGCGGCCCCGGCCACCGATGAGGCGGGGATGACCGGCCCGGCCCGGCAGGCCCTGTCCGGCCCGCAGCCCCCCCAGGCCGGCGGGACGGATGGCGCCGCCGCATCGGCGACGGACTGGCCGGCCACGACCGTGACCGCGCCTGACGATTCGGAGCCGCGCGTCCTGACACGCTTGCCTGCGGGTGCCCGCGCGGATGCGCGGCCGGTTCCCGTGGTTTTCCGCCCCCCCGCCCCCGAGGCGCGGGACAGACAGCCCTCTCCCGTATCTGCCCCCGTATCTGCCGCCGCAGAGGCCCGCGCGCCGCATCCGGCCCCGGTCCCACCCGCCGGATCGCCGGATATTGCGTCACACAGCCCGCCGCCTGCCGCATCTGCGGCACAACCGGCCGCCACTCTGCCCGGTCCGCCGCGCCGGCGTATCGCGACCCGGCTGCCCGACGCCGAAAAGCTGGCCGCGACGTTGCAGGTCTCCGAGGATCCCCGGCCCCCGGTCCCGCCTGCTGCTGCACCTGACCTGTCACCCGAAACGGCGATCGCACCCGCCGCGGGCCGGGCCTATGGCGCGGGGCTGGCGGCGGCGCTTGGCGTCGCGGGGCTGCTGCTCGGGGCCTATGTTCTGGGCGCGCTCTGGGTCCGCTCGGGCGATGCGCCGGCCGTTGTTTCGCAATCTCTTGCCGCCATTGACCGGCTGCGTGATGCGCTGGCGGCGCTGACCGGACGGGGGGGCGTGTGATGAGATTTGCCCCCATCCCCGCAGCCCTGCCCGCCACCGTCCCCTTTACCGGACCAGAGACATTGGAGCGCCGGCGCGGCGCGCCCTTTTTGGCGCGGCTGGGTGCGAATGAAAACGGCTTTGGCCCCTCGCCGCGCGCGGTCGAGGCCATGGCGCAGGCGGCGGGCGACGTCTGGAAATACGGTGATCCCGATAATTACGAGTTGCGCCACGCGCTGGCCGCCCGGCATGGCACCCAGCCGGATCAGATCGTCATCGGCGAGGGGATCGACGGCTTGCTGGGCCTTGTCGTGCGCCTGATTCTGGCGCCGGGCGAAACCGTGGTGACCTCGGACGGAGGCTATCCGACATTCAATTACCACGTCGCGGGTTTCGGCGGCGTGATCGAGAAGATGCCCTATCGCGGTGATCACGAGGATCTGGCCGGGCTGATTGCGCGGGCCGGCGAATGCGGGGCGCGGCTGATCTATTTCGCCAATCCCGACAATCCGATGGGAAGCTGGCTGCCGGGGCGCCAGATCGAGGCCGCGCTGGATGCGATCCCCGATGGCGCATTGCTGATCCTTGACGAGGCCTATGCCGAATTCGCGCCCGATGATGCGTTGCCCCGGATCGTGCCGGATGATCCGCGTGTGATCCGTATGCGCACATTCTCAAAGGCTTATGGAATGGCGGGCGCGCGTATCGGCTATGCCATCGGCGCCGCGCCGCTGATCGCGGGCTTTGAGCGTATCCGCAACCATTTCGGCGTCAATGCCATCGCACAGGCCGGCGCGCTGGCAGCGCTGAGCGATGAGGCATGGCTGTCCCATATCCGCAGCCGCGTCTGGGCCGCGCGCGAACGCATCGGTGCGATTGCCGCCGGTCATGGCCTGATCGCATTGCCATCAGCGACGAATTTCGTGGCCATCGACTGTGGCCGGGATGGTGCTTTTGCGCGCGCGGTGCTGGCCGGGCTGGAACGTGGCGGCATATTCGCGCGCATGCCGGCTGTCGCGCCGATGGATCGCTGCATCCGCGTCTCATGCGCGCCCGAGGCCGAACTGAGCGCCTTTGCCGCCGCGCTGCCCGCGGCCCTCGCTGCTGCCCGCCAAGGGTGACTTTTACCCCACTTGCTGGCGTGCTAAGGCGCGCGCATCAATCAGGATGACGCCGATGACCGATCTCGATACGCTTCTCTCTGGCTATCTGGCCCGCGTGGCCGCCGCCCCCGATCCCGCCACGCTGGAGGAGGTGCGCCTTGCCGCTCTGGGCAAAAAGGGCGAGATCAGCCTTAAGATGCGCGAGCTGGGCAAGATGACGCCCGAAGAGCGTCAGACCACCGGCGCCGCCCTGAACCGCCTGCGTGACGAGATCGACGCCGCCCTGCGTGCAAAGAAGCTGGCGCTGGAAGATGCCGCGCTGGATGTGCGCCTGGCGGGCGAGTGGCTGGATGTGACCCTGCCCGGCCGGCCGCGCGCGGCGGGGACGATCCATCCGGTGTCTCAGGTCATGGATGAGGTCACGACGATCTTTGCCGATATGGGTTTCGCCGTGGCCGAGGGGCCGCAGGTCGAAAGCGACTGGTTCAATTTCGACGCGCTGAATATCCCGCCCGAACATCCCGCCCGGCAGGAACATGACACGTTCTTCATGGCGCGGGCCGAGGGCGACATGCGCCCGCCGCATGTGCTGCGGACGCATACCTCGCCGGTGCAGATCCGCGCGATGCAGCAGCAGGGCGCGCCCATCCGCGTCATCGCGCCGGGCCGGGTTTACCGCATGGACATGGACCAGACCCACACGCCGATGTTCCATCAGGTCGAGGGTCTGGCGATCGGGCGCGATATCTCCATGGCCAATCTGAAATGGACGCTGGAAGAGTTCTGCCGCGCGTTCTTTGAGGTCGAGCAGGTCGAGCTGCGCTTTCGTGCGTCGCATTTTCCTTTTACCGAGCCTTCGGCCGAGGTGGATATCCGCTGCTCATGGGAAGGCGGCACGCTGAAAATCGGGCAGGGGGATTCTTGGCTGGAGATTTTGGGCTCCGGTATGGTGCATCCCAAGGTTTTGCAGGCTGCCGGGATTGATCCGTCTGAGTGGCAGGGCTTTGCCTTCGGGATGGGGATCGACCGGATTGCGATGCTGAAATATGGGATACCGGATTTGCGCGCGTTCTTTGAGAGCGATCTGCGGTGGTTAAGGCATTATGGGTTCGTGGCGGGGGATGTGCCGAGTGTGAGTGGGGGGTTGAGTAGGTGAGTGAGGGTGCATCGTGGTTGACGGCTATTGACCCAAGGATTTTTCAGTCTATATCATCAATTGTAACGACTTCTATGGCATCTGGGACGGCAATTTTTATTGCAGTTTTTGTCTATGGCAGGCAAAAAAAGCTAGATGTTCATTATCGCCTTGCCGATGACATCAGAATTACCTGCGCAAAGATGGCGGAGACGTGCTCAAGCATCATAGAGGATCCCGCTCTGGTTAGGGAGGAATCCGCCTTGCAATCAGTTGGCGCAAAACTTGCAAAAGTGAATTATTACGAAAACCTCCTGATAATGCAGCGAGCGCCGTCCGAACTCATTCGTGCAGCTCAAGAGCTTTCACATTCATACGGGAAATCAATTAAGTACCTTTATGAAGCCTATGCGACCAGTGAGCAACCGATTAATTTTGAAAAACTTGCGAAAGACTTGTTCGAAAAGAGGGCAAACTTTGTGCTGGTTGCGCGCGAGCAATCGAACAAAATGTCAAACTAGTTACTAGGGGCTTTAATGAAATTCACCCTCTCCTGGCTCAAAGAGCATCTCGATACCACCGCCACCACCTCGGAGATCACCGAGGCGCTGACCGATCTTGGCCTTGAGGTCGAGGAGGTCTCGGACCCGGCGGCCAAGCTGTCCAAATTCACCATCGCCCGCGTCACCCATGCCGAGCAGCATCCCGACGCCGACCGGCTCCGCGTGCTGCGGGTCGAAACCGACGAGGGCGAAAAGCAGATCGTTTGCGGGGCGCCCAATGCGCGGGCGGGGCTGCTGGGCGTTCTGGCCAAGCCCGGCGACTATGTCCCCGGCATCGACACCACCCTGTCGGTCGGGAAAATTCGCGGCATCGAATCCCACGGCATGATGGCATCCGAACGCGAGCTGGAACTCAGCGACGAGCATAATGGCATCATTGAACTGCCCTCGGGCAGGGTCGGGCAGCGGTTCGTGGACTGGCTGGCGGAAAACGCGCCGGAAAAAATTGACCCGGTGATCGACATCAAGATCACGCCGAACCGCCCCGATGCGCTGGGCGTGCGTGGCGTGGCGCGGGATCTGGCGGCGCGGGGGCTGGGCCGGCTGAAACCGCTGACGGTTGCGCCCGTCGCGGGCCACTTTGACAGCCCGATCAGTGTCACCATCGCGGCAGATGCGGCGGAACGCGCGCCTTATTTCGCGGGCCGCCTGATCCGGGGGGTCAGAAACGGCCCCTCGCCCGACTGGTTGCAACAGCGGCTGCGTGCCATCGGGCTGCGGCCGATTTCGACGCTGGTTGATATTACCAATCTGTTCACATTCGACCTGAACCGCCCGCTGCATGTCTTTGACGCGGGCAAAGTCGCGGGCGATCTGGTTGTGCGCGGGGCGGTAGAGGGCGAAACCCTGCTGGCGCTGGACGACAAGACCTATGCGCTGCGGCCCGGCGATCTGGTGATTGCCGACGATAACGGCCCCGAAAGCCTTGCCGGGATCATGGGCGGGGCGGCCTCCGGCGTGACCGGGACGACCACCGATGTGTTCCTTGAAAGCGCCTATTGGCAGCCGATCAACATCGCGGCGACGGGCCGGGCGCTAAAGATCAACTCGGACGCGCGCTATCGGTTTGAACGCGGCGTGGACCCGGATTTTACCCTGCCGGGGCTGGAACGGGCGACGCAACTGATCCTCGATCTGTGCGGCGGTCAGGCCAGCCATGTTGTCCATGCAGGCGCGGTGCCGGTGACGGCGCGCGCTTACCGGCTGGATACCGACCGCGTGGTGTCGCTGGTGGGGATGCAGATCGACCCGGATATTCAGCGCATGACGCTGGAATCGCTTGGTTTCCGTATGGAAGGCGACATGGCCCATGTGCCCGGCTGGCGCCCCGATGTGCAGGGCGAGGCCGATCTGATCGAGGAAATCGCCCGCATCGCCAGCCTGACAAAACTGCAAGGCCAGCCGCTGCCGCGCCCCCGCGCGGGCGTGCCGCAGCCGGTGCTGACACCGCTGCAAATCCGCGAAAAGGCGGCGCGCAGGCAAGGGGCGGCGCTGGGTTACAACGAATGCGTGACCTACAGCTTTATCGACGGGGCGGCTGCGGCGCTGTTCGGCGGCGGGGCGGATGCAACCCGCATCGAGAACCCGATCAGCAGCGAGATGACCCACCTGCGGCCCGACCTGCTGCCGGGGCTGCTGGCGGCTGCGGCCCGCAATCAGGCGCGCGGCTTTGCCGATCTGGCGCTGTTCGAGGTCGGCCCGGTCTTTTCGGGCGGCGAGCCGGACGAGCAAGAGCTGCGCCTGACCGGCCTGCTGGTCGGCCACCGCGCGGCGCGTGACCCGTTCGGCAGCCGCCGCCCGGTGGATATCTATGACGCCAAGGCCGATGCCGAGGCGGTGCTGGCCGCCATCGGTGCGCCCGCCCGCGCCCAGATCGACCGCAAGCTGGATGGCTGGTGGCACCCCGGCCGTTCGGGCAACGTTCAGCTGGGGCCGAAACGGCTGGCGACATTTGGCGAGGTGCATCCCAAGGTGCTGCGTGCGCTGGATGTGAAAGGCCCCGCGGTGGCCTTTACCATCCACATCGCGAACATCCCGCTGCCCAAGGTGAAAACCCCGACCCGCCCCGCGTTGATCCTGTCGGATCTGCAAGCGGTGGAACGCGATTTCGCCTTTGTCGTGGATGCGGGCGTCGAGGCTCTGGCCATCGTGAATGCCGCGCAGGGCGCCGATAAGGCCCTGATCGAGCGGGTGACGGTGTTTGATCAGTTCACGGGTCTGGAGGGCGGCAGGAAATCCATCGCCATCACCGCCCGTCTGCAACCGCGCGACAAGACCCTGACCGACAAGGACATCGAGGCGGTGGCCGCGAAGATCATCGAAAAGGTCACAAAAGCCACCGGCGGCGTGCTGCGCGGCTGACGTGGCGGGGGGCGCTCGCGCCCCCTCTGACCCTTCGGGTCATTCACCCCCGAGGATATTTGAGGACAGAAGATGATGATATCTTCTGTCCATAAATATCCAATCCGGCCGTGAAAGCGGTGCGGGGCCGGGATCAGCTGCCTGGCGGGTGCAGGTGCAGGCGCTTGTCGGCCTCTGTCAGCGCGCGGACCCATGCGGATTCGGCGCTGAAATCATGGGGCACCTGCTGGGCATTGCGGCTGCCCGACAGCGATTTCGAGGCGAAGAAATCAAAGCCATAAAGGTCCAGCTGCGTCAGGTCCGAACGCAGCAGCAGCGCGATCAGCAGCGCACCCGTCGTCGGCTGAGCGCCGATTTCATCCTTCAGCATCTGATAATCTGTCTGTGGATGCAGATAGAATCCGGGTGAATGGGCGCTGCGCCAGTCCAGCCGCTTGCGCTTGTGCGACATCCACAGGATGCGGCCGGGGTTGATGCGGTTGCGTTCGGCCGTCGGCAGACGGGTTGCCAGACCCAGCCAGTCGGTCCGCATGCCATGGCTTTGCGGTGTGGGTGTCGGGGCGAGATTGATGCGAACGACCAGATCATGCGCGTCGATCTCTGCCCCGGCGCGCCCGTCGGCGAGCGCGCGCGCATTGCCGATCAGTGCCACGCTGCGCCCGCCGGCCTCGGCCAGCAGCCGGGCTTGCGGGACCGACAAGGATGCGAGCAGTTCCTCGTTGCGCAAAAGCCGCGCGGCATAGAAACGCAGCGGCGTCATGCCAGCAATCCGCGGTAAACCCCGACAATGGCGGCGGCCTCGGCCCCGATGGCGTGGCGGGCGACGACATGGTCGCGCGCCGCGCGGCCGGCGGCCTCGCGCCCCTTTGGGTCATCCAGCCAGCGTGCAAGTGCCGCGCTCAGCGCCGCGCCGTCATCGGGCGGGACCAGCGTTCCGGTCTCGCCGTCACGAATCAGGGTTTCATAGGCGCCGACGCGGGTGGCCACGACCGGCACAGCGCAGGCCATGGCTTCCAGCGGGGTCAGCCCGAAGCCTTCCCATCTGGCGGGGGCGGCGAAAAGGTCCATGGCCTGATAATGCCGCACGACCCCGGACCATGGCAACTCTCCCAGAAAGCGGATGCGCTCAGACAGGCCGGCGGCGTCGATCTCGGCGCGCAATTCGTCGGTGAATTTCTGATTGTCAGGCGTGATCCGCCCGGTGAGGACCAGTTGCGTTCCGGGCCGGGCGGCGAAAAGCGTGATTGCCGCGCGCACCAGCAGATCGACACCCTTTTGCGCCCGGACCCGTCCGAAACAGCCGATAATCACCGCATCCGGGTCCAGCCCCAACTCGCGCCGCAATGCGGCCTTATCGGCCGCAGGATGGAAAACATCCGTATCGACGCCGTGCAGAATGACCGTCGCCGGCCGTTCCAGATATGACGCGGCCTGAGGCGAGGTTGCGATCAGCGCATCCTGCTGGCGGATCAGCCAGCGGGTAAACCCCGTATGCCGGCGCTGCGCGGCCGAGGTGAACAGCAGCCGGTAGCGTCGCCGCAGCAGGCGGCGCAGGATCAGCCCGAGCGCCATTTCCGTGTTGCGCCGTGCATGCCAGACTCGCCAGCGGTCGCGCGGCAGGGTGGCGGCACGGGCCAGCGGGATATGGGGCAGCCCGGGCGGCAGGCCCGGCCCGGTTGTGGTGATGCCGATCATGCGCGCCTGCACCGGGATCAGGCGGACCACCGTCGCCGTCACCCCTGACAGCCGCCGTTTGAGGTTCGGGGCCACCACCTCGATTCCGGCCGGATCAGTCATCGTCACATGCCTCCTGTGTCAGGAAATAAAGCGCCAGCCCGATGATCAGCGGCAGGGTAAAGGCCGCAAAAAGCAGGGCGTACGCCGTTGCCGGCGGGTGGTTGGCGACCGCCCAGCCATGGATCGGATGCGAGGCGAATTGCAGCGCCCCTGTGCCGCCGATCGAGAACATATTGAGGAATGTCACGCCTCTGCCGACCAGATGTGATGGCAAAAAGCTGCGGCCATGCGACATCAGCAGCACATAAAACGCCCCGGAAAGCCCGATCAGGGTCAGCAGCGCGACGGCGAGGCCATAGTTCAGCCCGGCCGTCAGGCTGAGAATGATCATGATCGTGACGGTCACGGCCGTGCCGCCAATGATCGTATGCCTGATCGATCCGACGATGCGCACGACCGGGCCGGCGACGGCATTGCCGATGATCATCGCAAGCCCCATGGCCAGCGTGGCGTGGCCGATCATATCGGGGCTGGCGGCAAAGACATCCTCAAGGTAAGGCCCGGCCCACAGCCCGCGTATGGCCGCTGAAATCGCGTAACTGACCGAAAATAGCGGCAGAATGAACCACAGCGCCCGCAGGCGCAGGATATCCGCCAGCCGGCCGGCGGGCTGACCGGATGCCGGTGCGGCAGGGTCGCGGACCGTCATCAGCAATGCGGCCGCCACCCCGACCGTGGCCACGGCCATCCCCCAGACCGAGGCCCGCCAGCCGATTGCCCCGGCCAGTGCCTCAAGCGGAGACGCGCTGAGGATATTCCCCAATGCGCCGACCGCGACAAAGGTCCCGGCAAGCGTGCCGAATTCCCGCCCCGGATGGTTGCGGGCAAAGATGTAATAGGCCGCCATCAGCGCCGGCGAGCAGCCGATCCCGATCAGCGCCATGGCCAGATGCAGATGCCACAGCGATTGTGCCTGTGCAAAGATCGCCGCACCCGATGCGGTGATTGCCATCAGCCAGCCGGCCGTGCGCCTTGGCCCATAGCGATCAAGCCAGCCCCCGACAGGGATCTGCATGGCGGCAAAGGCCACGAACCAGATCCCCGATGTCACCGCCAGATCGCCGGGTGTCACGCCCAGATCGCTGCGCAGAACCGGGCTGAGGACGGTGATAAAGGCGCGGTAAAACTGGCTGAGCAGATAGCCGGCGACCAGCGTCCATATGCCGATGGTGAACCGGCTCATTACAGGGCCACGAACCGGCCCGCCGCCCCGTCATACTGGAGCAGCGCGCCGTCCGCGATGTCGTGGATCAGCCCGTGCAGGGTCATCCGCCCGGCCTCGACCTCGTCACGGACAAAGGGGAATGTCATCAGATTGCCGAGCGAGACCATGACGGCCTCGCGTTCCAGCGCCGGAACCTGTTCCGGCTCGGGCAGGGCGGTCACACGGTCATAGCCCGGCCGCAGGATATCCATCCAGCGGCCGACAAAGCTGGTTTCTGCCTCCAGCTCGGGGGCATGGCCTGAACACATTGCATGACAGCCCGCCACGCCCCCGCAATTGGTGTGCCCCATGACGATGACATGGGCGACGCGCAGCGCGGTGACCGCGTATTCCACCGCCGCCGAGGTGCCGTGTTGCAGCCCGTCGGGCGTATAGGGCGGCACGAGATTGGCGATATTGCGGTGGATGAAGAACTCGCCCGTATCGGCCCCGAAGATCGAGGTCACATGCACACGCGAATCGCAGCACGAGATCACCATCGCGCGCGGGTGCTGCCCGTCTTCGGCCAGCCGGCTGTACCATGCGCGGTTCTCGGCATAGGTCGTCGCGCGCCAGCCGTTATAGCGGCCGACAAGGTATTGCGGCAGTAGTCTGGCGTTATGCATGCTTGCACCTGCTTTGTTCAAACCCGGGTGATAGGCCGGGACTGTTTTCAATTCGAGCGATTTCTACCCGAGGCAGTAAGGAAATCATAACCCCTTGGTGCCATTTTCTCCCGGCCTGTGGGGACACGATGATGTGGAGTGGAAGATGACAGACATAGCGCCATTAGCGCCACAAGAGGCCGTGCGCTTCGATTCCGGGCGGGTTCAGGATATCGTGAACGAACTGGGTGAGACCGCAGCCGAAAGCGTGATCCAGCATGCGCTGGAGCAGATGGCCGGTGCGGTCGCGCTGTTGCAGGACGCCACCGCCGCAGGCAACGGGCATGCGCTGATCGCGCAGGCCGAACGGCTGTCGCGGCTGGCATTGCAGGTCGGTCTGGTCTCATTGTCGGGGGTTGCCGGTGACGTCGCGATCTGCGCGCGGCGGGGCGATCCGGTCGCACTTAATGCCACGCTGGCCCGTGTGGTGCGCATCGCCAACCGCTCGCTGACCGAGATCTGGGACGGCGTCGGGGCATGAGGTGGCGCCGCGCGCGGAAATCTGGTTGGCAGGCGAGGGCGTGGGGCATGGGATGACGGCAGCCGCCGGCTGCGCATGGGTCTCTGGTCACAAGATCGTCTCGGATGGGCCGCCCTGACGTGGCGCCACCGCCTTTTGCGCCCGGCGGCTGCCTTGCCGGATAAAAACGCCCGGCGCATGCGGGACATGTCGGGGTGCTGCCTAATCCAGCGTGATCAGATAACTCAGCCGGTCGGTGCGGTAGTGGCTCAGCCGCCGCTCGATATTGCGCCCCAGGATGTCGCGGGCGCGCCGCTCGACCCGCAGGATCGGGCTGCCGGCGGGAATCGCCAGCGCGGCGGCGATGTCGGGGCTGGCGGGAATGGCGCTTAATGCCTCTTGGGCTTGCAGCACGATACAGCCGTAAGCCTGCTGATAGAGGACGTAAAGCGCGCTTGGCAGCGGGGTGCGCCGGTCAATCCCGGCGAAAAGATCGGCGGGAACAACCGCGGTTTCCAGCACGCTTGGCACGCCCAGAAGGCTGCGCAGACGGCGGATTTCATAGACGCTGCCGGGATCGCCATGCAGGCTGGCCCGTTCCTCGGCCGTGGCGCGGCGCTGGGTGATCGCCTCGTCCACCAGTTCGGGGCGGATGACGGTGCCGTCCTCCTGTCGCAGGCGGAAGAAATTGAACAGCGACGATTCGGGTGTGCGGGCGGTGACAAAGGTGCCGCGCCCCTGTTCGCGCCGGACGATGCCGTTCTGCTCGAGGATGGTCAGTGCCTTGCGCGCGGTGCCCTGCGACACGCCGGTTTCCGCCGCAAGCTGCATCTCGCTGGGCAGGATGCCGCCCGGCAGCAACTCGCCCGAGGCGATGCGGCCGACAACGGTGTCGATGACTTTCTGATAGAGCGGCGTATTCATGGCCCGGCCCCCAAGGAACTTCGTCCCGGCATATCACCGGCTTAGCCGGCTGCACAATGATGTGAAATAAGTCTTGTATAAGAATTAAGATATAGATTATCGTATGACTGACCATAATCATAGCCATCACCGGAGGAGAGATTGAGCAATATTCCCCAACTTCTTGTTCACGATCATGACGACAATGTCGGCGTCGTCGTCGTCGAGAACCTGACCGCCGGCACCGAGATGCTGGGCGTGGTCACCGCCGATAACTCTGATTTCAGGCTGACCGCCAAGGCCGATATCCCGATCGGCCACAAGGTCGCGCTCAAGCCGCTGAAGGCCGGTGATACCGTCATCAAATATGGCGAGGATATCGGCAAGATGGTCGGCGACGCCGAGGTCGGCGGCCATGTCCACACCCATAACTGCAAAACCAAGCGGTGGTAAAAGATGGCACTTGATATCTCGAACACGACTGTCCGGGCATGGCGGCGCGAAAACGGTCGCGTCGGCGTGCGTAACCATGTGCTGATCCTGCCCGTGGACGACATCTCTAATGCGGCCTGCGAGGCCGTGGCCAATAACGTCAAGGGCACGCTGGCGATCCCGCATGCCTATGGCCGGCTGCAATTCGGCGAGGATCTGGAACTGCATTTCCGCACCATCATCGGCACCGGGGCGAACCCCAATGTCGCCGCTGTCGTGGTGATCGGGATCGAACCCGAATGGACGCAGATCATCGTCGATGGCATCGCCAAAACCGGCAAGCCCGTCACCGGCTTTTCCATCGAGCAGAAGGGCGATTTCGAGACCATCCGGCAAGCCAGCTGGAAGGCAAAGGAATACGTCCACTGGGCGACCGAACTGCAAAAGGAAGACTGCCCGATCAGCGATCTGTGGGTCTCGACCAAATGCGGCGAGAGCGACACGACCACGGGCCTGTCATCCTGTCCGACAGTTGGCAATATGTATGACAAGCTTTTGCCCCATGGCGTCTATGGCTGCTTTGGCGAAACATCCGAGATCACCGGGGCCGAGCATATCTGCGAGGGCCGGGCGGCAAATCCCGAAGCGGCGGCCAAGTTCAAAAAGATCTGGCAGGCCTATCAGGACGATGTGATCGAGGCGTTCAAGACCTCGGATCTGTCGGACAGCCAGCCGACCAAGGGCAATATTCTGGGCGGCCTGACCACGATCGAGGAAAAGGCGCTGGGCAATCTGGAAAAGATCGGCCGGACCTCGACCTATATCGACGCGATCGGCCCGGCCGAGTCGCCGGAAAAGGGGCCGGGGCTGTATTTCATGGACAGCTCGTCCGCGGCGGCGGAATGTGTGACGCTGATGGCGGCCGGTGGCTATGTCATCCATACTTTCCCGACCGGGCAGGGCAATGTCGTCGGCAATCCCATCGTCCCTGTCATCAAGATTTCGGGCAACCCGCGCACGCTGCGCACCATGGCCGAACATATCGACGTGGACGTGACCGGTGTGCTGACACGCGAGATGACCATCGACCAGGCCGGCGACGCGCTGATCGAGATGATCATCCGTACCGCCAATGGCCGGCATACCGCCGCCGAGGCGCTCGGCCATCGCGAGTTCTCGATGACCAAGCTCTATCGCAGCGCCTGATCCGGGCGGCGTGCCCCTTGCAATGCGGGCCGGCGCCCGCATTGCATCAGCAAAAACAACCAAAAGGGAGGAGAACATGACTGCAATCCGACGCATCCGCAACGCCGCCGTTGTCTGCGCGGCCGCTCTTGCCATCGGGGCCGGGGCCGCTGCGGCCTTTCCGAACGGGCCGGTGAATTATATCATCCCGTTCAACGCCGGCGGCGAAAGCGACATTACCGCGCGCTATCAGCAGCCGCATTTCAAGGAAATCACCGGTCAGGATCTGATCGTGCAGTATCTGCCCGGCGCGGGCGGCGCGCAGGCATGGGCCGGACTGAACAACTATACCGGCGACGGGCAGACGATCATGGGCACGAACCTGCCCCATATCGTGCTGCAACCGCTGTTGCAGAACCCTGGTTATGCGACCGATGACATCGTGAATGTCTATATGTTCCACTTTACACCCGATGCCCTGCTGGTGCGCGCCGACAGCCCGTTCCAAAGCCTGGATGACGTCATCAAGGCGGGGACCGACGCGCCCGGATCGGTGACGGCCGGGGGGACCGGCACCAATTCGGCGACCCATGTCGCAAACCAGCTTTTCATGTCGGGGACCGGCGCGCAGACGACCTATATCCCCTATAGCGGCACCGGCGCCGGCGAGGCGGGGCTGCTGGGCGGCGAGGTCGATGTGCTGTGGAACTATACCACCGTTGCCGCGAAACAGGGCGATGCCGTGCGTGTGCTGGCTGTCGCCACCGAGGAACGCCACCCGCTGTTCCCCGATGTTCCGACCTTCCGCGAGTTGGGGATCGACATGGTCGGCGGGGCCTATCGCGGTATCGGCGTGCCGAACTCTACGCCCGAGGAAATTCGCACGCAGCTTTCCGATATCATCGCCCAGATCAACGCCAATCCCGATTTCCGCGCGCGGATGGAGGCCGATGGCTATGCGCTGATTGACGTCCCCTATTCGGGGATGGAGGCATTCATGGCCGAGCGCAAGGCCGCTTATCAAGAGGTCGCCGGACAGCTCGCGCAATAGGCGCGGCGATCCGTCATTCGCCGGGGCGCGGGTTGCGCCTGCCTGCCCCGGTCACCTGACCAGCAAAGATGCCATAACCATCCTGATCCGGGGGAATAATGCCTGACGCCTTGTCCATTCTGCTGGAAGCCCTGAGCGGCACAAACCTGTTCCTGGCCATTATCGGTGTGATCGCGGGGACCGTGATCGGCGCGCTTCCGGGTCTGTCCGCGACCATGGCCATCGCGGTTCTGGTTCCCTTTACCTTTGTGATGAACCCCGCGTCAGGGCTGATCATGCTGGGCGCGATCTATACCGGGGCGATCTATGGCGGCGCCTATGCGGCGATCCTTGTCAACACGCCGGGCACGCCATCAGCCATCGCGACGACCTTTGACGGCTATCCCATGGCCAAGCGCGGCGATGGCGATCTGGCGGTGACGCTGGCCACGCTTGCCAGTGTCACGGGGGGGGCTGGTCGGGGCGATCTTGCTGATCACACTTTCGCCCTCGCTGGCCAATCTGGCGCTGGCCTTTCAGTCCACGGAATATTTCTGGCTTGCGATGCTGGGGCTGACGCTGATCGCGACGCTGTCGCAGGGCAATCTGATCAAGGGGCTGATCGGGGGGCTGTTCGGGTTGTTTCTGTCGATGATCGGGGTTGCGGTGATCGGCGGCGATGTCCGTTTCACCGGCGGATCGACGATCCTGCTGGGCGGGGTCGATATCATTGCCGCGCTGATCGGGCTTTACTGCATTCCGGTCCTGATCGGTATGGTCGCCCATGACAGCCAGCACCTTGAACCCGCGCCCTCGCGCGGCTTTCGTCTGTTCGAGGCCATCGGCATCGCGCTGCGCGACTGGATCAATCTGCTGCGCTCGTCGATCATCGGCACGCTGGTCGGCATTCTGCCCGGTGCCGGCGGCTCGATCGCCTCGCTGATCGCCTATGCCGAGGCGCGCCGCGCCTCGCCGCGCGGCGATAATTTCGGCAAAGGAGAGCCAGGCGGCGTTCTGGCAACCGAGAGCGCGAATAACGCCACCGTCGGCGGCGGATTCATCCCGACGCTGGTTCTTGGCATCCCCGGAACGCCGCCTGATGCGGTCATCATGGGGGCGCTGATGGTGCAGGGCATCCGCGTCGGGCCGAGCCTGTTCGAATCCTCGGACGGAACGGTTTATGTCTTTATGACCGGTCTGCTGGTCGCCACCGTGCTGATGCTGCCGATCGGTCTGATCATCGGGCGCTATGCCTTTCGCTTTATCGCCAATGTGCCCAAGGCCATGCTGGTGCCGCTGATCGGTTTCATGACCATCGTCGGCAGCTATGCGATCCATTCCAACCCGCATGACGTTCTGGTCATGGTGGTGATGGGGATCATCGGCTGGCTGGCGGCGCGGGCGGGCTTTGGCGCATCGCCCATCGTGCTGGGGCTGGTGCTTGGCCAGATCGCCGAGCAGGGCTTTATGCGCGCCTGGATGATCGGCGGCGCGCGGGGTGATTTCATGGGTCAGTTGCTGTTCAACCGCCCGATCAGCTGGGGCATCGTTGCGATGATCCTGCTGACGCTGTGCCTGCCGCTGATCCGCCGTGCCCGCCACCGGCGCGCGGCGCTGGTTCCCGCCGGTGGGGGGGGCGCCACGGAAACCGCCGCAGAAGCTGACGCAGAAGCTGTCGCCCTGCCGGCCGGCCGCGCCACGCCTCCGGCTGCGCGCCGCATCGACGCTGCCGGCATGGCGGGCGCGCTGGCATTCGCAGCGCTTGGCGGCTGGATCGTCCTCAGCGCGCGGGGGCTGACCATGCTTGCCTCGGCATTTCCGCTGGTGGTGGGCGCGGCCATGCTGGGGCTTGGCATCTTTCAGGCGATCCGTTCGTGGCGCGGGATTTCGGGCGCCGTGACGCTGGAGACCGCCGGGGTCGAGGGGACGACGCGCGGGCTGGTGCTGGCGGTGACGATGCTTGGCTGGGCGTTGCTGTTCCCGCGTCTGGGCATGGCGACCACGGCGCTGATCGGCTGTGCGATCCTGACCGCAACGGGCCAGTTCGGCGCGCTGACCGGGCGCCGGCTTGCGCTTTATGGCGCCGCAATCATCGCCATGGTTGCATTTTTCTATCTGATGATGGTCCGCGTGCTTAATATTCCGATGCCCGCCGCCCTGCTTTTCTGAACCATAACAAGGACCGACATGCCACGTATCGTTATCTCGGAATTTATGGATGAGGGCGCGGTTGCACGCCTGTCGGGGGCTGCCGCCACGCTTTACGATCCGACCCTGGTCGAGCGCCCCGACGCGCTGAGCGCGGCACTGGCCGGGGCCGAGATCCTGATCGTGCGCAACCGCACGCAGGTCACGGCCGGCCTGCTGGATGCGGGGCCGGCCCTGCGCGGTGTCGGCCGGCTGGGGGTCGGGCTGGATAATATCGACCTGCCGGCCTGCCGCGAACGCGGCATTGCGGTCTGGCCCGCGACCGGGGCCAATGACCTTGCCGTCGCGGAATATGTGATCACCACCGCGATGATGCTGTTGCGCGGCGCCTATCTGTCAAGCGACGGGGTCAGCGCGGGCAACTGGCCGCGTCAGCAGCTGATCGGTGGCGAGACCTCGGGCCGGGTCATGGGTCTGCTGGGGCTGGGTGCTATCGCGCGCGAGGTCGCGCTGCGCGCCCGCGCCCTCGGGATGGAGGTGATCGCCCATGATCCCCATCTCGGCCCCGATGATCCGGCATGGTCGCTGGCAGGGCGCAGCGATCTGGCCGGCCTGCTGGCAGGGGCTGATGTGATCAGCCTGCACGTTCCGCTGACCCCGGAAACACGGCATATCATTGATGAGGGCGCGCTTGCCCGGATGCGGCGCGGTGCGGTCGTGATCAATGCCGCGCGCGGCGGGGTTGTTGACGAGGCCGCGCTGATCGCGGCGCTTGAGCGCGGGCATCTGGGCGGCGCGGCGCTGGATGTCTTTGAAACCGAGCCGCTTGGCCCGCAGGAGGGTGCGGGCTTTGCTCATCTGCGCAACGTGATCCTGACGCCGCATATCGCCGGGGTCACGGCGGAATCGAATATCCGCGTCAGCAATGTGATCGCCGATATCGTGCTGGCCCATCTCGGGCTGGAGGAGGGCTGATATGCCGGTTCTGAGCCTGCCCGAGGCCGAACAGCTGATCATCGCCACCCTGATCCGGTGCCGCACGGGCGGGGACAATGCCCGCGCGGTTGCCGCCGCCCTGATCGGTGCCGAACTGGCGGGCCAGCCCGCTCACGGGCTGCGACGCCTGCCGGCCTATGCCGCGCAGGCATGGGGCGGCAAGGTCGACGGTCTGGCGCGCCCGAGGCCGCATCAGATCCTGCCGGGGGTTATGCGCATCGACGCGGGCGGCGGCTTTGCCTATCCGGCGCTTGATCTGGCGGTTGAATGGCTGACAGGGACCGCGCCGGTGCAGGGGATCGCGGCGGCCTCGGTCACGCGTTCGCATCATTGCGGGGTCGCAGGCGTGACGGTGCGGCGGCTGGCCGATGCCGGTCTGGTCGCGCTGATGTTCGCCAATACCCCGGCCGCGATGGCGCCATGGGGCGGCAACCGGGCCGTATTCGGCACCAATCCGATCGCATTCGCCGCCCCGCGGGCCGGCACCGCTGCCCCGGTTGTTGTCGATGTTTCCCTGTCCAAGGTCGCGCGCGGCAAGGTCATGGCCGCCCGCCAGCGGGGCGAGGCTATCCCCGAAGGCTGGGCGCTGGATGCGGCGGGCCAGCCGACGACCGATCCGG
>JAUNTL010000179.1 GCA_030538705.1 Paracoccus sp. (in: a-proteobacteria) | reverse complement strand
CGGCAAGGCCGAGAACAGCGGTTCCGGCGAGGGCGAGCGCGACGCGGCGTGAACGTTTGCGGGTGCGTTGTGTCATGTTCAGTCCTCGAAACTGGGCGCCGGGACGGCGGCGTCAGCGGGGCGCGCCGGCATGGCGGCCCGGATCGGCGCTATCATGCATGCTCGCGCCACCGGGGGAAACCCCTGCCGGCAACCGCATCTTAACGATTCCATGGCAGCTTTGGTGCGACAGAGGCGAATCGGGGCTGCGGGATCAGGACAACAGGGGGGGCGGGGATTGACCGCGGATTTCACGGGCGCGGACTTTGGCCCATATCAGCGCGGGCGCGCACCGCCGCCAGCGGCTGCGGCCATCATGCCTTTGCGGGCCGGTCGGAACTCCGGCTGCTGCGGGTCGTCGGACGATGCGGCGACCGCAAACCACGAGGACGCACTGCCCCATGGCTGGTTCAGGCGCCGGCGGTGAAGGCAGCGGCGCGGGGCGCGCCGGCTGCGGTCGTCACGGCCATGGGGGCTGGCCGGAACCCTCGGCTGCGGCCTTTATGCCGGTGGGGGCGGACCGGAACCCCGGCCGTAGCCAGGCGTCGGACGATACAGCGACCGGGGATTGCAAGGATGAACTGCCCGCACCGGTTCAGGCGCCGGCGGTGAAGGCAGCGGCGCTGGGCGCGGGATGCGGTCGTCATGCCTGTAGGGGCCGGTCGGAACTCCGGCTGCTGCGGGTCGTCGGACGATGCAGCGACCGGGGATCGCGAGGACGCACTGCCCCATGGCCGGTTCAGGCGCCGGCGGTAAAGGCAGCGGCGCGGGGCGCGCCGGCTGCGGTCATCACGGCCATGGGGGCTGGCCGGAACCCCGGCCGTTGCCGGTCGTCGGACGATGCGGCGACCGGGGATTGCAAGGATCAGCTGTGCCATGCTGACCCGGATTATCCGATCCCGCTCCACGATCCCGCGCCATGACCATGACCATGATCACGGCCATGGCCGGGCTGCGCGGCCATGGGGCGGGCGGTTATCAGGCTGAAGCGTCAGCCTTCGATGTAATGCGGCTTGAAGCGCGACATGTTATGCGTGATGCGGGCGCGGTCCTCGCGGATGCCCAGACCGACGCAGCTTTCCCCGATGACCCATGCGCCGAGAACGGGACGAAAGCCATCATATTCGGGCAGGGGTGCCAGCGCCTGAATGATGCGCGGGTGATCGTCGTAATTGTCGTCGGGCGCGCGCTCGGTCTCGTTTCCGTCCTCGAAAATGATGACGCCCGCCCCCTCGCGCGAAAAGACCGGCTTGCTGACATGGCCCGCACGCAGGGTTTCCGCCGCCGCATCAAAGGCGCGGGCAATGGCGGCCGGCGCGGGCCGGCCCTGCAATGCCTGCGCGATATCTGTTTCAAAAAACGCCGGCAGCAGGTTCGGGTGTCCGGGAAACATCTGCCACAGCAGCGGCAGGATCGCCTTGTTCGAGACGACAGATTTCCACGGCGGTTCGATAAAACGGCAGCCCGCTCCGGCCAGATGGGCGGCGAAATCATCGCGCAGCATGTCCTCCCACGGGTAGAGCTTGAACAGCGTGCCGATGACCCGGCCCTCGTCATCGGCGAACTGCCCCTGATCGGTCAGCCCGATCCCCGCCAGCCGGGTAAAATGCGCGCCGAGACCCGCTTCGCGTGCGGCCCATGCCAGCGCCTCGACGGTGGCGTAATCCTCGGGGTTGTCGGGATCGGCGGCGAAATGGATATCGGTATCGGGTGGCGCCATGTCGCGCCAGCGCGCGACCAGGGCCTCGTGGATGGCGTTGAACTGATCGGTCTCGGGCGACAGCACGCCGCTGCGCTGCTGATCCTCGAGCCAGAGCCACTGGAACGAGGCCGATTCGTAAAGCGAGGTCGGCGTGTCGGCGTTATATTCCAAAAGCCGTGCCGGCCCCTGACCGTCATAGGCCAGATCCATGCGGCCATAGAGTTCCGGCTCTGTGGCCTTCCAGCTGTCGGCGATGAAATCCCAATGCGCTTCGGGTATGGCCATGCGCGTCAGCCATTCGTCGCTTGCCAGTGCCACCGCCACGGCCTCGCGCACCATGGCGTGCAATTCGGTCGCCGGATCCTCGATCCGCGTCTCGATCTCTTCAAGGGTGAACTGATAGGCCGAGGTTTCGTCCCAATACGGTTCACCGTTCATATCGGCAAAGCCAAAGCCCAGTTCCGCCGCGCGGTCGCGCCAGCCGGGCCGTTCGGGAAGTGCGATCTTTTTCATGAGCCGGTCCTGTTGAGTTCGGGCAACAGATTGCCCGCCCGCCGCCGGGATGCAAGGCGAACCATACCCTGCCGCCTGAGATGAGGCTGGCAATGCCGGGCGTTTTGCGCGATGAGGCGGCCGGAGCGAAACCACGCGATACAGGCTGAACCATGCGGGCATATTCGGTTGATGAGGTTGGGGCCTATCTGGCACGCGGCTATTGGGCCTCGACCGGGGGCTGGTATCCGCCGACCTTCGGAGAGGTCGTCACGGTCAGCCTTTCGGGGCTGACAGCGGCCAATCAGACGCTGGCCCGGCTGGCACTGGATGCCTGGACTGTCCTCGGGTTCGAATTCCAGATCGTCAACAGCAGCTCTGCCGATATTTTGCTGAGCAATGCGCGCAACGGTGGCCAGACGACCTGGGACCGGCCCGGGGGCCTGCCGCGCGTCAATGTCGGGCCGGATTTCACCAATGCCTATGGCTCTGCCTTTGGCAGCTACACCTATCAGAGCTGGCTGCACGAAATCGGCCACGCGCTCGGTCTTGGCCATACCGGCGCCTATAATGGAACCGGCACCTATGGCATCGACAACCTGTTTACCAATGACAGTTGGCAGATGTCGGTGATGTCCTATTTCCCGCAGGACGAAAATACGTCGATCAATGCCTCATTCGCCTATGTGCTGACGCCCATGCCCGGCGATATTGCGGCGATCGGGCGGCTTTACGATCTCGACCAGACGGCGGGGGCCGGCAATACGATCTATTTCTGGGGCACGAATGCGACCGGGATCTATGGCCATATCAGCCGTCAGATCGTCTCGGGTGCGCTCAAGACCCCGTTCACCATGACGATCGTCGACCGAGGCGGTTATGACACGCTGAATTTCATCGGCTCGAACCAGCCGGTCACGATCGACCTGCGCCCCGGCACGATCAACTCGGCCTTTGGATTGCGCGGCAATATCC
>JAUNTL010000045.1 GCA_030538705.1 Paracoccus sp. (in: a-proteobacteria) | reverse complement strand
CGCGCGCCGTCGCCATGGCCTCGGGTGCGGCGGGGCAGGTGCTGGACCGGGCGCGGGTTTTTCCGACGCTGGCCGCCGCGATGGAGGGGATCACATTCGCCCTTGCGACGACGGCGCGGGGGCGCGAGCTGACCAAGCCGGTCCATGATCCCGCCGGTGCCGCCGCCGCGATCCGGGCCGAGCAGGCCGGCGGCGGGCGCGCGGCGATCATCTTCGGGCCAGAGCGCGCGGGGCTGGAAAATGACGATATCGCGCGGGCCAATGCGATCCTGACGGTGCCGGTCAACCCGGCATTCCCCTCGCTCAATCTGGCGCAGGCGGTCCTGCTGGTCGGCTATGAGCTGGCGCGCGGCCATCTGCCCGGCCAGCCAATGCCGACCGGCCGCCGTCCGGCCGGAGAAGTCGCGGCGGATCGTGTGGAAATCGAAAGGCTGGCAGACCATTACGAGGAAAAGCTGACGCAGGCCGGCTATTTCTTCCCGCCCGAGAAAGCGGCGCCGATGCAGCTGAACCTGCGCAATCTGTGGTCGCGTATGGCGCTGACGCGGGCCGATGTGCAGGTGCTGCACGGGATGCTGCGCCAGCTGACCCGGCGCTAGACGCCGCGCGCGCCCGCCCGTCCGTGCCGGCCACCTTTCGCCGCTGCTTTTTGCCCGCGCGTGTCCGTGCAGGTTCGCAACCTAGACCTGACCGCCGTGACAGGTTAACAGATCGCAATGAACGACCGCCGCAAACCCGAGACCGACCGCCCGTCCAGCCGCGAGAACCGGCTGGGCGCTGCGCTGCGCGCCAATCTGGCCCGGCGCAAGGCGCAGGCGCGCGCCCGCGCCGATCAGCCCGAAGGCGACGTCGCAGAGAACGGCCCCACCCCCGAAAGCGAGGAATAATGGATCAGATCATCATTCAGGGCGGCGGCCCTCTTTATGGCGAGATCCCGATCGCCGGGGCCAAGAACGCCTGTCTGACCCTGATGCCGGCGACGCTGCTGACCGACCAGCCGCTGACGCTGACCAATGCGCCGCGCCTGTCTGATATCCGCACCATGACCGCGCTTTTGCAATCGCTGGGCGCCGAGGTCGTGACGATGCAGGACGGCGAGGTTCTGGCGATGTCCAGCCATGACCTGACCAGCCACCGCGCGGATTACGAGATCGTGCGCAAGATGCGCGCCTCGATTCTGGTGCTGGGCCCGATGCTCGCCCGGCATGGCGAGGCGATCGTCTCGCTGCCGGGTGGCTGTGCGATCGGGGCGCGGCCCGTCGATCTGCATCTGCGCGCGCTCGAGGCGATGGGCGCCGAGATGGACCTGCGCGACGGCTATGTTCATGCCCGCGCGGCCTCGGGCCGGCTGAAGGGGGCCGAGATCGAATTTCCGCTGGTCTCGGTCGGCGCGACAGAGAATGCGCTGATGGCGGCGACGCTGGCACGCGGCACCACGGTTTTGCGCAATGCCGCGCGCGAGCCGGAAATCGTCGATCTGGCCGAATGCCTGCGCCGGATGGGCGCGCAGATCGAGGGCGAGGCCACCGGCACAATCACCATTCAGGGCGTCGACAGCCTGTCGGGCGCGACCCATCCCGTCGTCACCGACCGGATCGAGTTGGGCACCTATATGCTGGCCCCGGCGATCTGCGGCGGCGAGGTGGAATGTCTGGGCGGGCGGCTGGATCTGATCGGTGCATTCGCCGAAAAGCTGGACGAGGCAGGTGTCTCGGTCATCCAGACCGAGCGCGGCATCAAGGTCAGCCGCAAGAACGGCCGCGTCCGCGCCGTCGATGTCGTGACCGAGCCTTTCCCCGGATTTCCGACCGACCTCCAGGCCCAGATGATGGCGCTGATGTGTACGGCCGAAGGGACTTCGGTCCTGGAGGAAAAGATCTTTGAAAACCGCTTCATGCATGCGCCCGAGCTGGTCCGCATGGGCGCCCGGATTGATGTTCATGGCGGGCATGCCACCGTCACCGGGGTTGAAAAACTGCGCGGCGCGCCGGTCATGGCCACCGATCTGCGCGCATCCGTCAGCCTGATCCTCGCGGCACTGGCAGCCGAGGGCGAAACCGTGGTCAGCCGCGTCTATCACCTCGATCGCGGATATGAGCGGGTGGTGCGCAAGCTGCGCGGGGTCGGCGCAGATCTGAAACGTATCAAGGAGGCGCATCCCGATGAATGATGCCGGTTTCTATGACGCCGAACCCGGTCCGCTGATGCTGCGTGCCGAAGGGGCCGAAGATATATCGGTCCTGTCGATGCTGGTGCAGGATGCGGTTCTGAGTGCCGCGGATATCACCTATGACAGCCGCCGGCGGCAGCTGGCGCTGCTGATCAACCGTTTCCGCTGGGAGGACGCCGACGCCGCCCGCCGCGAGGAGCGCGAGTTTGAGCGCGTGCGCGCATTGCTGGTCGTGTCCGACATCACCGGCATCCGCAGCGACGGGATCGACCGTGGCGATGGTGCGGCGGTCCTGTCGCTGCTGGCGCTGATCTGGCAGCCCGGCGAGGACGGGACCGGCCGTCTCTTGCTGGAATTTGCCGGTGACGGCACGGTCGCGGCCGATGTCGAATGCATCAGCGTCGATCTGCGTGACGTGACCCGGCCTTATATCGCGCCCTCGGGTCAGATGCCGCAGCATGACGACGCATGACTGCGGCCTTCGGGCTGTGGCGGCTGACGCCGGAGCGGGCTGCGCAATGGCGTGATATCCGGCTGGAGGCCCTGCGCGAGGCGCCCGAAGCCTTTGGCTCCGGCCTCGACGAGTGGGAGGACCGCCCGCTGGAGGATTTCGCGGCGCGTCTTGCCGGCTGCGAGATGTGGGCCGCAGGGCCGGCACCCGGCAGGCCCATGGCCGTCGCCAGTTGGGAGGCCGGGATTTCGCCCGCGGAACCCGATCTCGGCTGGGTGATGTCGGTCTATGTCACGCCCAAAGCGCGGGGCAGGGGGCTGGGTGACGCGATCTTTGCGCGGCTCGTGGAACGTGCGGGCCGGGCGGGGATGACGCGGCTGGGGCTGCATGTCGGGCAAAAGAACGCCGCCGCGCAGGCACTTTACCGGCGTGCGGGTTTCATCGCCACGGGCGGGCCGCCCATGCTGAACGAAGGCGGCAGCTGGGAAATCGAGATGCGCCGCATGCTGCCTGCGCGTCGCTGGCTGCGCCTGCCTGTCCCGCGCGTGGGCTGAGGCGGGGCGGCGTTCGGCGGGTGGCAGATGGTGCCGCGTGTCCGCACGTGCCGAAGGCGGGTCCGGCGGGTGCATGACGGGCCCGCCGTTTCCCCGACGCCCGCACCGGCGCATGCGCCGAGGCGGGTATCAGACGCTTTGCCGGCTTGAGCAGCGCCGGCCCTGCCGCTAAGGATTCCTGCAACAGGAGAAGATGATGCCCGTAACGCTGACGACGACCGATCCCGGTTTCGAGGCCGGCTTTGCCGCACTGCTGTCTGCCAAGCGCGAGGATGCGGCCGATGTCGGCGATACGGTGGCGGCGATCATTGCCGATGTCCGCGCGCGCGGCGATGCGGCGCTGACCGAACTGACCGCGAGGTTTGACGGGGTGGAGCTGACGCCGGCGATGCTGCGCATCCCGCCCGATGAGATCGCGCAGCGGATCGCCACCGTTCCCGCCCCGGAACGCGCGGCACTGGAACTGGCGGCGGATCGCATCCGTGCCTATCACGCCCGCCAGATGCCCGAGGATGCAAGCTGGACAGATGCGGCGGGCGCCACGCTCGGCTGGCGCTGGACGCCTGTGTCGGCGGCCGGGCTGTATGTGCCGGGTGGACAGGCATCCTATCCTTCCTCGGTGCTGATGAACGCGATCCCGGCGCGGGTCGCGGGCGTCGGGCGGCTGGTCGTCTGCGTGCCGACCCCGCGCGGCGAGATCAATCCGCTGGTGCTGCTGGCCTGCGAACTGGCCGGGGTTGACGAGGTCTACCGCATCGGTGGCGCGCAGGCGGTTGCCGCCATGGCCTACGGGACCGCAACCATCGCGCCGGTTGACAAGATCACCGGGCCGGGCAATGCCTATGTCGCGGCAGCCAAGCGGCAGGTCTTTGGCCGCGTCGGCATCGACATGATCGCCGGCCCGTCCGAGGTGCTGATCATCGCCGATGCCGGCCAGAATCCCGAATGGCTGGCGCTGGATCTGATGGCGCAGGCCGAACATGACGCGGATGCGCAGTCGATCCTGATGACCCCGTCGGTCGAACTGGCCCAGGCCGTGGCCGCGGCGGTCGAGGCGCTGATCCCGACCCTGCCGCGCGCGGCCATCGCGGGGGCAAGCTGGCGCGATTATGGCGCGATCATCGTGACCCGCGATCTGGCCGAGGCGGCTGCGCTGTCGGATCGTATCGCGCCCGAACATCTGGAGCTTTGCGTGGCCGATCCCGTGGCGCTGTCGGGGCTGACGCATCATGCCGGCGCGATCTTTCTGGGCGCCCATACGCCCGAGGCGGCGGGCGATTACGTTTCCGGTCCGAATCACGTCCTGCCGACGGCGCGCTCGGCGCGGTTTTCCTCGGGGTTGTCGGTGCTGGACTTTCTCAAACGCACGACCCTGTCGCAACTGACGCCCGGCGCGCTTGCCCGTATCGGGCCGGCGGCAGTCACGCTGGCGGGGTCCGAAGGGCTGGATGCGCATGGCCGTTCGGTCGCCGCGCGTCTGGTCCAATTGAACGAGGAGACAGGGTAATGAACCGGCTGTGCCGTATCGACATTGATGACAGCGCGGTTGCGCCCGCCTCGGCGCAGGTGGTGCAGGAACGTCGCGTCGCGATCTATGATCTGCTGGAGGAAAACAGCTTTGCCATCCCCGGCCGCGAGGGGCAGGCCGTGCCCCCCGGTCCTTACGGGTTGGATCTGGCGATCCGTGACGGACGGCTGGTCTTTGATATCTCGACCGAAGGGGGCGAAAAGCTGGGCGAGTTCCACCTGTCGCTGGGTCCGTTCCGGCAGGTGGTCAAGGATTATTTCCAGATCTGCGCCAGCTATTATGATGCCGTCAAATCCCTGCCGCCGGCCCAGATCGAGGCCATCGACATGGCCCGGCGCGGCATCCATAACGAGGGCGCGCGCACGCTTCAGGAGCGGCTGGAGGGCAAGGCGGTCGTCGATATCGACACGTCGCGGCGGCTGTTCACGCTGATCTGCGCGCTGATCCCGCAGGGCTGAACATGGCCTTGTCGATCCCGCAAGCGGTGCTGTTTTGCTGCGATCACAACGCCATACGCTCGCCCATGGCCGAGGCGATGATGAAGAAATTCTACGGCCGCGCGGCCTATGTCCAGTCGGCGGGGGTGCGCAATGATATGGAGGTCGACGGTTTTGCCGTCGCCGTCTGTGGCGAGATCGGGATAGAACTGGGGCGCCATCAGGCGCGCTCGTTCGAGGAAATGCAAAGCTGGGGCGATGACCTGTCGAGTTTTGACCTGATCGTCGCACTTTCACCGGCATCGCAGCGGCAGGCGATGGAACTGACACGCCACGCCCATACCGATATCGAATACTGGCCGATCATGGACCCTTCGGGTCTGGCCGAAGGGCGCGATGCGGTGCTGGCGAAATATCGCGAAACCCGCGAGCAGATCCGCGCCCGAATGATCGACCGCTTTGGCGCGCCGGGTGAGCCATAGCCACCACATCCTCATGGAAGGAAAAGCCGATGTCCAGCGAAGATCCCGTCGTTATCGTTGATTTCGCCCGCACGCCCATGGGCGGGTTTCAGGGTGATTTCGCCCATGTCTCTGCGCCTGAACTTGGCGCGGTGGCGATCCGCGCCGCCGTCGCCCGTGCGGGGCTTGATCCGCATCTGGTGGATGAGGTCATCATGGGCTGCGTGCTGCCCGCCGGTCAGGGGCAGGCACCCGCGCGTCAGGCTGCCCTTGGGGCGGGGCTGCCGGTCAGCGCCTGCGCCACCACCATCAACAAGATGTGCGGCTCGGGCATGAAGGCGGTGATGCAGGCCCATGACGCGATCCTTGCGGGAAGTGCCGCCGTGGTCGTCGCGGGCGGCATGGAAAGCATGTCGAACGCGCCTTATCTGTTGCCGAAAGCCCGCGCGGGGATGCGTATGGGTCATGGTCAGGTGCTGGATCACATGTTCCTTGACGGGCTGGAGGACGCCTATGACAAGGGCCGCCTCATGGGCACATTCGCCGAAGAATGCGCCGGGGCTTACGGCTTCACGCGCGAGGCGCAGGACGATTTCGCCATCACCTCGCTGACCCGCGCGCAAGAGGCCATCCGCATGGGCCATTTCCGCGCCGAGATCGCGCCCGTCACCGTGACCACCCGCAAGGGCGAGGTGGTCGTGGATACCGACGAACAGCCCGGCAAGGCCGATCCGGGCAAGATCCGCAGCCTGAAACCCGCTTTCGCCAAGGATGGCACGGTGACGGCGGCGAATGCCTCGTCCATTTCCGACGGGGCGGCGGCTTTGGTGCTGATGCGGCTGAGCCGGGCGAAGGAACTGGGCGTGGTGCCGCGCGGCGTGATCCGGGGGCATGCCAGCTTCGCCGATAAACCCGCCTTGTTCCCGACCGCGCCCGTGGGTGCCATGAAGCGCCTGATCCAGCGGCTGGACTGGTCCTTCGCGCAGGTCGATCTGTTCGAAATCAACGAGGCTTTCGCCGTCGTCACCATGGTCGCGATGCAGGATCTTTGCCTGCCGCATGACAAGGTGAACATCCACGGCGGCGCCTGCGCCCTTGGCCACCCCATCGGCGCATCCGGCGCGCGCGTGCTGGTCACGCTGCTGGCGGCGTTGGAAAGTTACGGGCTGGACCGGGGCGTCGCGTCCCTGTGTATCGGCGGCGGCGAGGCGACTGCGGTGGCGGTTGAACGGTATGCGTGAGGGAAGACCAGAGCGAGCCGGCTGAATTAATGGCAATGGTGCGATGTCTGGTTTGAGTCCTTACCGGACGGTCCGCTGGTGTGTGGCACGACCGATCTTTCGCAGATGCAGCATGGTGAGATCGGCAATAGCCGATAGTCGGATGTCCGGAATGCTCCTTCGCCGATCTCCATGGTTGTATTGTCATTCCGACTTTGGCAGGACATGAGGTGTGGAGCGATCAGAAAAGCATTTACCATGTCCTTTACTTTCAATGTCCCCACCTTTTCTCAGGATCCTGTAGCCATTGAGCTGAAAGTCGGCTCCTCGACTTTCTTTGTCGGAGCGAACGGGAGCGGCAAAACTCGACTAGCCGCGCAGGCAGAAGCCCAGTGGGGTGAAAAAGCCCATCGTATCTCGGCGCATCGGTCCCTGAGTCTCAACCCCGGCGTCGCTAAAATCAGTGAACAAAAAGCGCGCACTGGACTGCGCTTTGGTTACGCAGATACCCCCGAAGGGCAAGGAACAGTCCACAGAAGGGATGGCAGATGGGGTCGTAAGGTGGAGACATTTCTTCTCAATGATTTCGACTTTCTCGTGCAGGTGCTGTTTGCCGAGCAATCCAACGTCGCGCTCCGAACCCACAATGCGGCCCACGCCGGAAATCTCGACAAGCTTGAGCTAACACGCTTCCAGAAACTTATTTCGATCTGGAACAGGATTCTGCCTCACCGCGCACTTCAAGTTTCGGGAGACGATATTCGCGCGACTGCTGATGGTCAGCCGCCCTACAGTGCAGCCGACATGAGCGATGGAGAGCGCGCTGTTTTCTACATGCTGGGCCAGGTGCTGGTTGCCGAGCCGGATTCCGCACTCATCTTCGATGAACCGGAGCTCCACGTCCATCGAGCAATTCTTGGCCGGCTGTGGGATGAAGTCGAAGCGGCTCGGCCCGACTGCGCGTTCCTCGTAATTACCCATGACCTTGAATTCGCAGCTTCCCGAGCGGGCCAAAAATTCGTTATCCTCCGCTACCAGATGCCAAGCCAATGGGAAATCGAGCAGGTGCTGGAAGACACCGGCTTCAGCGAGGAGGTAACGACGCTGATCCTCGGTAGTCGCAAGCCGATTCTGTTTGTGGAAGGCTCCGGCTCCAGCCTGGACCTCGCAATATATCGCGCCTGTTATCCAGATTGGACGGTGCTTCCGCGAGGTACGTGCGAGAATGTTATCCATGCGGTAGCAACAATGCGGCACAATGCGAGTCTCACCCGCATCACCTGTGCGGGCATTGTGGACGCCGACGACTATAACGACGACGAAAAGAATCAGCTTGCCTCCCTTGGAGTAGCGGTGCTGCCTGTCTCGGAGATTGAGAACCTGTTTTTGCTCCCGGATATTGCCACCGCAATTTTGCAAGAGGAGAAATATGATGGAGAAAAACTGGGAGCCAAGCTGAATGCACTAACTCAAGAAGTGCTATCAGAAGTTAATAGACCTGGGTCAATTGAGGAGGTCGTGCTGCGTTACTGCCGTCGGCGGATTGATAGAACCCTGAAAAAGATAGACTTGAAGGACGCTAAAAGCTCAGCAGACTTAGCCACAGTATACGCCGAACGAACCGCCGCCCTTGATATCGCCAGCATTGCTAAAGAAGCCCGCGAACGGATCGAGGAAGCGGTAATAAAATGCGACCTGCCAGCTCTATTGGCCAACTTCGACAACAAGGCTCTATTCGCACTGGCAGCTAAGCATTTGAAAGGAATTCCAAAAAATGCGTTTGAAAGCTGGATCATTCGCGCAATACGGGATCCCAAGGCTGACAAGCTCAAGGCCGCGCTCGGCAAGGTTCTTCCCGAGGTGACAGCTCGTTGAGGCCTGCGAAAAAGCGCGCGTCGCCGCACCTGCAAACGGCAGCAATGTCCCGCAAAGCTGCCATTGGAAATGGGAATACCCCCGCACCCGGCTGCGAGGGTATTCACATCACTGCGACAGTCCGCGAGCGGTGCTGATCGCCAGCTTTCCGCGCCTTGCCCTCAAACGATCCCGCAAGCCCCTTCGGTCGCGTCCCCCGCCGCGGCGCGGAACATGGCGAACATCTCGCGGCCCATGCCGTATTGATTGGCGGACAGATCGGCGATGGCCGGTTCGCGGGTGGCGAAATCGGGGGCGTGGCAGTCGATCGTGCCATTGACCGCATCCAGCCGGATCATGTCGCCGTCGCGGACACGCGCAAGGGGGCCACCCTTGGCGGCCTCGGGCGCGATGTGGATGGCGGCGGGCACCTTGCCTGAGGCCCCCGACATGCGTCCATCCGTCACAAGCGCCACCTTCAGCCCGCGATCCTGCAAGACGGCGAGCATCGGGGTCAATGAATGAAGCTCTGGCATTCCATTTGCCGCCGGTCCCTGAAAGCGGACGACGACCACCGTGTCACTGGTGAACTCACCCGCCTTGAAGGCCGCCTTGACCTGTTCCTGATCGGTGAAAACGCGGGCAGGGGCCTCGATGATGTGACGCTCGGGCGCTACGGCAGAGACCTTGATGACGCCGCGCCCCAGATTGCCCTCTAGCTGCTTCAGCCCGCCGACCGGCGCGAAAGGGTCGCTGGCGGGACGCAGGATCTTGTCGTTCAGGGTCTCGCGCGGGCCTTCCTCCCAGATGACGCGGCCGGATTTCAGCTTGGGTTCGGTGATGTAACGCGCCAGCCCGCCGCCGGCGACGGTGCGCACGTCCTCATGCAGAAGCCCGGCGTCGAGCAGGTGGCGGATCATATAGCCAAGCCCGCCCGCCGCGTGGAAATGGTTCACATCGGCCAGCCCGTTGGGATAGACCCGCGCCATCAGCGGCACGGCTTCGGATATGTCATGGAAATCGGCGATATCGACCAGAACCCCCGCCGCGCGCGCCATGGCGGGCAGATGCAGCACCAGATTGGTTGACCCCCCCGTCGCCATCAGCCCGACGATGCCATTGACGAAGGCGCGTTCATCCAGCACCTCGCCCACCGGCAGGAAATCATTGCCAAGCCGCGTGATTGCCGCCGCCCGTTCCGCCGCCGCCCCGGTCAGCGCGTCGCGCATCTCGGTATTGGGGTTCACGAAGCTGGAGCCGGGCAGGTGCAGGCCCATGAACTCCATCAGCATCTGGTTCGAGTTCGCTGTGCCGTAAAAGGTGCAGGTGCCGGGGCTGTGATAGGATGCCATCTCGGCGGCCATCAGCGCGTCGCGCCCGACCTCTCCGGCGGCGAATTTCTGGCGCACACGCGCTTTCTCGTCATTGGGCAGCCCCGAGGGCATCGGCCCTGCCGGCACAAAGACCGCCGGGATATGGCCAAAGGTGGCGGCGGCAATCACCAGCCCCGGCACGATCTTGTCGCAGACACCCAGATAAAGTGCCGCGTCAAATGTGTCGTGACTCAGCGCGATCCCGGCGGCAAGCGCGATGACATCGCGTGAAAACAGCGACAGCTCCATCCCGGCGCGGCCCTGCGTGACGCCGTCACACATGGCAGGCACGCCGCCGGCGACCTGCACTGTGGCGCCCGCCTGCGCGGCTGCGGCGCGGATCAGGTCGGGGAAGCGCTCATAGGGCTGATGCGCCGAGAGCATGTCATTATAGGCCGTCACGATGCCGATATTGGGCTGTCGTGTCTCGGCCAGTTCGGCCTTGTTCTCCATCGCCGCATAGGCATGGGCCTGATTGCCGCATGACAGATGCGCGCGGCGCGGGCCTTCTTCGGCTGCGGCGGCGGTGCGGGCCAGATAGGCCGCGCGGGTGGCGGCGGATCTTTCGCGGATACGGTCGGTCACACGGTCAATCGTGGCATGCAGGGTCATGGCGGTCCCTCCGGGCTTGGCTGCGGTTATCATAGGTTGATAGCGTTAACGGTGCAATCCGCCCCGCTTGCCGGCGCGCGGGACCCGTGCGACATCAGGGCAGACTGAAAGGACAACCGATGACCATGCTGCCCGTAATCCGCCTGCGCCCGAAATCCAAACCGCAGGCAATCCGCCACGGATTCCCCTGGGTTTTTGCCGATGAGGTCGTGACCGACCGGCGCACGCGCGCGCTGCAAGCGGGCAGTTTCGCCGTGCTGGAAGATGCCGAGCGCCGCCCGCTCGCGCTTGTCACCGTCAATCCGGCGTCAAAGATCATCGCGCGGGTCATGGATACCGATCCCGCGACCCAGATCGGTCCCGACTGGCTGGAGGCGCGGCTGGCGCGTGCGCTGGCGCTGCGGGCACGGCTTTATGATGCGCCCTTTTACCGGCTGGTCCATGCCGAGGCTGACGGGCTGCCCGGCCTGATCATCGACCGTTTCGGCGATACCGCCGTCATTCAGCCCAATGCCGCCTGGGCGGATGCGATGGCCGGCCAGATCGCCACGGCGCTGATCGCTGTCACGGGGATCGCGAATGTGATCCTGAACGGGCAGGGACGCTCGCGCAGCCTTGAAGGGCTGGACGAGCGGACCGAGGTCATTGCGGGCACCGCCCCCGCCGCGCCTGTCGAGGTGCCGATGAACGGGGCGATCTATATGGCCGATCTGATCGGCGGGCAAAAGACCGGGCTGTTCTATGACCAGCGGCCGAACCACGCCTTTGCGCAGCGCCTGAGCGGGCAGGGCGCGCGGGTGCTGGACGTGTTTTCCCATGTCGGCGGCTTTGGTCTGGCCATGCTGGCGGCGGGGGCGGATCATGCGACCTGCCTTGACGGTTCGGCCGCCGCGCTTGATCTGGCAGAACGCGGCGCCGCGGCAATGGGGGCGGGCGCGCAGCTGACGACGCTGCAAGGTGATGCGTTCACCGCGCTTGAAGGGCTTGCCTATGATCGCGCGCAATTCGATGTGGTGATCTGTGATCCGCCGGCCTTTGCGCCCTCGAAACAGGCGCTTGAGGCCGGTCTGCGGGCCTATGAGCGTGTGGCGCGCATGGCGGCGCCGCTGGTTGCGCCGGGGGGATATCTGGGGCTGTGTTCATGCAGCCATGCCGCCGATCTGACATCGTTTCGCAATGTCTCGGCACGCGGGATCGGGCGCGGCGGGCGGCGCGGGCAGCTGATCCACAGCGGTCAGGCCGGGCCGGATCACCCGACCCTGCCACAGCTGGCGGAAACCGGCTATCTCAAGGCGCTGTTCTTCCGGCTGGACGGATGATCGCGGTTCTTGACGCTTGCGTGCTGTTTCCGACCGTCCTGCGCGAGATCCTGTGCAGCTGTGCGGGCGCCGGGCTTTACCGCCCCGTGTGGTCAGATCGCATTCTGGATGAATGGACCCGCGCGGCCGCCCGGCTGGGACCGGACGGTGCCGCCATCGCCGGGGCCGAGGCGGCGCTGCTGCGCGCGGGCTTTCCCCGGGCGATGTTTCCGGGGGATGAGGAGATCGCGGCAGGGCTTGATCTGCCCGATCCCGCCGACCGCCATGTCGTCGCCACCGCGCTGACGGCGGGTGCCGGGCTGATCGTGACCTTTAACCTGCGCGACTTTCCGCGTCCGGCGATGGCTGCGGCGGGGCTGCGCGCGATCCATCCCGATGCCTTTCTTTGCGATCTGCTGGCGGATCACCCTGATGCTGTTGAGGCGGCCGCCCGTGGCGCCTGGGTGCGCGCCAACGCGCTTGGTGCGCAGACGGGGTTGCGCCCGCTGATGAAGCGCGCAAGGCTGCCCCGGTTGGGGCGCGCGCTGAGCCGTGCGGATGATGAACGGGGCTGATCTTGCTGGTAACGCTAACATCGGATAGGGAAGCGCCAATCGAGGAGGTGCCCATGGCAGTGCGTGTCATACCCGTCGAAGACTTTGATCTGGTGATCTTTGGCGCCACGGGCGACCTTGCGCGGCGCAAGATCCTTCCGGGTCTTTACCGCCGCCATCTGGCCGGGCAGATGCCCATTGGTGCGCGCATCATCGGCGCCGCGCGCTCGGATCTGAGTGATGAGCAGTTCCGCGACGAGACACGCGCCGCGATTACCGAATTCTCCCCCGGCGCCGATCAGGGCCAGATCGGCACCTTTCTGGAGCGGCTGCATTATGTCGCGATTGATGCCAAAGGCAGCGCCGGCTGGGAAAAGCTGCGCGATATCATGCGCGGCGACGTCGTGCGGGCATTTTATTTCTCGGTCGCGCCCTCGCTTTTCGGCGATCTGGCGCAACGCCTGTCGGATTACGGCATTGCTGACGGCAACAGCCGCATCGTCGTGGAAAAGCCGTTTGGCCGCGACCTTGAATCCGCGCGCGCGCTGAACGCCACGCTGGCACAGCATTTCGCCGAGCGGCAGATCTATCGCATCGACCATTATCTGGGCAAGGAAACCGTCCAGAACCTGATGGCGGTGCGCTTTGCCAATATCCTGTTCGAACCGCTGTGGAACGCGCAGTTCATTGACCATGTCCAGATCACCGTCGCGGAAACCGTCGGTGTCGGCGGGCGCGGCGGTTATTACGACAGCTCGGGCGCGATGCGCGACATGGTGCAGAACCACCTGATGCAGCTGTTATGTCTGATCGCGATGGAGCCGCCCTATCACTTTGATCCCGACGCGGTGCGTGACGAAAAGGTCAAGGTCATCCGCGCGCTGGAGCCGGTGGCCGAAACCGATATCGTGCGCGGCCAGTATCAGGCCGCCGACGACCAGCCCGGATATCTCGAGGATGCCGAGAACCCCGATTCGCGGACCGAAAGCTATGTCGCGATGAAGGTGCGGATCTCCAACTGGCGTTGGCAGGGAACGCCCTTTTACCTGCGCACCGGCAAGCGTTTGCGTGCCCGCACCAGCGAAATCGTCATCACCTTCCGCGCCCCGCCTCATTCGATCTTTGACGATTCCGGCCCGCAGCGTGCCAACCAGCTTGTCATCAAGCTGCAACCCGATGAGGGCATGGTTCTGACCGTGATGATCAAGGAACCCGGACCGGGGGGGATGCGGCTTATGCAGGTGCCGCTCGACATGTCATTCGCCGAGGCGCTTGGCCCGGCGGGGACCGATATGCCCGATGCCTATGAGCGCCTGATCATGGATGTCATCCGGGGCAACCAGACCCTGTTCATGCGCGGCGACGAGGTCGAGGCCGCCTGGGCATGGGCCGACCCCGTGATCGAGGCATGGGATGGCGCCAAGACCCGGCCCGAGCCTTATGACCCGGGATCGTCAGGCCCCGAAGAGGCCCTGCGGCTGATGCATCGTGACAACCGGCGCTGGCGGGAGATACGCGCATGAATTTCCAGACCTATCCTGACCGTGAACTGATGGCGCTGTCGATGGCCGACCGCATTGCCGGCGAACTGCGCCAGAACCTTGATGCCGGGCGACCGACCAGCCTGTGCGTGCCCGGCGGCACGACCCCGGCGCAGATGTTCGGCTCGCTCGCGGCGCTGCCGCTCGACTGGGGCAATGTCACGGTGTTTCTGAATGACGAACGCTGGGTCGCGGCGGATGATCCGCGCTCAAACACCGCGATGCTCAGGCGCGCGCTGCTGACCGGGCCGGCGGCGGCGGCCGGTTACATCGACCTTTATACCGGCGATCCGACCCCCGAAGGCGCGGCGCCGGCGCTGTCTGAGCTGATCCGGCCCCATCTGCCGATCACGGTTCTGGTTCTGGGCATGGGGCTGGACCGCCATATCGCCAGCCTGTTTCCGGGCGCGCCGGGTCTGGGGGCGCTGATGGCGGCGGATGCCGATCCGGTCATGGCCGCCATGGGCGGCGGAGAGCCGCGCATCACGCTCACGCTGCCGGCGCTGAAATCGGCGCTGAACATTCATGTCATGATTACCGGCGAGGACAAGCGCGCCGCGATCGAGGCCGCCGAAGGCGCCGATCCGGCCGAGGCGCCGATTGCCGCCTTTTTGCGTGATGCCGTCGTCCATTATGCCGACTGACGCACAGGCCCTGTGGTCGCGGCTGCGCGGGCTGCGCCCCGCGCCCGATCGCCGTATCTGCGATCTTTTCGCCGCCGATCCGGCGCGCGCCGAGGATTTCCGTGTCACGGCCGACGGGCTGCTTTTCGATTACTCCAAGACCAATATTGATGCACAGACACGCGCGGCGCTGCTGGCGCTTGCCGGGGATGTTGCGCCCCGGCGCGCGGCGATGTTCTCGGGTGCGCGCATCAACGAGACCGAGGGCCGCGCCGTCCTGCATACCGCGCTGCGTCACCCCGGCCGGCCGCTGATGCTGGATGGCCGTGATATCGGTGCCGATATTGCCGCAACGCTGGCGCGGATGGAGGGGTTTGCGACCGCCCTGCGTGACGGCAGCTTTGCCGGGCAGGGCGGGCCGATTACGGATGTGGTCAATATCGGCATCGGCGGCTCGGATCTGGGGCCGGCCATGGCGGTGCGGGCGCTGGCGCCCTATCATGACGGGCCGCGCGTGCATTTCGTCTCGAATGTGGACGGGGCCGATATCGCTGATACGCTGGCAGGGCTGGACCCCGCGCGGACGCTGATCATCGTCGCGTCCAAGACCTTTACCACCATCGAAACGATGACCAATGCCGCCACCGCGCGGGACTGGATGGCGGCCGGGGTGGATGATCCGGCGGCCCAGTTCGCGGCGCTGTCCTCGGCCACGGACCGCACCGGCGAATGGGGCATCGACCCGGCCCGCGTCTTTGGTTTCGAGGATTGGGTCGGCGGGCGCTATTCGGTCTGGGGACCGATCGGGCTGGCGCTGATGATCGCCATCGGGCCGGCAGGTTTTGCCGGGTTTCTGCGCGGGGCTGCGGCGATGGATGACCATTTCCGTACGGCCCCGCTGGCCGCGAACATGCCCGTCATGCTGGCGCTGACGGGGATATGGCATCATCAGATCTGTGGTTACCCGACGCGTGCCGTGCTGCCTTATGACAACCGGCTGGCGCGGTTGCCGGCCTATCTGCAACAGCTTGAAATGGAATCGAACGGCAAGGGCGTGGCGATGGACGGGGGTGGGCTGGACATGCCCTCGGGGCCGGTCGTCTGGGGCGAGCCGGGCACGAACGGCCAGCACGCATTCTATCAGCTGATCCATCAGGGCACGCAGATCGTGCCTTGCGAATTCATCGCCGCCGCGCGCGGGCATGAGCCGCATCTGCACCACCAGCACCGGCTGCTGCTGGCCAATTGCCTGGCTCAGTCAGAGGCGCTGATGCGGGGCCGCGATCTGGATACGGCACGCGCGCTGATGGCGGCGCGGGGTCTGGACGGGGCCGAACTGGAACGTCAGGCCCGGCACCGGGTATTTCCCGGCAACCGACCCTCTGTCACCTTGCTGCTGCCGCAGCTGACGCCCTTTACGCTGGGACAGGTGATCGCGCTTTATGAGCATCGCGTCTTTACCGAGGGGGTCATCCTCGGGATCAACAGCTTTGATCAATGGGGGGTCGAACTGGGCAAGGAACTGGCGCTTGCGGTTGCGCCTTTGCTGGACAGTGATGATGCGCCCATGGCCGGCGCGCATGACCCCTCGACCCGGGCGCTGGCGGCGGCGATCCGTGCGATGCAGGGCGCATCCTGAAAAGACCGCGCGCCCGATGGCATGCGCGGCGGGGACCGGGGTTTTCTTCCCCGGCCCCGCTCTATGCCGTCTCTTTCGGGCGCAGCCGCAGCCAGATCAGCGCCGCCCCGGCCAGGACCAGAAATGGCAGCATTGCCAGGTTGACCGCGCCCCAACCTGCTTCGGCGGTGCCTGCACCTGAACAGTTCAGCAAAAACCCCGATGACAGCGAGGCAAGAAACACCCCGCTGAACACGACCAGATCGTTGATCCCCTGCACGCGGGCGCGCTCTTCGGGGCGGTGGGCCTGTGTCAGCATCGCGGTGGCGCCGATAAAGCCAAAGTTCCAGCCCACGCCCAGCAGGATCAGCGCGCCAAAGAACTGCTCCAGCTCGACCCCGCTCAGTGCGACGGCCCCGCCCGCGGTCAGGATCATGAGGCCCAGACCGACGATGGCGGGTGCGCCGAAACGGTTGATGAGATGGCCTGTGAAGAATGACGGCAGAAACATCGCCAGCACATGCGCGGTGACAACCTGCGAGGACTGGCTGACCTCGAATCCGCAGCCGGCCATGGCCAGCGGGGTCGAGGTCATGATGAGGTTCATCAGCGCATATGAGACCATTGCGCAGACCATCGCGACAACGATGGTCGGATCGCGCATGATCTCGCGCATCGGGCGGCCCTGCGGGGGCGGCGGGGCACCGGCTGCGCGCGGCGCGGCGCGCGGGATGTCGAGCGCCAGGAACAAGGCGATCCCGATCAGGTTCAGCAAGATGATCACCAGATAGCCGGCCAGAAACGGAATGCCCAGCCGCCCGTCGGTCAATTGCATCAGGCCAAGCGCGACAAAGGCCGAGGCCAGCCCGCCCGCCATGACAAAGCTGATCGCGCGGGGCTGGAAATCGGCCGGCGCGGTATCCGTCGCGGCAAAGCGGAAAAAGCCCTGCGCCGCCATATAGATACCGGTCATCAGCGAACCGGCGAGGACCAGCCCGAACGACCCGTAATACAGCCCCGCTGCCGCCAGTGCCGCACCCCCGGCGCCAAAGATCGCGGCCAGCTGGAACCCGGCACGCCGCCCGTGGCGCTGCATGAAACCAGAAAGCGGCCGCGCGCTGATGGCAGAGCCAAGCACGACCATCGACAGCGGCAGCGTCGCAAGGCAGGGATCAGGTGCCAGCATCTTGCCGACCAGCCCGCCGACGGTAAAGATGATCGGCATCTGCGCGCCAAGCAGCGCCTGCGCGGCAACCAGCACGATGACATTATGCCAGGCACGGCGCATATCCGCCCCCGGCGGGTCGCCCCCGGCCGGGGGCGTTCCGACCGGCGCGCCTGCGGGGGCCGTCGACGCGCCAGATGCGGGATCGCCCGGCGCCGCTGGCATATCCGCGCGCCCGGCCGGCGCGTTTTCATCCGGCACTGCCGGTTGGGGCGCCGTCGCGCCCGGTGCAGGTTCGGCGGGGTCGCGCATCTCAGCCCTGCCGCAACCGTGCGGCCGCGCCGGCACGTTCCCTGATCCCGGCCCAGTCACCTGCGGCCACGGCGTCAGCCGGCGCGATCCAGCTTGATCCGACGCAGGCGACATTCGGCAAGGCCAGATAGGCGCCGGCATTTTGTGGCGTCACCCCGCCCGTCGGGCAGAACAGAATATGCGGCAATGGCCCCGCAAGCGCCTTGATCGCCGCCGCCCCGCCCGAGGTCTCGGCGGGAAAGAACTTCAGCATGTCATAGCCGTATTCTGCGGCCTGCATGATCTCGGACGCGGTGATGGCACCGGGCAGCAGCGGCAGTGACGCATCCTCGCAGGCGCGGATCAGCGTATCGGTCGCGCCCGGGGCGACGGCAAAGGCGGCGCCGGCGTCCTTGGCCCGGTAAACCTGCTCGGGCGTCAGCACCGTGCCCGCGCCCACATGTCCGCCCGCAACCCGTGCCATCGCCCGGATGGCGTCAAGCGCGCCGGGCGTGCGCAATGTGACCTCCAGCACCGGCAGACCGCCGCCGATCAGCGCCTCGGCCAGCGGCGCGGCGTCCGCCGCATCTGCGACCACGAGAACCGGGATGACCGGGGCAAGGCCGCAAAGGCGGCGGGTATGCTCGGACTGGGTCTTGGGGATCATGCGGGTTCTCCTTGGCTGTCGCGGAGAAAGTGACGCGGATGGGCCGCGCTTGCAAGCCCGGCGGCATCAGCGGTCGATGAGACCGGCCTCGCGGTAATAGCGTTCTGCCCCGGGGTGCAAGGGGATGGCGATGCCTTCAAGCGCGCGGTCGCGTTCGATCAGGCGGCTGACGGGGTGGGCATAGTGCAACTGGCGCATCGTGTTGTCATTCCACAAAACCCGCGTGATCGCATGGATCAGCGCCTCGGGCTGCTCGGCCGAGGTCAGCCAGAGCGCGCCGACCGACAGCGTGTCGACCGGTGCCGCCATTCCGCGATAGGCGGTCTGGGGCAGCCTGTCCTGGGTCAGGAATGCACTCTCCTCCATCAGCCGCGCGGCCACGGCCCCGTCAATCGGGACCAGTGTGATATCGGTCTGCCCGGCAAGCTGGCTGATCGCTGGCGCAGGCCAGCCGCCGACGAAAAAGAACGCGTCCAGCCGCCCGTCGCGCAGCGCCACCGCCGCCCGCGCCGCCGGCTGATGCGACAGGATCAGATCATCATCCCCCAGCCCCGCGGCGTCCAGCACCAGACGGGCATCGACCAGCGTGCCCGAACCCGGTTCGTCCAATGAGACACGCTTGCCGCGCAGATCTGCCACCGAGGCGATCCCGGCATCGGCACGGGCGACGATATGCAGCGTCTCGGGATAGAGCCGGGCAATCGCACGCAGGTTTTCGATGGGCGGAAGGCCGGCGAAATTGCCGGTTCCTGTCTGCGCCCAATAGGCGACATCAGCCTGTGCAAACCCTGATTCCAATGTGCCGCGCCCGATGGCCTCGACATTGGCGACCGAGCCGGCGGTAGCGACCGCCGAGGCCAGCAGCCCCGGCACGCCGCAGGCGCCGCCATCGGCGCAGGCGGTGCCGCCGGGCGGGTTCGAGATGGCCGCCGCGATGATCCCGCCGATCGGGTAATATGTCCCCGCGGTCGAGCCGTTGCCGATGCGAAAGAACAGCGCGTCCGGGCCGTCCCCGCTGTCGCCCCCGCTGTCACCGGCGCAGGCCGGTGCGCCGGCAAGTGCCACCAGCACCGCCAGCAGGGCGCGCCAGCGCCGCATCATCAGGCGCGCAGCCCGGTTTCTTTCAGCAGCCCCTTGCGCCGGGCTTCGTAATAATAGCCGCGCGCATACCAGCGGACCGCCGCATCATGGTTGCGGTCGGCCACGATATAGGCGCCGCGCAGATATTTCACCGCATATTGCAGGTTGGTATCGGCATTCAGCAGTCCCTCGGCCGGACCACGATAACCCATCGTCCGCGCGGTCTGCGGCAGGATCTGCATCAGCCCGTAATAGGGACCGTTGCGCGCGCCGGGCCGGTGACGGCTTTCGCGGATGATGACCCGGTGGACCAGGCCGACGGGAACGCCGTGATGCTGCGCCCAATAGTTGATCCTGCGCCGCAGCTCGGGTGTTTCATTGGCATAGAGACCATCCGGTCCCTGACCGGGCGGCATCGGCCCGGTCGGCATGCCCCTCGGCTCGACCAGGTTAAGGCGGCGGTCCGAGCCGCCGCCGCAACCGGCCAGCAGGGCCGTGCCCCCCAGCCCCAACATCAGTATTCCACGTCGCCCGATCATCTGTCTGCCCCTTGTTCCCGCTTGTGCGGCGTCTGGTTACAGGGTCAGGCTATATCACACATGAATCGCGCCGTCACCGCATGCCATGGCGGCCTCGCGCACGGCTTCCGAGGTCGTCGGATGGGCGTGGCAGGTCAGGGCGATATCCTCGGCCGAGGCGCCGAACTCCATAGCGACACAGATTTCATGGATCATTTCGCCGGCATTCGGGCCGATGATATGGGCGCCAAGCACGCGGTCGGTTTCGGCGTCAGCGATCAGTTTGACAAAGCCGTCGCCCATGAACATGGCCTTGGCGCGCGCATTTCCCATGAACGGGAACTTGCCGATCTTGATCTTGCGCCCGCTTTCCTTTGCGGCGGCCTCGGTCAGGCCGACCGACGCAACTTCGGGCGAGGTGTAGATGACCGCGGGGATGACGTCGTAATTCACATGCCCGGCGCGGCCGGCGATGACCTCGGCGACCGCGACGCCCTCATCCTCGGCCTTATGTGCCAGCATCGGGCCGGGAACGGCATCGCCGATCGCATAGATGCCGGGGATATTGGTCTGCCAGTGCTTGTCCACCGCGACCTGCCCGCGATCAGTCAGGGCAACGCCCGCTGATTCCAGCCCAAGCCCCGCGACATAGGGCCGCCGGCCGGTCGCCAGCAGGACCACATCGGCGTCAATCGTGGACTCGCTGTCGTCCTTGCGCAGCCTGTAGGTGACGCTGGCCTTGCCCTTTTTGGTTGCGGCCGACTGGACGGCCGCGCCGAGGATGAATTTCAGCCCCTGCTTTTGCAGGGTCTTTTGCAGCTGTTTCTGGATTTCCGCATCCATGCCGGGGGTGATCGCGTCGAGATATTCGATCACCGTGACCTCGGCGCCAAGGCGGGCATAGACCGAGCCGAGTTCCAGCCCGATCACACCGGCGCCGATCACGACCATGGACTTCGGCACCGCCGGCAGCGCCAGCGCGCCGGTTGAATCGACGATCACACCGGCGGCGTTATCGACCTCGACCCCCTTGAGCGGGGCAACCTCTGAGCCGGTGGCGATGACGATGTTCTTTGCCTCATGGGTATCGTCGCCGACCCTGACCTTGCCCGGCGCGGTGATTTCGGCCCAGCCTTTGATCCAGTCGATCTTGTTCTTCTTGAACAGGAATTCGATGCCCTTGGTGTTGCCCTCGACCGTTTCGGCCTTATAGCCCAGCATCGCGTTCCAATCGACCGATGGCGCCGCGCCGATCAGGCCCATACGCGCGAAATTATGCTCGGCCTCGTGCAGCATATGGCTGGCATGCAGCAGCGCCTTGGACGGGATGCAGCCGACATTCAGGCAGGTGCCGCCCAGCGTGTCGCGCCCCTCGACCACGGCGGTTTTCAGGCCAAGCTGGGCCGCGCGGATGGCGCAGACATAGCCGCCGGGGCCGGCACCGATCACGATAAGGTCATACATATGCGGTTCCTTTTCTTTTGCCGCAGCCGGGGGCTTCGCGCCCCCGGACCCCCGCGGGATATTTTCAGACAGAAGATGCCATGAGGGCCGTCAGCAGCATTGCCATCGTGGCCGAAAATCCGACGAACCAGATGACCGAGCGCCAAGGCGTCCAGCCAAAGGCATAGGCCGGGATATAGAGGAGGCGCGCGGCCAGATAGGCCCATGCACAGATCGCGGTGAGTGTGCCCGCAGCGCCCCCAAGAGTGACGACCACCACGGCGATGGTGAAAAAAGCCAGCCCCTCGAAATGATTATCGACCGCGCGCCGCAGCCGCCCGGTCAGGGGCGAGAACTGCGGCGCGCGGTCGCGCGGGCCGACGTTCCAGTCATCGAGATCGTCGCGGTGCTGGGACCAGCCGGCAAGGGCGATCTGGACGGCTTGCAGGATCGCGGCAAGTGCAAGGGCGGTCAGTTCGGCGGTCATGGCGGGCCTCGTGATATGGCGGCGTTTCCCCCACATAACCCCGCCGCGCGCCAAGGCCAAGCGGGTTCGCGGGCGTCAGCCGTCGATGCGGATGGGGGTGCCGTCGGGGACCAGCGACCAGATTTCGCGCATTTCGGCATTGGTCACGGCGATACAGCCATCCGTCCAGTCGCGCAGGTGATGCAAGGGCGCCAGCCAGCCCCAGCCGTTCAGCAGCCCGTGGATCATGATGGCGCCGCCGGGTGCCTCGCCGCGCGCAGCTGCCGCTGCGCGGTCGGTGGCATCGGGGTAGCTGATATGCAGCGACAGATGCGCCACGGATCGCGGGTTGCGCCAGTCCAGCACATAATCGCCCTCGGGCGTGCGGCCGTCGCCTTCGCGGGTCTTGTGGCCCTGCGGCTGAAAGCCAAGGCTGACGGTATAGCTGCGGATCACCGCGCCCTCGCGCAGCAGATCAAGGCGGCGGGCGGGCTTGTCCACGATGACCTGATCGGCCTGCAAATGCGCGGGGGCCATGGCGGGGGGCGTGCCATGCGCGCCCCGCATCGCATGGGTATAAAGCGGCAGAGCGGCGATCAGCGCAGCCGCCACCAATACCCCGGTCAGCGCGCGCCGCATCATCCGGCGCGGGCGGTGCATCAGGCGGTCTGCACCATGTGGAAACTGGCATCCGAGACGCCGGCCTGGCTGTTGAACACGCCAGCCGCCCCGTCCAGATAGGCCCGCGCGCGCTTGGCATCGGCCACCTGATACAGCGCCCATGCGCTGCTGTCGCTTTCCATCCACAGCTGCAACAGGTTCAGGCTGTTATTGCCCCGATCCTCGGCATCGGCGTCAAAGGCGGTCTTGAATGTGGCAAAGCCGCCGGTCAGGCGGTAATGGGCGATCATCTGCATATCGGTCCTCCGGTTTGTCTGTCGGAAACTGTCATGGGTGGAACGCGGCGCGCAAGCTGCGGGTTTCGCGCGGAATTGGGTTTTGGCCGGGCCGGCCGGTCAGTCGGCGGGCGGGGGCGCGGCAAGGGCTGCGTCAAGCTGGTCGCGCAATTCAACCGCGCCCATATACCGGCTGAAGTTGAAATGGACCGTTTGCCAATCCGCACAGAGCTGACGCAACTCGCCCAGCGTCGTGCTGTCGGGCACGATCTGCTGTTCCGGCGCAAAGCGGGCATAGGGGGCGGTGTCCAGCCCCGCCTCCTGCACCCGCGTCAGGGCCTGATCGTATTCGTGTCGTAGCAAGGGCGACAGATCGGTTTGCGCTGTCGTCGTGGGTGCGGTGCAGGATCGCAGGATCAGCCACTGGCTGGCTGCGGATTTAAACGCGGCCTCGACCGCAGCAGGGTCAGCCGCATGGGCCAAGGGTGCGGTCACGATCAGCAGCGGCAGGGTGAGGGCGGGCAGGCGCATGGGTCGCAGTCCTTTCAGCAAAGCGCGCCGCCCCCGTTGGCCGGGGGGCGGCGCAGTCTGGTCTTACAGATCCATCAGCAGGCGGCGCGGATCCTCGAGCGCCTCTTTGACGCGGACG